>JBAWFF010000358.1:0-29361 GCA_049591635.1 Acetobacteraceae bacterium
ATCGCTCGCAGCTATAACAACACCCCACGCAAATGCCTTGGCTTCAAAACCCCCGTCGAGCTATTCTCCAGCCACCTGTTGCACTTCAAATGTGAATCCACCTGCCCGCTTTCGCGGGCATGACGAGAAGAGGCCCTCCGGAACCAGACTTTCGCAGCGCAATCCGAATGCGGGAATGAGGGAAACGGGTAAGGTCAAAGGGCGGCTGGTATTAGGGTCCAGTTCGATCCGATCCCCGGGCGCGCGTGCGGACCATATGAAGCAATAACCGTCAATCGCGCGCCATGTCACCCGCTCCCGCCCTTCGTGGCCGGTGGAGTCCCTTCGTTGTGTCCACAAATCGGGGGTCGGCGCTGCCGATATGACCACATCTCCGGGCCGCGATCGTTACAGGCGCTGGAAGTCGGGCAGGCGCGAGGCGTCGCGGTCGAAAGTCATCGTATGGGAACACCCCGCCCTGGCGCCGAGTGCTCCGATGAGGGCGTCGGCGAAGGAGCCGCACCCTTCCCGGAGTGCGATCATCGCGGTGAAGACGTCCTGCTCGTGCTCGATCATGAGAACTCCGGCCTAAAGCGTCCGCTCGATCGCCGCGGCGACTTCATGATCCGAAAGCCCGTAGGCGCGCTCGAGCACCCATGCGGTCTCGGCCATCGTCACGGTGCTGACGAACCCGGGGTCGGCGTCGCTGAGCCGTCGTTCTATCAGCGCCGTCGCCGTCGGCGATTGAACCGGATCGTCTTGCGCGAGATAGCGGACGAGGACATTGGTATCGAGCCCTATCATCGCCGCGCGGGGCGACGCGCGCGATCGGCGGCGCCGGCGGCGACCGCTTCGTTCATTTCCTCGGTCGTCACGGGCCGTTTCCGCCGAGGGCTGACGATTCCGCGCAAGGCCGAAGCGGGAAGTTTCGGCAGGAGGACGACGCTGCCGTCCGGATGCACGAAGAATTTGACCCGATCGCCGGGCTTCAAATGAAGGTGCTCCCGGATGGCCTTGGGGATAGTGGCCTGTCCCTTGACGGTGATCGCGGAATCCATGCCGAATTCCACTACATTCCGAGGGATGTAATACCTCGCCGATTGGGACCCGTCACCCCAGCCGCGCGGCGCCTTCGGCCGACAGGTAGGCGAGCCGGCCACCGGCGATGGTGGCCAGGACACGACGCGCCTCGGGGCCGACCAGAATAACGTCGGCACGCAACCCCTCGGCGATGCGCCCTCGGTCGGAAAGGCGGGCGGCATCGGCCGGCGCGGCGGCGATCAGCGACCATGCCGCCGCGAGGCCCATCGGGGCGGAGAGTGTCAGCCCGGCCTGGAGCATCGCCGGATAGTAGTAGTCCGACGACAGCACCGTGCAGGTGCCAGCCTCGGCAAGCCGCGCCGCCGATGCCCAGCCAATGTGGGAGCGTCCGCGCACGACGTTGGGGCTGCCCATCACCACCGCGTCCCCCGCCGCCCGCGCCGCGGATGCGACGTCTTCGGCCATCGGGAATTCGCAGATGCGCGCTCCACGCATCCGGAACCCGTCGCGTTCGGCGATCGTCGCATCGTCGTGACTGGCGATGGGGATTTCGCGCGCCCGGGCGGCGGCGGCGACGCGGTCGAGCCCGGCTTGCACCGAGGGCGCACGCGCGGCGACGCGTTCGGCCATCGCCCGGAACACGTCAAGCTTCATGCCGGCCCGTTCACTGAACTTCGCGCCCGCCACCGGGTCCGCCAGTTTCCTCAGGATCGACGGCGTGTGGTCGTTGAAGGCCACCAGATGCACGCGTCCCGCCGCGATGTCGTCCAGCGCGGTGTCCAGCGCATCGAGGTTGAATGCCTCCCAGCGCAGATGCACCCGCATGTCGCAGATCCATTCGCCACCCGCGAGCGCATCGACCAGCGTGCGCCACATCGCGAGGCTGCGCAGGCCCGGCTCCCATGACAGCGTGACGCCGTGAAACGCGGTGGTGATGCCGTTGGCGAGCAGTTGCGCCTCGGTGTCGCGCAGCGCGAGCGGAACCGGGAAATCCACGCCGGGGCGAGGTTGGATCTGACGCTCGAAGGCGTCGCCGTGGATATCGACGATGCCGGGCAGCACCAGGAGCCCAGCCGCGTCCAGGCGCATCCCGCGTGTCGCGCCGTCCAAGGCCGCGATGCGGCCGTCCGCGAGGCACAGATCGGCGACGTGCTCGCCTTCAGGCAGCAGCACGCGGCCGCCGGTGATGGTAATCGGTGACATGGCGGCTCCTACGGCTCGAACACGATCTGCACGCGCGGCGTCGGATAGCGGCTCACGCCGAATTCCACCACCGCACCGGCGCGGTCCACGTTGATATTCTCAGTGATCAGCAGCGGGCGCGACCGCGCGGTGCGGAGCAGCTCGGCCTCCGTCACCGTGGGCATCCGCGCGGTCACGCGGGTCACTTGGCGCACATAGTCCTCGACGCCGACGGCGCGCAGCGCGGCGGTGATGCCCCGGTCGGCGAGCGCCTCCTTCAGGCCGAGCAGGCGAGGCGCGAAATGGTGCGTGCCGAGGCTGACGGGGCGGCCATCGGCGAGGCCGAGGCGTTCGAGCAGCACGATGGGAGTTCCTTCCTCGATGCCGAGAGCGGCAGCCACGGCGGCGTCCGCCGGCTCCTCGTCCAGCCGCAGGACACGGCCCGATGGCTCCTTGTTGTGGCGACGGACCCATTCGGAGAAGCGGGTGCGCGGCTCCACGACATAGTCCAACACGTCCTCGGGCACGAACGCGCCACGTCCGTGCTCCACCCGGACCAGGCCACCGCGCGACAGTTCCTCGATCGCTCGGCGCAGGGTGTGGCGGTTGACCCCGAAGCGGCGCGACAGGTCGGCCTCGGATGGCAGGCGGGCGCCAGGCGGATAGGCGCGGCCGATCTCGCCGCGCAACCGCGCCTCGATCTGCCGCCACAGCGCCGGCCCCTCCTCGCGGGAGAGCGTCGTCATCGAGTTTTTTTCACACCCATCACGCTTGACCCGTAGCGCGATTTTCGATAGCTGTCTAGACATCTACATGACTGAGGCGCAACCGATGGACAAATCCGAACGCCGGGCCTGGATGGCGGTGCTGGCTCGCGCCGATGCGGACGCGCTCGGCGCGGCACTCGCCCGTCTTCCCGACCTGCCGAATTGGCGGGTGTTGCGCGGGCCGGAGAGCGGATTGGTGATGGTGCGCGGTCGGGCCGGCGGGGGCGGGGCGGCGTTCAACCTGGGTGAGATGACGGTCACCCGCTGCACCGTTCGCGTGCCGAGCGGGGAGGTGGGGCACGCCTATGTCGCCGGGCGCGATCGCCGCCGGGCGGAACTGGCGGCGGCGGTCGATGCGCTGATGCAGCGCGCCGATCTGCGTGACGCGGTTGACCGCGTTGTCGTCCAGCCGCTCGCTCGCGCGCAGGCAGTGGCGCGCGACGCCGTGGCCGCCAAGGCGGCGGCGACGCGGGTGCAGTTCTTCACGATGGCGACGATGCGCTCATGATCGCGCTCGATCGCCCCGGCTTCGCCGACCCGGTCGCCGAGGCGCAGCATTGCTTTCGTGCCGTGCTCGACGCGATGGCGCGGCCCGGCACAATTCACGACGTGGGGCTCCTGGACCCGCCCCCGCCGCTTTGTCCGGCCGCCGCCGCCGTGCTGCTGACGCTGGTGGATCACGAGACGC
Organism: Acetobacteraceae bacterium; assembly: GCA_049591635.1. Taxonomy (GTDB): domain Bacteria; phylum Pseudomonadota; class Alphaproteobacteria; order Acetobacterales; family Acetobacteraceae; genus DATFDN01. The sequence continues at coordinate 3,658 of JBAWFF010000358.1, forward strand.
CGCTCTGGCTCGACCCGGGCGCCCAGGCGGCGCGGGACTGGGTTGCGTTTCATGCCGGCGCCGGATTCGCGGCGCCGGACGAGGCGGCATTCCTGCTTGCCCACGAGCTTCCCGATTTGGCGACGCTTCGCCAGGGCACCGACGAGGGGCCGGAGGAATCGGCGACGGTGATCCTGCAACTCGCCGGCCTCGGCGCGGGCGCGCGATTTCGCCTCTGCGGCCCCGGCCTGCGCGCGCCGACGGGCCTCGCCGCCGACGGACTGCCGGCGGATTTTGTCGCTCGCTGGGCGGCGAACCGCGCCCGCTTCCCGCTCGGCGTTGATCTGATCCTGTGCGCCGGCACGCGCCTCGCCGCGCTGCCGCGCACCGTCAAGGTGGAGGCGCTCTGATGGCCTATGTCGCGGTCAAGGGCGGGGAGCGGGCGATCGACGCGGCCCATGCGTGGCTCGCCGAGGCGCGGCGCGGCGATGTGGATGTGCCAGGTCTTTCCCTCGCTCAGATCGAGAACCAGCTCGGCCGCGCCGTCGATCGGGTGATGGCGGAGGGTTCGTTGCGCGATCCCGAACTCGCCGCGCTGGCGATCAAGCAGGCGCAGGGCGATCTAGTCGAGGCGGCGTTCCTGCTGCGCGCCTATCGGACCACGCTGCCGCGCTTCGCCGAGGCGCTGGCGATCGACACCGAGGCGATGGCGGTGCGCCGGCGAGTCTCGGCGATCTTCAAGGATCTGCCGGGCGGACAGGTTCTTGGCCCGACCTATGACTATACGCACCGGTTGCTCGACTTCGCGCTCGCCGATGCGCCGCCGCCGGCGCCCGTCGCGGATGCCGAGTCCGCGCCGATGGGCCGCGTGCACGATATCCTCGGCCGCGAAGGGCTGATGGAGGCCGATGCCGACTCGAGCGCGGAGCCCGGCGATCTGACCCGCGAGCCGCTGGCGTTTCCCGCCGCGCGCGACGTGCGCCTGCAAGCCTTGGCGCGCGGCGACGAGGGGTTCCTGTTGGCCCTCGGCTACTCGACCCAGCGCGGCTACGGCAGCACGCACCCGTTCGCCGGCGAAATCAGGATGGGCGATGTGTCAGTCGAGATCGAACCCGTCGAGCTGGGCTTTGCCATCGACATCGCCGACATCACCGTGACCGAGTGCCAGATGGTGAACCAGTTCAAGGGTTCGAAGACCGCGCCACCGCAGTTCACCCGCGGCTACGGGCTAGTGTTCGGCCATTCGGAGCGCAAGGCGATGGCGATGGCGCTGGTCGATCGGGCGATGCGAGCGGCCGAGTTGGGCGAGGACGTGACCGCGCCGGCGCAGGACGTGGAGTTCGTGCTGTACCACTCCGACAATGTGGAGGCGACCGGGTTCGTCGAGCACCTCAAGCTGCCGCACTACGTCGATTTCCAGAGCGAGCTGGAGGCTGTGCGGCGGATGCGCGCGGCGGCGATGGCACCGGCACCCGAAGAGGTCGCGCCATGAACGGCTACAATTTCGCCTATCTCGACGAGCAGACGAAGCGGATGATCCGCCGCGCGTTGCTGAAGGCGGTGGCGATCCCCGGCCATCAGGTACCGTTCGGCTCGCGCGAGATGCCGCTGCCGTACGGCTGGGGGACCGGCGGCATCCAGGTTACTGCCTCGGTGCTCGGTGCGTCCGACGTGCTCAAGGTCATCGACCAGGGGGCCGACGACACCACCAACGCGGTTTCGATCCGCCGCTTCTTCGCGCGCACCGCCGGCGTTCGCACGACGACGCGCACCGCCGAGGCGACGGTGATCCAGACGCGGCACCGCATTCCCGAGACGAAGCTGCGACCCGACCAGATCATCGTCTATCAGGTGCCGCAGCCGGAGCCGTTGTGGCGGCTCGTGCCGTCGCGGGCGGAGACGCGGCGGATGCACGCGCTCGCCGATTACGGTGTCATGCATGTGCGGCTGTACGAGGACGTGGCGCGGTTCGGGCAGGTGGCGATCAGCTACGACTATCCGGTGATGGTGAACGAGCGCTACCTGATGGCACCGAGCCCGATCCCCGCGTTCGACAATCCGAAGATGCACATGATGGCGGCCTTGCAGCTGTTCGGCGCCGGGCGGGAGAAGCGCATCTACGCAGTGCCGCCGTATACCGCCGTCCGCTCGCTCGATTTCGAGGATCATCCGTTCCATCCGTCCCGCGCGCCGCATTCCTGCGGCCTGTGCGGGGCGAGCGACAGCTATCTCGACGAGGTGGTGACCGACGATCGTGGCACGCGGTTGTTCGTTTGCTCCGACACCGACTACTGTGAGGCGCGCCGCGCCGGAGTTGCCGCATGAGTGGCGACGCGCTGTTGTCGGCACGCGGCCTGTCGCTGTCGTTCGGCGCGATCCCGGCGCTGGTCGGCGTGGACGCCGATTTGTGGCCGGGCGAGATGCTCGCCGTGGTCGGCGAATCGGGTTCTGGCAAGACCACGCTGCTCAATGCGCTCTCCGGCCGGATCGCGCCCGATGACGGCGTCGTGTGGTATCGCGATCCCGCCGGACATCTGCACGACGTGCACGCGATGCCGTCCCCCATGTTGCGCCGGCTGCATCGCTCCGATTGGGGCTTCGTCCAGCAGGATCCGCGCGAGAGCCTTCGCATGGCGGTCAGCGCCGGCGGCAATATCGGCGAGCGGCTGATGGCGCAGGGGGCGCGGCATTACGGGAATATCCGTGACCAGGCGCTCGACTGGCTGGCGCAGGTGGAGATCGACGCCGACCGCATCGACGACCTGCCGCGCACGTTTTCTGGCGGGATGCTGCAACGCTTGCAGATCGCCCGCGTGCTGGTCACGCATCCGCGCCTGGTGTTCATGGACGAGCCGACCGGTGGGTTGGACGTGTCGGTGCAGGCGCGCCTGCTCGATCTCATCCGCACGCTGGTCTCGCGCTTCGGCGTCGCCGCCGTGCTGGTTACGCACGACATCGCGGTGGCGCGGCTGCTCGCCCAGCGGATCATGGTGATGCAGCGGGGCCGCGTGGTGGAGACGGGGCTGACCGATCAGGTGCTGGACGATCCGCGTCACCCCTACACGCAATTGCTGGTGAGTTCGGTGCTTCAGGCATGAAACAGGGAGACGCGATCGTTGCGCGGGGCCGCGAAATGTGGTACCCGGGAACCGGAGGACGGTGTAGAGCCGCCCTCCGGCCTCCGGTTGGGTCAGGGGCGGATCGTGATTTGTACTGTGATCCGCCTCGTCCCCCACCGGAAGGACAACGTGATGCGAACTGGCATCTGTCCCTCCCGCGGCGGCGGTGCCCTATCGGCCGGGCAGGATGCCCGGTCGTCCGGGCCCGCCGCATCGCGATGATGTCCCACCCCGCATGAAGGAAGCGTTGACATGGCCTGATGCACGATTGGCCACGATCGTTGCGCGTCGGCTTGAATTGTGGTACCGGAGAGCCGGAAGGCGCTTTACGGGCGCCCTCCGGCCTCCAGTGGGTCAGAGGCGGATCACCAGTGCAAACCGGATCCGCCTCGCCCCCCACCGGATGGACAAGGCGATGCGAACGCGCATCTGTCCCTCCAGCAGCGGCGACGCCCTTATCGGCCGGGCACGTTGCCCGGTCGCCCGGGCTCTCCGCATCGCGATGGTGTCCCACCCCGCATGAAGGAAGCGTTGACATGGGCGGCCTGATGCTGCGCGCCGAGGCGCTCGACAAGGGCTTCACGCTGCATCTCCAGGGCGGCGTCCGCATCCCGGTGCTGGAAGGCGTCGCGCTCGAAATCCACGCGGGCGCGTGCGTCGCGTTGTCCGGCCCGTCCGGCGCCGGCAAGTCGACGCTGATGCGGACCCTCTACGGCAATTATCGGCCGGACGGCGGGCGCGTCCTGGTCCGCCATCGCGGCGCGATGGTCGACATCGCGCAGGCCGATCCGCGCACGATCCTCGCGGTGCGCCGCGAGACGCTCGGCTATGTCAGCCAGTTCCTGCGCGTGGTGCCGCGCGTCGGCACGCTCGATCTCGTCGCGGAAGCCGCAGTCGCGCGTGGGGCCACGTCCGAGGCGGCACGCGCCCAGGCGGCGGCTCTCCTGCTGCGCCTCAACATTCCGCGCCGGTTGCACGATCTGGCGCCGGCGACTTTCTCGGGCGGCGAGCAGCAACGGGTGAACCTCGCGCGCGGTTTCATCGCGGGTCATCCCATCCTGCTGCTCGACGAGCCGACGGCGGCTCTGGATGACGCGAATCGCGCCATCGTGGTGGAGTTGATCCGCGAGGCCAAGATGCGAGGTACGGCGATCGTTGGCATTTTCCATGATCTCGAGGTGCGCGCCGCGGTTGCTGACCGGCTATTTCCGGTTCACCCCATCCAGGACGCCGCATGAACGACGAGACCATCCTGACCAACGCCATGATCGTGCTGGCGAACGAGGTGGTAGGCGGCACGCTGGTCCTCCGTGGCGGAACGATCGCCGATATCCAGCCTGGGCTGTCCGGACTGCCCGGCGGGCTCGACATGGGTGGCGACCATCTCATCCCCGGCATCGTCGATCTGCATACCGACAACCTCGAACGCCAGGTGCAGCCGCGCAGCAACGCACGCTGGCCATCGCGTTCGGCGATGATCGCGCATGATTCGCAATGCGCGGCGGCGGGCGTCACCACCGTCTTCGACGCGCTCTGCCTGGGCGATCTCGGCTTCGACAAGGGCCGCGTGCGTACGTTCCGCGAGGGCGTCGCCGACATGGACGTGCTGGGTTCGGCGGGGTTGCTGCGCGCCGAGCACTTCCTGCACCTGCGCTGCGAGGTCCCGGCCGACGACATGCTGGCGCTGTTCGAACCCGTCGCCGACCATCCGCGCGTACGCATGGTCAGCCTGATGGATCACACGCCCGGCGTGGGACAGTACGCCGATCTCGACTACTACCGCGCATTGCGTCGCTCGGGTGGGCTCGACGACGAGGCGATCGATCGCCGCATGGTGGAATTGCGCGCCAACCGCGTCCGACTACGCGGGCCCAACCGGAGCACCGTGCTCGCGCGGCTGCACGGCCGCGCCGTGGCACTGGCCAGCCACGACGATCGCACGGAGGACGACGTAAGGGAGAACGCCGCCGCCGGCGTTCGCATCAGCGAGTTCCCGGTCACGATGGCCGCGGCGCGCGCGGCGAAGGCATCCGGCATGGCGGTGATCGCCGGTGCGCCGAACATCGTGCGCGGCGGTTCGCATTCGGGCAACGTCGCCGCCGTCGACCTGATCGAGGCCGGCGCGGTGGATGCGTTCGCCTCGGACTATGTGCCGAACAGCCTGGTCGAGGCGGCCTTTCTCTGCGCGCGCCGCGGGGTGGTTCTTCACGCCGCTGTCGCATTGGTCACCGCCGCGCCGGCGCGCATCGCGGGACTGGCGGATCGTGGCCGGCTCGAGCCGGGCCTCCGCGCCGATGTGGTCCGCGTGCGGCTGCACGACGATATCGCGGTGGTGCGCGCCACCTGGAGCGCGGGGGAACGGGTGGCGTGATCCGCGTGGGGGTCTACTATGCTCCCGAGATCGACGATCCTCTGTTCGCGGCGGGCACGACATGGCTCGGCCGTGATCCTGAAAGCGGCGCACCGACGCCGCAGCCGGACGTCCCGGCCATCGCGGAGATCACGGCCGAGCCGCGCAAATACGGCTTTCACGCGACATTGAAGCCGCCCATGCGCCTCGCTCCCGGCGTGCGGTTGGCGACGGTGACGGACGCCGCGGCCGACCTCGCCGCATCCGTCGCGCCGTTTGATCTGCCGACGCTGGAGGTCGCCGACCTGCACGGATTCCTCGCTCTGCGGGAGACCAGGCCTTGCCCTGCCTTGCAGGCACTGGCCGATCTTTGCGTCGCCGGCCTGGATAACTTCCGGGAAGCTCCCGATGAGGCCGAATTGGCACGCCGCCGCCGCGCCGGGCTGTCGGCGGCGCAAGATGCGTTGCTGCGCCGTTGGGGCTATCCGTATGTGTTCGGCGCCTGGTTCTTCCACATGACGCTGACGCGCCGCCTCGATGCATGTGAGCATGAAGCCTATCGGCCGGCCGCCGAGCGCCACTTCGCCCGTGCCTTGCGCGAACCGCGCCGGCTCGGCGCGATCTGTCTGTTCACCCAGACGGCGCCCGACCAGCCGTTCCTGATGGCGAAGCGCCTTCCGCTGCGCGGCTGAGTGCCGCGATGAAGCGCGCCGTGCCGGTTTCCGGCGTTGCATCGTTCAGCACGGTCTGCACCGGAACCCCGTCCGCCATTTCCATCCGCCGCGCGAGGCGCGCCGTGCGTCCAGCCGCGTCCTCCCGCCCGCGCGACGCGAGACGCGCGGACAGCGTCTCGGGAGGCGCCGTGACCTCGATCACCCGGACGGCGAACCGCGTGGCGGCATCGGCGATCACCCCACGCGAGACATTGGCGATGACGACGCGCCCCGCCGCGAGATCGGCGCCGATATCGTCGGGAATGCCGTAGCACAGCCCGTGCGCCTCCCACGCCAACGCGAACCGGCGTTCGTCGAATTCCGCCCGCGTCACCGCCTCGTGCGATTCTCCACCGGCCTCGGCCGGGCGGGTGATGACGCGGCGGACGAACCGGAAGCGCCGATCGTCGCGCAGGATGTTGCCGGCCGCATCCAGCAACGTGTCCTTGCCGGCCCCGCTCGGACCCACCACGAGCACCAGGACGCCGCTGGTTTCCATTCCATGACCTTGGGACTAGCCTCATAGTCGCGCAAGCGCGTCGCAGGAGACGATATGTTCACCACCCGCCCCGAGATCGCCGGCACCTTCGGCGTCGTCGCCAGCACGCACTGGCTGGCGAGCCAGGTCGGCATGGCGGTGCTCGAGCGTGGCGGCAACGCCTTCGACGCGGCGGTGGCGGCGGCGTTCACCCTGCACATGGCCGAGCCGCATCTCAATGGACCCGGAGGCGACGCGCCGATCATCCTGCACAGCGCCCGGACGGCGACCCAGCACGTCATTTGCGGCCAAGGCGTTGCACCTCGCGCGGCGACGCCGGAAAAGTTCGCGGCGCTGGGCGTCGACCTCATTCCGGCCACCGGGCTGCTGCCCGCCGTGGTGCCGGGCGCCTTCGATGCGTGGTGCCTCATGCTGCGCGACTGGGGAACCTGGGAACTGGCCGACGTACTCGCCTACGCCATCGGCTATGGTCGGAACGGTGCCCCCATCGTGCCCCGCGTCAGCGCCACGATCGAGGGGATCCGGCCGCTGTTCGAGGCCGAGTGGCCAAGCTCGGCCGCCGTGTTTCTCCCGAACGGCAAGGTGCCGGAACCAAATTCCTTGTTTGCCCGTCCCGCGCTCGCCGACACCCTGGAACGCCTTTGCCGCGAGGCCGTGGGCGCCAACCGCGAGGCGCGGATCGAGGCGGCGCGGAACGCCTGGTACCGCGGCTTTGTCGCCGAGGCGGTCGATCGTTTCTTTCGCCACACCGACGTGCTCGATGTCTCCGGCCGGCGCCATCGCGGCCTGTTGGCGGCCGAGGATTTCGCCGCCTGGAAGGCGACCGTCGAAGACCCGGTGACGTACGACTATCATGGCCGCACCGTCCTGAAATGCGGACCGTGGAGCCAGGGGCCCGTGTTCCTCCAGCAGCTCGCGCTGCTCGCCGGCTTCGATATCGCGGCAATGGATCCGCTCGGCGCCGATTTCATCCATACGGTCGTCGAATGCGCCAAGCTCGCCTACGCCGACCGGGAGGCGTGGTACGGCGATCCGGATTTCACCGACGTGCCGCTCCGCGCCTTGCTGTCTGGCGCCTATAACAACGATCGGCGCGCCCTGGTCGGGAAGGAGGCGTCGCTGGCGCTGCGGCCGGGCGAGATCAACGGGCGTGGCAACTGGGTGGATCACACCGCCGCCGAGCGGGCGGACATGATACCGGGCAGCGCCGGCACCGGAGAGCCGACGGTTTCGCGCCTGGGCGTGATCGGCGCCGACACGTGCCATATCGACGTGATCGATCGGCACGGCAACATGGTGAGCGCGACGCCTTCGGGTGGCTGGTTGCAATCATCGCCGGTCATCCCCGAACTCGGTTTCCCCATGGGCACGCGCGGACAAATGTTCTGGCTGCGCGCTGGATTGCCCAACAGTTTGGAACCCGGAAAGCGGCCGCGCACCACGCTGTCACCGAGCTTCGCGCTGCGCGACGGCAAGCCGTGGATGGCGTTCGGCACCCCCGGTGGGGAGCAGCAAGATCAGTGGTCACTGACGATGTTCTTGCGGATGGTGCATTTCAACATGAACATCCAGGAGGCCATCGACGCCCCGAGCTTCCATTCCGAGCACTGGCCCTCCAGCTTCTGGCCTCGCGCCGCGAGGCCAGGAAAGCTGGTGCTGGAAGGCCGCTATTCGGACGCCGTGCTGAAGACACTGCGCGGACGCGGCCACAAGGCGGAGAAGGGCGAGGATTGGTCGGAGGGTCGGCTGAGCGGCGCCCGTGTCGACGGCCGCCAAGTGCGTGCCGGCGCCAACCCGCGCGGGATGCAGGGCTACGCCGTCGGGCGCTGACGCGGGATGCGCCGCCTGACCCAGCCCGGGCCGGCTCCCCAGGAGCGCATCGTAGCGCGGGCCGGCAAGGCGGAGGAGGTGGACTTCGCGCTCGCCGCCGGACAGTCACTCAATGCGGCGCTGACGGGCCCGCTCGTGTTGGCGGGGTTCCGTTCGGGCGCCGTGGTGTTCGAGGGCACGGTGTTGGCGCCCTTCCGCTACTACCTGCCCGGTCCCTCGACGGACGGCGCGCATGCAGCCTGGTTCGCCGGCCCGCATGAAGCGGCGTTCGCCCGCATCGAAACCGCGAACGCCACGTTCGGCTGGCGAGACGGCGCACCCTACGTCCACTGTCACGCCGTCTGGATCGAGCCCGACGGGACGCGGCGGGGCGGCCACATCATTCCGGAGGATAGCGAGGTTCGCGACGCGGGCGCCGCCCGCGCCTGGGCGCTCCGGGATGTCACGGTAAGCGCGGCTTATGACGCGGAATCGAATTTCACCCTGTTCGCTCCGGACGCCGGCCCCGAGGCGGCCGGCCTGATCGCCGCTCGCGTTCGGCCGAACGAAGACCTTTGCACCGCGATCGAGTCGCTGTGCCGCGTCCGGGGCATCGCCGCCGCCGTGATTCGCGGCAGCCTCGGCAGCCTTGTCGGCGCGCGTTTCACCGATGGCTCCGCCGTGACCGACCACGCGACCGAAGTGCTGATTCGAAGAGGGACGGTTCGGGAGGTTGACGGGAAGCCTCACGCGGAGATCGCGCTGATCGTCGCCGACATGCGTGGGCGGGTCCATGAAGGGGTGCTGGCGCGCGGCGAGAACGGCGTCTGCATTACGTTCGAACTGTTCCTCGAGCCGATCCCGCCAGGAAAATCATCCGCATAGACATCACGCTGTTGTGTGCGGCGCGCTTGGTGTTAGGGTGGTTTCGCGCCCAGCGCCGGAGAATTTCGTTTGCGGCTTCACGCCTCGCGGTCGGCGACGGCGCTTCCATCGATCGCCGCCCTCATGGTCGTCGTCGGGATCGCACTGCTGACCTGGAGCCAGTTCCGCGCTACTGGGGAGGCGCGAAGCTGGGTCTTCCACACCTACCAGACGCTCGGGGTCGTCAGGGATCTGCAAAGCGGCGTGCGCGATGCGGAATCAGGTCAGCGCGGCTATCTGCTGACCGACGACGACGCCTACCTTCTCTCTTCCCACGACGCCGGGGACCGCCTCGCGGGCCTGCTCGGACAGCTTCGCCGCCTGACGGCGGATAGTCCGCGCCAGCAGGCGCGCATCCTGACGCTCGATTCGCTGGTGCGGCGCAAATTGGCGGAAATCGAGCAGACCATCCGGGCGCGTCGGACCGTCGGCCCGGACGCCGCGCTGGCCATCGTCCGAACCGGCCTCGGTCGGGAATTATCCGGTCGGATCGACGCGGTCCTGGCCGAAATCGGCAGCGAGGAAAAACGACTGCTTGACGTCCGCCTTGCTGCCTCTGCCCGCTCCGAGGCGGTCACCGGCTGGCTGAGCCTGGCTGGCGACGTGGTCGCGGTTGTCCTGCTCGGCATGGCGTTCGGCCTGCTTTCGCTGGCCCAGGCACGCCAGCGCGAGTCCGAGGCCGCGCAGCGCGGTCTCGCCGCGCAGTTGCGGACATCGCTCGACAGCATCAGTCAAGGCATCGCCCTGTTCGACACATCCCGTCGCCTTGTGCGCTGGAACGAGCCGTTGCCGTTGCTGCTCGGCCTCCCAAGCTCCGAACTTCAGGTCGGCACCGGATACGCCGTGCTGGCGGCGCGTCTGGCCGGGACCCAGATGGGCGACGCGCCGTTCCTGGAGACCGAGGATCAGCTTGACGACCAACATCCGGCGCATAGCGCGCCCATCGTTCACGAGCGGAGTCGCGCCTCGGACGGGCGTGGCTTCGAGATCCGCCGCACCGCGATCCGCGACGGAGGTTTCGTGCTCACCGTCACCGACATCACCGCCCGCGCGCGCGCCGAGGCGGCGACGCGGGAGGCTCAGCGGATGCAGGCGATCGGCCAACTGACCGGCGGCATCGCCCACGACTTCAACAACCTGCTCGCCGTCGTGATGGGCAATTTGGAACTCGCCCTCGGCAAGCTGGAGGTCGGGCATCCTGCTCGCGCGCGACTGGACCGGGCGATCTTTGGCGTGAGACGGGGTGCCGCGCTGACCCAGCAATTGCTGGCGTTTGCCCGCAAGCAGCCGCTTGCACCCGAATCGCGCGACCTGGCGTCGATGCTCGCCGATATCATGGGCCTGATCGGACGCACGCTCGGCGAGCATATCGAGATACGGTTGGTGAACCCGGCCGGCGTATGGCCGGCCCTGGCGGATGCCGCGCAAGTGGAAAGCGCGGTGCTGAACCTCGCCCTCAATGCCCGCGACGCCATGCCGAGCGGTGGGCGCCTCACCATCGAACTCGCCAACCGGGTGCTCGACGAGGAGTACGCGCGCGGGCACGCCGAGGTGATGCCCGGCGATTACGTGATGATCGCGGTGAGCGATACCGGGACCGGCATGACGCCGGACGTTCTGGCGCGAGCGTTCGACCCGTTCTTCACCACCAAGGAGGTGGGCAGGGGTACCGGGTTGGGCCTCGCGATGGTGTTCGGCTTCGCCAAGCAGTCGGGCGGTCACGCCGAGATCAGCTCCGTGGTTGGCGAAGGCACGACGGTCCGTCTCTTCCTGCCGCGCTTCGTGGGCGCCACGGCGACACCGCCCGTCGAGGCCGTCCCGGGCGGCCCCCCGCGCGGTTCGGGCACCGTGCTGGTCGTCGAAGACGAGGCCGAAGTACGCGATGTCGCGGGCGCGGTGCTGCGCGACCTCGGCTACCGAGTCCTGGAAGCGGCCGACGGGCCGGCGGCGCTGCGGATGATGTCGCACGATACCGAAGCGGTGGACATGGCGCTGATCGACGTGGTGCTTCCCGGAGGCATGGATGGCGGGGAGGTGGCCCGCAGGCTCGTCGCGTCCCGCCCGGGCCTGCGGACCTTGTTCATGTCCGGCTACACCGGGAGCACCCTTATGCACGATGGCCGGCTGGAGGAGGGCGTCCGACTGATCGGAAAGCCGTTCGGGCGCGATGCCCTTGCGCGCAAGGTGGCGGAGGTTCTCGGAGCGGCTAGCGCCTGATCCTGTCTGGTGGACCATTCGCGCCTTCATGCGCGAGTAGCCAGCGTTTGCGTTCGAGCCCGCCGCCGTAGCCCGTCAGGGAGGAATCGGCGCCGATCACCCGGTGGCAAGGGACGATGATCGAGATCGGGTTTGAGCCATTGGCGAGGCCCACCGCCCGCGTCGCTTTCGGACGGCCCAGACTGGCGGCCAACGCTCCGTAGCTGACGGTACGCCCGACCGGAATGCGGCGCAGCCCGGCCCATACCTCGCGCTGAAATTCGGTTCCCCCGGTTTGCACCGCGACTGCGTCGATCGCCGCCAACTCGCCGCCGAAATAGGCTTCCAGCGCGCGGCCCGCGGGCGAGGGTGACTGGCGGGGTCTCAGGCGGATCGTGTCGGCGCCGCAATAGCGGCGCAGCAGGAGCAGCACCCGATCCTCGTGGTCCTCCCAATCCGCGGCGCGCACCGTCCCCGCCTCATCGGTGACGATGAGCATGGGGCCAGTCGGCGTCGTGGTTCGTTCCAGGTGAAGCTCGTTCATGCCGGGAGGTATGGCAGGCTCTCGGGACGCTGGCTGGCGGTTTTCGGTCGGGGTCATCACGGGGTGCGAACCTGACCACGTCCGAAAACCGCGAGACAACGTGCCGCTGCCGGGCCACGATGGCGCATGGATCTCGATCATGCCGCCTGTTACCGCGCCATCGGGCTGCGCGATGCCCGCTTCGACGGTCGCCTCTTCGTCGGCGTCAAGACGACCGGCATCTACTGTCGCCCGATCTGTCCGGCGCGAACGCCGCGGTCGGAGAACGTCGTCTTCTTCCCGACCGCGGCGGCGGCGCAGGAGGCGGGGTTCCGGCCGTGCCTGCGCTGTCGGCCGGAGACGGCGCCCGACCTCGGCGCCTGGCGCGGCGCGTCCAACACGGTCTCCCGCGCGCTGTCGCTGATCGAGATGGGCGCGCTCGACGAAGCCGACGTGGACACCTTGGCCGGCCGCCTCGGCGTCGGGGAGCGCCAGCTTCGCCGTCTGTTCCATCAGCACCTCGGCGCCTCGCCGATCGGCGTCGCGCAGACCCGCCGCATTTTGCTCGCCAAGCAGATGATCCACGAGACGCGCCTGCCGATGGCGGAGATCGCGCTCGCGGCGGGATTCGGTAGCGTGCGGCGGTTCAACGAGACCTTCCTGGCGTTGTTCGGCCGTCCGCCGAGTGCGCTGCGCCGCGGCAGCGCCCCGGATGTCTCGGCCGGGCTGCGGGGCGAGATCACCCTGCTGCTGCGCTACCGGCCGCCCTACGATTGGGCCGCCATGCTGGACCATCTGCGGGTGCGCGCCATCGCCGGCGTCGAGACCGTGGAGGGGGAGACCTATCGGCGAACGATCGGGCTCGGCGGATATCAGGGCAGCCTCGCCGTGCGGCCGGCCGCCGGGCACGCGCTTCGGGCGACGATCCGCTTCCCCAAATTGTCGCTGTTGCCCTCGATCATCGCGCGCCTGCGCCGCGTGTTCGACCTCGCCGCCGATCCAGACGCCATCGCCGGGCAGTTGGCGGAGGATGCCGCCCTCACGAAGCTGCTGGCGGCGCGGCCAGGACTACGTGTGCCGGGTGCCTGGGACGGGTTCGAGCTGGCGGTGCGCGCGGTGCTCGGTCAGCAGATCACCGTCGCCGCCGCGATCCGGCTGGCCGGCAAGCTGGTCGCCGCGTACGGCGAGAGGCTCGCCGAGCCCGGCGGCGCGTTGACCCATGTGTTCCCCCGCCCGGAGCGTCTGGCCGAGGTGGACCTCTCATCGCTCGGGATGCCGAGAAGCCGGGCCGCGACGCTGTCATCGCTCGCCGCCGCCGTGCTTGCCGATCCGCACATCTTCGGGACCGGTCGCGGGCTGGAGGATGCGATTATCCAGCTTCGCGCGCTGCCCGGCATCGGCGAATGGACCGCTCAGTACATCGCGATGCGGGAGTTGCGCGAGCCGGACGCCTTTCCGGCCGCCGATATCGGCCTCATGCGCGCGATGGCGGACGCCGACGGACGCCGGCCCACCGCGCCTGAGTTGCTCGCGCGCGCCGAGCGCTGGCGGCCGTGGCGCGCTTATGCCGCCCAGCACCTATGGGCTGCGCACGCCATCGCCCAGGGCTTGCCGGATGGGGTGGCGTCCGCTACATCGGCCGCCCTGGCGGGCGCCCGTAGCTCAATTGGATAGAGCACCAGACTACGGATCTGGGGGTTGGGAGTTCGAATCTCTCCGGGCGCGCCAACGGCCTGCCCTGCGCGAGTGGCGAAATGGTAACCGCAGGGGTCTCAAAAACCCCCGGGGGCAACCCCTTGCCGGTTCGAGTCCGGCCTCGCGCAGACCCGCCACTCAAGCCGTGCAGCCCTCCTCGCGCAACAGCTCGATCACCGCCTCGTCGGCCACGTCACGGGCGGTGAAGGCTTGGCCGATCCCGCGAACGAGCACGAACGTCAGCGCTCCGTCGCGCACCTTCTTGTCGCGCCGCATGTGACTGATCAGAGTTCCCGCCGAGAACCGCCGGTTCAGCGTCCGCAACTCCGCCGGGAGGCCGACCGAGGCGACGTGGTTGATCACCCGCTCGGCGTCCGCCTCCGTGCAGAGGCCGAGCCGGGCCGACAGGCGGAACGCGAGGCCGAGGCCGACCGCGACCCCCTCACCGTGCAGCAGGCCGCCGGTGTAGCCGTATTCCGCTTCCAGCGCGTGGCCGAACGTGTGGCCGAGGTTGAGCAGCGCCCGCCCGTCGTTGGGCTTCTCCTCGCGCTCGTCGTCGCCCACGACGGCGGCCTTGAAGGCGCAGGCGCGCAGCACCGCCTCGGCCTGCGCGATGGGATCGCCCCGCACGACCGCGGCGCCGTGATCCTCGCACCAGGCAAAGAAGCGGGCATCGCCGATCAATCCGGCCTTGGCGATCTCCGCGTAGCCCGCGCGCAATTCCCTTGCCGGCAACGTGGCCAAGGTCGCGGTATCGGCCAGCACCGCGCGGGGCTGGTGGAACGCGCCCACCAGATTCTTGCCATGCGCGGTGTTGACCCCGGTCTTGCCGCCGACCGAGCTGTCCACCTGCGCGAGCAGCGTCGTCGGCACCTGCACGAACGGCAGCCCGCGCAACGTGGCGGCTGCGGCGAAGCCGGCGAGGTCGCCCACGACTCCGCCACCGAGCGCGATGACGGCGGTCCGCCGCTCCACTCGCGCGGCCAGCAGTTCGTTCACGACCCCTGCCCAGGTCTCGATGGTCTTGCTGCTTTCCCCCGCTGGCACGACGATGTGGCTGGTGGCGATGCCGGTCGGCGCGAGGCCCGCGAGCAAGCTCGCCAGATGCAGGCGCGCGACCACCGCATCCGTCACGACGATCGCACGCCGCTGCGGCAGGATCGGCGCGAGCAGGGCGCCGGCGCGCGCCAGGAGCCCGTCGCCGATCACCACGTCGTAGCGGGCGCTCGCCAGCGCGACGGGCAAGCGGCGAGGGGCGCGCCACGCCAGGATCGCGTCCAAGACGCGTGCGGTGGTGCCCTCGACGCTTTCGTCACCGCAATCCACGACGACATCGGACTCGGCGTAGACCGGATGGCGCTGCGCCATCAGATCCTCCAGAATCATCGCCGGGTCACCGCCGGCGAGCAGCGGGCGATGGTCGCGCCCCGCGACGCGTCGGGCCAGCACCGGCACGGAGCAGCGCAGCCACACGGACGTCGCGGTGTCGCGCACCGCGCGGCGCGTTTCCGGGTCCATGAAGGCGCCACCGCCGGAGGCGATCACCATCGGCTCACCGGCGAGCAAGCGCCGGATCACCCGGCGTTCTCCGTCGCGGAATGCCTGCTCGCCATAGCGGGCGAACAGTTCGGGGATGGTGCAGCCGGCGGCGATTTCGATCTCGGAATCGGCATCGCGAAACGGCAGGTTCAGCCGGGCCGCGAGGCGCCGCCCGATCGAGGTCTTGCCGGCGCCCATCAGCCCGACAAGCACGATCGGCCGCGCGAATGGCGGTGTGGGCGGAAGCGCTTGCTCCTGGGTCTCGATGTTGCGTGACATGGCCTGAAACGCTAGCACAGGCCGTGCGCTGGTGGCGAAGCGGCCCGAGTCGCCGGCGTATCCGTCCCGTGCATAGGTGAGGCGATGTCCCGCGTCTTCATGATCGTCGTTGCGGGCGCCATCGTGGTCCTGGTGGGCGGGTTCATGGTCCTCGGCGCCTTCCCGCCCACGCCGTCGTCCCATCAGGTGGAAAAGACCCTGCCCAACGACGGCTTCCACGCCTCCTGAGCGGTGGAGCGCCATCTCGAGGCCTTCCTGGAGATGCTGGCGGCCGAGCGCGGCGCGGCGCGCAATACGCTGCTCGCCTATCGCGCCGATCTTGAGGACTTGGCCGCGTTCGCCCGCGGCCCCCTCGCCGATGCCGGCGCCGATGTCTTGCAGGCGTATTTCGCCGAGATGCGCCGAACCGGCCTGTCGGCGCGCACGGCGGCAAGGCGGTTGTCGGCGATGCGGCAGTTCTACCGCTTCCTGCTCGCCGAGAATGTACGCCCGGACGATCCGACCGCCGCCCTCGATTCGCCCAAGCTCGGGCGGCGGCTGCCGAAATACCTCACCGAGCAGGAGGTCGATGCGCTGCTCGAGGCCGCCGCCCCGATTACCCGCGCCGCCCTGGAAGTGCTGTACGCGACCGGTTTGCGGGTGAGCGAGGTGCTGTCGCTGCGCGCCGCCGACCTCGCGGCGGATCGCCCGGTCGTGCTGGTGCGAGGCAAGGGCGGACGCGAGCGGATGGTGCCGCTGTCGGAACAAGCGAAGGCGGCCGCCACGGTGATGCTGACGGCGCGCAAGGCGGATTCGATCTGGCTGTTTCCCGGCCGCGACCCGAAGCGCGCGATGACGCGCCAGGGCTTCGCGCTCTTGCTGAAGCAGGCGGCGCTGAAGGGCGGGATCGACCCCGCGCGAGTTTCGCCACACGTCCTGCGCCACGCCTTCGCCTCCCACATGCTGGCGCACGGCGCCGATCTGCGGAGCCTGCAACTGCTGCTCGGGCACGCCGATATCGCGACGACGGAGATCTACACACACGTCGAGGCCGAACGGTTGCGCCAGGTGATCCAGCGCCATCCGCTGGCGCGGGATTGAGCGTGGGCGTTATATCAAGTGCCCCGTTTGAACGGCCGCTTTCGACCGATGGTGACATTCGCACCGGATTTCCGCCCCATGTAATACCAGCGCCCCTACCCGCTGACCGATTTATCCTGCGCGACCCCTTCCCTAACCCCTCCCGCAAGGGGAGGGGGAGTAGAACACAATGCACTCGTTGCGAGTCCCCCTCCCCTTGCGGGAGGGGTTAGGGGAGGGGTCGCGCGAAGAGTCACCGATTGGGGCTGTTGGTATAAGCTGTTGACCAACCTCGCTCATTGCGGCGATCAAAACACAACGTTCCAATCCCGCTTCATGCTCACGACGGCGATGCCGTAGTCCTGAGCCTTGTCGAGCGCCTCGGACAACGGGCTCAATCGGAACTCTCGGTCGTAGGCCGCCTCCCGCGCTGCGTCGTCATGGTGGAGAAGCAACGCGAGCCGTGGCCCCGGGCCGGACTTCGTGTAACGCATCATGGCGAGATCGCCGTCGGAATTGCCGAACGCCAAGAGCGGTCGTCGGCCGATATGCAAGCCAATGTTCAGCGCCTTCACGTCCCGATCGCTATAGCTGTTGAGCTCCGGCAGCTTCACGAGCGAAACCCGGTTGTCTGTCAAATCGTAGCGCAGTTTCACACTGGACCCGATCACCTGTTCTCGTGGGATGCCGTAAGCCTCCTCCGCGAACGCGCGTATGAAATCCACGCCGCCGCCCGACACGATATAGGTCTTGAAGCCGTTCTCCCGCAGGTAGGCGAGCAGTTCGACCTGCGGCCGATAGGTGCATTCCTTGAACAGCCGATCGAACGTGGGATGCCTCGCGGTCGCCAGCCATCCGCTCGCGGCTTGCTCAAAGTCCTCATCGGTGATGCCCGCATGGGTCGCGAAGGCCAGTTCGAACAGCGCCTGTTTGCCGAGCCCAAAAAGCGTACCGTAATCGTGTTCGAGCACGGCCTTGAACGGTTGACGCTCGCTCATTGTCGGGTCGTTGCCCGACAACTGCCTCACGCGGTCAAAGGCGAAAAAGAACTGTATCTGAAGCGGCTGCTCGCACCAGAGTGTCCCGTCGTTGTCAAACGTGGCAATTCGCCCGGCGGGCGGCACGAAATCGGTGCCTCCTTGCTCTGTCACACGCGCGACAAGGTCGAGGATCGCGGATTTCGCCGCGCTATCGTTCCAGGAAGGAAGCGACTGACCATCCTGCATTGATGCCTCCAGTCCAGAGGTGGCTCGAAGCCTCCACAGAAACGAGTAGTTTGACACTCAAGTCAAGAAGGCTACTGGTGCTACCCACCCGTAACTCAAGCACCAAGGAGGGAGGAACATGCATGACCATTTGCAAATCTTGACGGCCGTCGGGCTCGGGCTAGGGTTGGCGGTCGCGGTCGTCCAAGGCGCAGTCGCGCAACAAAATCCGGTGACAGCGATCGACATAGCGCTTGAACCCGACGCGACGATGATTCAGCACGCGATGGCCGCCAACGCTCGTCTGCTCAAGGCTTTCCCGAAGGGCTTTGCTCTGGATGAGACGCACCATCCGCACATCTCCATGGTGCAGCAGTTCGTCCGCACGGACGATCTCGACAAGGTATTCGCGGTGGCGAGCATGGTTATGGCCAAGGAGAAGCCCACGGCATGGACGCTGAAGGCGTTCAAGTATTACTACATCCCGGCTCCGCCGATCGGCGTGGCAGGCATAGTCATCGAACCGACTGACGACCTGCATCGGCTGCAAGATGAACTCATTGCAGCCATCAAACCCTACACCGTCAGGACCGGAACCCCGGCGGCGTTCTTCAGCGACGAAGGCGGACGCGACATTCAAGGAGCCTTGATCAGCTACGTCGCCAATTTCGTCACGGACGCGGCGGGCAAGCGATTCAATCCACACGTGACGATCGGCGTCGGAACGGAAGCGCATTTGAACAAGATGTTGGCGGAGCCATTTCCGTCGTTCACGTTCTCGCCCGCTGGCGCGTCAGTCTATCAGCTTGGCAGCTTTGGCACGGCGCGAAAGGAACTCCGGGCGTTGACGCTGACGCAATGAGGACGGCGGCGCTGGAGCGGCCATTCGCCAAACACCGCCGGCATCACCCACGCCGGAACCGCCTCGGCGGCGGCCGCAGTCCTTCGGCGTCGGTGTATTCCGGCACGGTGAAGTAAACCCACACCCAGGTCGCCGCCAGCAACGCCGCCGTCACCACGAACACAAAGCGGATGCTGAACAACGCGGCGATCCCGCCGCCGGTCAGCGGGCCGAGCGAGTTGCCGAGGAACATCGCCGAGGCCGACATGCCGTAGACGGTGCCGCGCTGCGCGCCCGGCACCATGCGCCCGACCAGCGCATTGGCGGTCGGCAGGATGCCGCCGATGAAGCAGCCGACGCCGAACCGCTCGGCGACAAAGACGTAGTAGTTTCCGGCGAACGCCTGCGGCAACGTCGCCAGCGCCGCGCCGGCGATCGCGATGAGCAGGACCTTCCGGTAGCCGATCACGTCGCTGCGTTTGCCGAGAAACGGCGAGGCGATCACGTCGGCGACCCCGGTAACCGAGAAGGCGAGGCCGGCCAATGTCGCCACGGTCGGCCCGTTGCCCACCAGTTCCTGCACGAACAAGGTCACCACCGGCTGCACGGTGCGGACGGCGAACGTCGCGAACAGCAGCACGAAAAACAGCGGCAGCAACCCGCCGGAGCGCAGCAGCAGCGCCATCGTGGTCGACAGCTTCTGCTTGCGCGCGCCGGCGCCCGGTATCAAACGCTGTTCCTTGACCAGGACGATGACCAATCCGAAGGCGACGAAGGTGAGCACGGCGGTCGCGTAGAACGGCACGCGATAGCTGCCTGTCGCATCGGCGATGCCGCCGCCGAGCACCGGGCCGACGAGCCCGCCGACCAACTGGCCGGTGCTGAGCCAGCCCAGGGCGAAGCCCAGCCGTCGTTCGGGCACCTGGGTCGCGACCAGTGCGATGGAGGCCGCGGAGAACCCCGCGAAGGCGCCCATCAGCGCGCGGACCGCGAAGAACTCCCACACCGTGAACGACAGTCCCATCAGCGCGGTGAAGATGCCGATCGCGAAGGTGGAGCGCAGCAGCGCCTGCTTGCGCCCGCGCCGGTCCGCCATGCGGCCCCAGAGCGGGGAGACGAAGGCGGCGACCAGCGGGGTCACGCCGTTCAGGATGCCCGCCCAAAGGTCGATCGCGCTCGGTCTGGTCACCCCGAGTTCCGGCAGGAACAGCGGCATGATCGGGCTCAGGATGGTGAACGACAGCGACATGATGAACTGGATGCCGACCATCACCCACATCAGGCGCGCCCATCCGACGCCGCCCTCCACCGTCTCATCCATGCTGCGGGATCGTCCTCGTCGCCTTGTCGCTACCTTGCACCCTCGCCGCCTGATAACGCTACGGCTCGCCCGCCTCGGCCAGCTCCTGTGCGACGGGCGCGTGATTGAGTAGGGCGACCAGCGTCACGCCGCCGATGGTGTTGCCCAGCAAGGTCGGGATCAGGAAGCGCAGGAAGTAGTCGTACGCGGATGCCTCGCCGTTGAACACGGCGAAGAACGCCTCGCTCGACCCGGCGATGATGTGGGAGAAATGGCCGATGCTGACGATGTAGGTCAGCAGGATGATGATCCAGAGCCGGGCGGCGCGCGCGTTCGGCAGCAGCCAGACGATCAGCGCGATGAGCCAGCCCGCGAGGATGGCCTTCAGCAAGGTCGGCCAGAAATCGCCGCTGACCGAAGCGCGCGCCACGTCCAGCAGTGCCTGGTGCATCTCCGGCTCGAACAAACCCGCTGGACGGATCAGCGCGGCGAAGGCGGCGGTACCGAGCAGGTTGGCCCCAAGCACGATTCCCCACAGCCGCAGTGTCGAGCCAACCGCCCGCAGGGTCCGGCTGGTCAGGGCCGGGAGCACGGCGGTCAGCGTGCTCTCGGTGAAGAGTTGCTGGCGCCCGAGAAACCCGAGGCTGTAGCCGAAGCCCTCCACCAGCCGCCGCCAAGGCTCGTCGGGCAGGCCGGAACGCAACATGCATAACGCCAGGAACGAGAACCCCATCGACCCGCCGGCGGCGAAGCCCGACCAAGCGAGAGCGTAGGCGGAGCGGCGCAGCTCGACCTCGCCTTCCTCGCGCACGACCTCATGGACGACGTGCGGGCGCAGCGCCGCTGCCGCGTCGGCCTGGCGCTGCTCGGCCGCGTCGAGCGCCTGCGGAATCCGATCATCCTCGCTCATGCCTGGACGCTATCGCTTCCGATGCGTCGGGCGCGCACCTCGGCGCTCATTGCACGCGAAACCGTCGCGGGTCTATCGCCGCGAGGATCGGGGCGGGGACGTCCGGATCGCGGCCCGCGATCATGGCGGCGACCAGCCGGCCGGCGGCCGGGGAGGTCTGGATGCCGTAACCGCCCTGGCCCACGCACCAGAAGAAGCCCGGCGTGGCGTCGTCCCAGCCGAAGGCGAGGCTGCCGTCCGGTGTGAACGTGCGCAGCCCCGCCCAGCTCCGCTCCACCCGGCGCACCTCGACCTCCAGCGCCTGCTGCATCCGGTCGATCGCCGTCGCGATGTCCAGTTCGTCGGCCTGCACGTCGTGAGCGTGCATCGGCGTCCGATCGGCGGGCGAAACCATGAGCCGTGTGCGCGCCTCCGGGCGGGTATACCAGGTCTCGCCCACGTCGATGGTCATCGGCCACTCCGCCACGTCCCATGGCGCGGGGTCGATGATGACGCCGGTGCGCCGCTTCGGCGTGAGGCCGAGCGGCTGCGCGCCGGCGATGGCGGCGACCTCATCGCCCCAGGCACCGGCGGCGTTCACGACGGTGGGCGCCCGGAATACATCCCCGGCGACGGTCGTGACGTGCCATGCGCCGTCGCGCCGCTCGATGCGCCCGGCCCGCTGGCGCAGGCCAAGGACGCCGCCGCGCGCGCGGAATTGGCGCAGGAAGCCTTGGTGAATCGCCGAGACGTCCATGTCGAAGCAATCGTCCTCGACCGCCGCCGCCGCCGCGTAGCCCGGCCGCAACGCGGGCAACAGGCGCCGCGCCTCGGCGATCGACACCTCCCGCAGCCCGGCCCCCTCGATCATCGCGCGCGCCAGGTTGGCTCGCTGCGCCTCCGGGGCAAGCAACAGGGTTGGACGCGGGTGCATCAAAGGGGTTTCGGTGAATCCGCTGGGCGGAGCCTCGAAGAAGTCCCGCGACTGGGCCGTGAGGATGCGGACGTCCTTGGGGCCGTAGTTGCGTTCCCAGCGCGCCGCGGAGCGGCCGGTCGTGTGATAGCCCGCGTGCTCCTCCGCCTCGATCAGCCCGACACGGCGATCGGCGGCGAGGGCGGCCGCCGTGGTCGCGCCGGCAATGCCGGCGCCGATGACGAGTGCGTCGAAGGTCTGTGTCTCCATGAGGGCCACTGTCGCACGGGCCGACGCGAGCGAGGAGTCTCGGCGCCGCTTGCGTGCGGGAAGCGGCGGCGGGACGATGCCGGCTGCAAGGGGAGGGGGCGGATGGTCGATCTCGTGGTGCGCGGCAATACCGTGGTCACGCCGCAGGGCGTCGGCGCTTATGATCTGGCGATCGCCGGCGAGCGGATCGTTTCCGTCGCCGCCAAGGGCAGCCTGTCCATCCCGGACGGCGCGCGGCTGATCGATGCCGCGGGCAAGATCGTCATGCCAGGCGGCATCGACCCGCATGTGCACTGCAAATGGTTCTTGCCCAATCCGGATGGCACCGCCGGTGTGACCGACCCGCCCGATGTCGTCACCCGCGCCGCCGTCCACGGCGGCACGACCACGATCATCGACTTCACCCGCGCCTCCCAAGGCGGTTCGGTGCAAGATGCGATCACGTCGCGCGAGCAGGACTGGAAGGGCCATGCGGCCTGCGATTACGCCCAACACCTGATGGTGGAGGGCGCGTTGCCGGTGCGGCTGTTCGGCGAACTCGCCGAGGCGATCCAGGCGGGGTTTCCGACGGTCAAGATATTCACCACCGACATCACGCCCTCACGCAAGGGCCGCATGGTCGATTTCGGCGACATCTGGGAGGTGTTCAAGGTTCTCGCCGCGAATGGCGGCCTCGGGGTGATCCACTCCGAGGACAACGACATCGTCATGCACATGTACGAGAAGCTGATCCGCGAGGAGCGGGCCAGCTTCACCAACATGGCCGAGGTTCACAACACGCTGTCGGAGGACATCTCCTTCCGCCGGGTGATCCGCCTGGCCGAGAAGGTACCGGGGGTCGCGCTCTACATGATGCACGTCTCGGCTGCGTCGGGCGTCTCGGCGATCAGCGAGGCGAGGGCGCGGGGCACGCCGATCTACGGCGAGTCGCTGCATCAGTACATGCTCTACACGAGCGAGGACTACCGCCAGCCGAACGGGCAGATTTATCACACCTATCCTTCGCTGAAGTCGAAGGAGGATCAGGCGGCGCTGTGGGCCGGCACGCTCGACGGATCGATCAACTGCGTGGCCACCGACGAGATCTGCTGCACGTTGAAGCAGAAGACACAGGGCGTGCGGATTGACGATACGACAGGCGGCAACGCCGGCGTGGAGCCGCGCGTCGCCCTGATGTACACCGAGATGGTCGGCAAGCGCGGCTACGCATTGTCGCGCTTCGTCGATCTGGTCTCGACCAACGCGGCGCGGATCATGGGTCTCTATCCCCGCAAGGGAGCGCTCGCGGCGGGCTCGGATGCCGACATCTGCATCCTCGATCCGGCCGACAAACGAGTGATCCGCGCCGCCGACCTCCACGAGGCCGACTACACGCCGTGGGAGGGGCGACGGATGGAGGCGTGGCCGTGCCTGACGGTACTGCGCGGCAAGGTGGTGGTGGAGAACGGCGGGTTCCAAGGCAGCCTCGACGATGGACGCTGGCAGACGCGGCGGATCGATCCGGAGATCGTCAGCGGGCCGCGGCTGTAGTGTCGTGCCGCCGGTTGGTCATGCTGATCTGCGGCGGTGTCCTTGCCGCGGCCGCCGTGTCGCCGGCTCTCGCGCAAACAGACCCGCAAGCCGCGATACGCGCGACGCTGCTGCAATGGACGGAGGCGTTCAACGCTCGCGACTCCTCGCATGTGTGCGATCTGTTCGCTCCCGACCTGCGATATGACTTTCAGGGCGCGTCGGAGCGCCACTTTGGGACGCTCTGCGACAACTTGCGGCGCGCGCTTGCCGACCGCACGGAGAGCCTGCGCTACGCTCCCCACATCAACGAGATACTTGTCTCCGGCGACATTGCCATCGTCCGCCTGATCTGGACGGTGGTGCTGACGCGGCCCGGGCGGACGCCGGCGACCTCGGAGGAAATCGGCCTCGATGTATTCCGCCGGCAACCGGACGGCGGCTGGAAAATCATCCGCTATCTCGCCTATCCCGCCAAGCCGTAAGCTGCGACGTCGGTTATTGGAGGGTGGTATGCCGCCGATCGATCCCTGGCTCGCGCTCGGCGTAACCGTCTCGACGATGGCGACGGATGCGGTCTACGTGCTGTTCAACGCCGCCGTCTCGGCCCGCCGCCGGGTAGGCGCGGCCAGTTGGAGCAGCATCTGGTACCTGCTTTCGGCGTTCGCGGTCATCAGCTACACGACATCGTGGGTCTATGTCGTCTTCGCCGCTGTCGGATCGTGGATCGGGGCGTTCCTGTCGATGACCTGGTTGCGCGACCGGTAGGTGTGAGCCCGCCCCGCCGCCTCTCACCACGGGACGGTGCGGCCGAGATAGTCGAGGTATTCCAGCCCGGGGGTGGCCTGCTTGGCGAGCAGGACGTTGACCAGGTTCGGCACGCTTTCCTCGATGCTCAAGCGCGCATCCGGGCCGCCCAGTTCGGTGCGGACCCAGCCGGGAGCCATCACCACCATCGCGCGCGCTGTTCCGGAGTGACGGGCCGCGAAGCTCCGCATGAACATGTTCAGCGCCGCCTTGCTGCCGCGATAGACCTCCCGCATCCCGGTCTCATTGTTGGCAATGCTACCTTGCCCGGATGACATCACGCCGATCGTGCCCGTCGCGGGGACGTATTGTTGCAGACTCTCGATGACACGCATGGGGCTCAGCGCGTTCGTGATCATGACGCGCACGAACTCGTCCGTCGTCACCTCTCCGATGGTTTCCTTTTCATTGTTGGTCGTCCCGGCGTTGACGAACAGCATCTCGAACGTCCTGCCTGAGAGCCGGTCGCGCAGCGCCGCGAGCTGATCGGGCTCACGGATATCGAGTATCTCGATCTCGACGCGGCCCGCGAACTGGTCCGCCAGGTCGTGCAGCAAGGTTCGGGTTCCGCCGCCTCGAACCGTGCCGACGACATTCCACCCCTTCTTCAAGAAGGCGGCGGCCATCGCGTGGCCGAGGCCGCGCGACGCTCCGATGAGAAGGATGGTGCTCGGGGTATTGTTCGGGGCAGCCAGAGGCATGGCGCGATGTCTTTCGGTGGTTGTGTCTACAGATCCTGTTCGCAACTGCGAAAGATGTCTACAAATGCTGCATCTGCGAAGGGCGTTGTGTCGCCAAATGCTGCACCTGCGAACGGCATTGTGTCTACAGATCCGGGGCCGGCGACACCGATGTGAGCATATTTTCGGGGGGTCGAGGCGTCCCGATCATCCCGCCCGGTAGCGGTCGATCCCGTCGGAGCCTCGCTCCAGCAGCAATTCCCGCCGGCCGAGCATGTAATTCACATGCGCAAGCACCTCGCCGAAGGCGAAGCCCGTCTGGTGGGGGTCGAGCACCCGGGGGAAGACCGGCCTGATCAGCTCGGCGACGGAAAGCGGCGCCGCGCGGCAGGCTTCGCCGATCACCGCGCAGCGCCCGGCGTGGTGGGCAAGCAGGGCGTCGACACGCGCGTGCAGGCCGTGGAACGGGAGCCCGTGTCCCGGCAGCACCAGCACGTCCGGGGCGACGGTCGCGCGGATCGCGGCAAGCGAGCGGAGGTAGATGCCCAGCGCATCGGCCTCCGGCTCCATCGCGTGGACGCTGACGTTGGGCGAGATCTTGGCGAT
>JBAWFF010000359.1:0-2077 GCA_049591635.1 Acetobacteraceae bacterium
GGTCAGCGCCGCGCTCGCCGCATCGGGCGTCGGCACGGAAATCGGGGTCTCGGCCCGGGTTTGATCGAGCGTCGGATCGGCGAGCGCCTGCAACGCCAGCGGCGCCAGCAGCGCCGGCGTGAGGCGAAGCGCGACGGCGGCATCGGCCGGGCGTACTGGGCGGTGCAGGATCGCCGCCGCCCGAGTCGCCGCCAGCAACATGACCGCCGGCCCGGCCGCCAACTCCGTGAATTCCTTCAGGCCGTGGTCGCCGGCGGTCTCGGCGGCGAGGAGCACCAGCGGGGCGGGGCCGCTCAGCACGACCGGAAATCCCCGGCGCAGGTCGGCGGCGGCGCGGTGCACCGCGCGCATCCACGCGACCGAGGACTCGTCGCGGGCCAGGTCGGCGCGGGCAGGGGAGAGGGGCATCGGCGCTTTCGTGAAAGATAGGATCGAGCGTGGCGTATTTTGGTCAAGATTGGCAGCGACCTTGACCGCTGGCCAGACGCGCCGCCCGGAATGGCAGGCGTCCGCCCGCATATGGTGTGCCGCCCGGCGCTTTCCCTTGCGAAAGGCTCGCGTGCATGTGAGCGTCGCGCCCGACGCACCGGATGTTCGGAGGGTGCAATGGGGTGTGACCGTACCCTAAATTGGCTTGGAACGGCCAATCTGACCGTGCCGGTCGCGCCAAGGTCGGGCTAACGTTGGCGGAGAGGAGCTTGCCGTGCCACTTGGCGAAGGAATGAAAAGAATGTCAACGGAACGACCCATTCTGATCGTCGACGACGACGATGACCTGCGGGTGACGCTGGCGGAGCAGTTCGGCGTGGACGGGGAGTTCGTTCCCGTGGAGGCGGCCAGCCTCGCCGAGGCCGAGGCAAGGCTGAACGGCCGCGATTCGCGCTTCGACGCGGTGATCCTGGACGTGGGAATGCCGGACGGCGACGGGCGCGACTTCTGCATGAAACTGCGCCGGCAGGGCCACAAGATGCCCGTCATCATGCTCACCGGCTCCGATGCCGAGACCGATGTGATCCGCGGTCTCGACTCCGGCGCCAACGACTACATGGCGAAGCCGTTCCGCCTCGGCGAGTTGTTGGCGAGGGTTCGCGCCCAGTTGCGGATCTTCGAGAACAGCGAGGACGCGGTTTTCAGTATCGGACCGTACACGTTCCGCCCCTCGGCCAAGCTGTTGCAGGACCCGCAAAAGAACCGGCGCATCCGGCTGACCGAGAAAGAGGCGGCGATCCTCAAGTTCCTCTACCGGGCCGGGGATCGGGCGGTGGCGCGCCAGGTGCTGCTGAATGAGGTCTGGGGCTACAACGCCGCGGTCACCACGCACACGCTGGAGACCCACATCTATCGCCTGCGCCAAAAGATCGAGCCCGATCCGGCCAACGCCCGGCTGCTGGTAACGGAAGGCGGCGGCTACCGGCTCGACCCGGAGGGCGTCAAGGCGGTCATGGCGTAGCGGCGCCCTCGCGTCAGACCGTCTTGAGGAACTCCGCCAGCTTGACCGCCGCCGCGGCCTTGTCGGTCTGGTCGAGCGCGGCGAGTTCGGCGCCGAGCCGGTCCATCGCGTTCTCGTAGATCTGGCGCTCGCTGAAGCTCTGGTCGGGCTGGCCGGCGTTGCGGTGCAGGTCGCGCACGACCTCGGCGATGGCAAGCGGGTCGCCCGAGTTGATCTTCGCCTCGTATTCCTGCGCCCGGCGCGACCACATCGTGCGCTTGATCCGCGCGCGGCCGCGCAGCACGTCGAGCGCCTTGTCGAACAGGTCGCGCGAAGCGAGCTTGCGCAGTCCGGCGGTGCGGGCCTTGGCGACCGGCACCCGCAGGGTCATGCGGTTTTCCTCGAACGTGATGTGGATCAGTTCGAGCTTGTGGCCGGCGATCTCCTCGATCGCGATGCGCTCCACCTTGCCCACGCCGTGGGTCGGATAGACCACGTGATCGCCCGCGATGAACGTCTCCGCCGCCGCCATCGGCCGCTGCATGACACGCGGGACCGGCCCGGCGTGATAATGCGGCGCCGGACTCGGCGCCGGCGGCACGGGCGCCGCGGCTTGCTCGGGGGCGGCGAAGCCGGAGGGGACGGGGC
>JBAWFF010000360.1:0-10421 GCA_049591635.1 Acetobacteraceae bacterium
GGTCCGCTCCACCAGCTGGGCGGCGGCGCCCAGGATCATCCAGGTCGCGGCGGTGAGGCCGAGGGCGGCGAAGGCGTCCCGCACGCCGAACCCGACGGCGACGCCGACCAGCGCCGCCGCCAGCGCCGCCCACCACAGTTTCATGAGCGCGGCGCCGAGATCGGCGCGCTTCCAGGGCAGGATCGGCCCCAGGCTCATCGCCGCGAACAGCGGCGCGACAAGCGGGATGACGGTGTCGTGGAAATAGGGCGGCCCGACGCTGAGCTTGGCGCCGAACAGCAGCTCCGCCATCGGCGGATACATCGTGCCGGTCAGCACCACCGCGGCGAGCGAGCACAGCAGGATGTTGTTCAGCACGATCGCGCCCTCGCGCGAGACCGGCGCGAACACTCCGGCCGGCGAGAGCACCGGGGCGCGCAGCGCGAACAGCAGCAGGCTGCCGCCGATGACGATCGCCAGCAGCGCCAGGATGAACACGCCCCGTGTCGGGTCGGAGGCGAAGGTATGCACCGAGTTGAGCAGCCCCGAGCGGACCAGGAACGTGCCGGACAGGCTGAGCGAGAACGTGCCGATCGCCAGCAGGACGGTCCAGATCTTCAGCGCCTCCCGCTTCTCCACGACGATCGCCGAGTGCAGCAGCGCGGTGCCGGTCAGCCACGGCAGGAGCGAGGCGTTCTCCACCGGGTCCCAGAACCAGTACCCGCCCCAGCCTAGCACGTAGTAGGACCACCACGAGCCCAGCGCGATGCCGCAGGTCAGCAGGCACCAGGCGGCGAGCGTCCACGGTCGCACCCAACGCCCCCAGGCGGCATCGACCCGACCCTCCAGCAACGCCGCGACGGCGAAGGCGAACGGGATCGCGAAGCCGACATACCCCGCGTAGAGGATCGGCGGATGCATCGCGAGACCAGGGTCTTGCAGCAGCGGGTTGATGCTCTCCCCCTGGATCGGCGGCGGCCACACGCGGGTGAACGGGTTCGACGCGGTCAACGCGAACAGCAGGAACCCCGCCGAGGTGAAGCCCAGCACGCCGATCACCCGCGCCCGCAGGGCGGACGGGAGATCGCGGCCGAACACCGCGACCACGCCGCCGCATAGCGCCAGGATCAGGCACCACAGCAGGATGGAGCCCTCGTGGTTCCCCCAGGTGCCGGTGATCCTGTAGAACAGCGGCTCGAGGCTGCTCGAATAGCGGGCGACGTTGGAGACCGAGAAATCGTCGGTCACGCCGCTCCAGACCAGACATCCGAACGAGGTCGCCAGCGCGATCAGCTGGCCCAGCGCCAGGGCCGGGCCGCTCGCCATCAGGCGCGGGTCGCGGTTGTGCGCCCCCCACAGCGGCAGCACCGCCTGCGCGCAAGCGAGCGCCACCGCGAGTGCCAGCGCGAAATGGCCCAGTTCCGGGGTCATCCGCCGGCCGCCGGCTTGCCGTCGATGCCATCCCAGGTCGCGGCGGCGGGCAATGGCTCGCCGGTCGCCGGGTTCCAACGGCCGCTCTTTTTCAGCGCGTCCACCACCTCTTTCGGCATGTAGTTCGCGTCGTGCTTTGCGAGCACCTCGGAGGCGCGGAAGCTGCCGTTCGGCGCGATCGAGCCGAGCGCCACGATGCCCTGGCCCTCGCGGAACAGGTCGGGAAGGATCCCCTTGTAGTCCACTTGCACGGTCGCATGGCCATCGGTGACGCCGAACACCGCTTCGGGGTGGCCGGCGACCATCACGCGCCGCACGCTGCCCATCTCCACCAGTCCGCCCAGGCGGAAGGAATGACCGGGCGGGGGCGCGTGGTCGGCGATCTGCGAGGGCGAGATGAAGAACACCAGATTGCCGCTGAACGCCGTCAATGCGAGCGCGCTGGCCGAGCCGAGGCCGACTCCGCAAGCGAGCAGGACATAAAGGCGCCGGCGCTTGCGCGTCATCGCCGCGATCTCCGCGCTCGCGGGTCGATCGCGGCAAGTCTGCGCGCCGCCGTCCGCATCCGGGTCCAGGCGGCGATCGCGAACGCACCGGGGATCAGCAGGCCGAGCGCGTACGCGCCGGCGATATAGGGCAGCTGCGTCACGCCACGCTCTCCGCTTCCGCCGCGCGGGCCATCAGCAGCGCGCGGATGCGCCGCTCCATCACCGCCGCCCGGAGCCTCGCGGTGACGATGGCGGCGAAGCCGAGCGTATAGCCGATCGTGGTGAACAGCAGCGGCCAAAGCATCGCGATATACATGGTCGGTGCGCCGGTCAGCGTGATGGTCGCGGGTTGATGCAGCGTGTTCCACCAGACGACGCTGAACTTGATGATCGGCAGATCGACAACGCCGACCAGCGCGAGGATGGCTCCGGCGCGATAGCCGCGCTCCGGACTGTCGAAGGCGCGCACCAGGGCGATGTGGCCCAAATAGAGGAAGAACAGCACCAGCACCGAGGTAAGCCGCGCGTCCCAGACCCACCAGGCGCCCCATGTGGGCCTGCCCCACAGGCTGCCGCTGGCGAGGCAAATCGCGGCGAAGGCGGCGCCGACCGGCCCGATCTCGACGGCGGCGAGATCGGCCAGCGGATGGCGCCAAACGAGCGAGATGGCGGAGCAAAGCGCGAGGGCGAGGTACCCCGCGGAGGCCAGCCAGGCGGCGGGGACATGGATGTACATGATCCGCACCGCATCGCCTTGCTGCCAGTCCGCCGGCGAGAAGAACAGCCCCCACACGATGCCAATGCCGGTGAGCACCAGTCCGCCCGTCGCGAGCCACGGCAGCACCAGCTCGGACAGGCGCAGGAATCGCCCGGGGTTGGCGAAGCGGTGCAGACTGCGCGGCCGGGGCGCGACGCTGGCGGACATGATCAGACGGACACTCCAGCCGCTTCCTAGCCTATGCGCGGGCGGCGATGAAGCCTTGCGGGAATTGCTTCACGGTAACGGGTCCCCAGTCTACTAAGGAGCGGATACCCACGGGGCAAGAGGATGAGCGAGGCGAGGCTGGCGCATTGGTCGCTGAAGGATTTCCTGGCATGGGAGGAGCGTCAGCCGGCCAAATACGAACTGGTGGACGGCCAACCGCGCCTGATGACCGGCGTGTCGCAAGGGCACTCCCTGATTGTGACCAACATCGCCGCCGGGTTGCAGGCTCGGCTGCGCGGGTCGCCGTGTCGTCCGCATGGGCCGGAGTTGCGGGTCATCACCGGCACCGGAAACGTCCGCTATCCGGACGTCGGGATCGACTGCGGGCCGTTCGAACGCGAATCGCACGATGCGTCATTGTCCGTGGCGGTGTTCGAGGTGCTCTCTCGCAGTACGGCCTGGATCGATCTGCATCATAAGCTCCGAGATTACGACGCCACCCCGAGCATCCGGCATTACGTCATCGTCGCCCAGGACGAGCCGCGCGTGGAGGTGTGGACGCGAGGAACGGCCGGCAGTCTTGGCCTCGCCGCGACGCTGACCACGTTTGACGCCCATATCACCCTCGATCCGCCTGGGGTCACGCTGGCCGTCGCGGAGTTGTACGACGGGCTTGGCTTCGCGGAGGTGGGCTCGTGACCCAGCACTGGCTGGTGAAGTCCGAGCCCGATTCCTTCTCGTGGGAGCAGCAGGTCGCCAACGACGTGGAGCCGTGGACCGGCGTGCGCAACCACATGGCGAAGAACAACCTCCAGGCGATGCGCCGGGGTGATCGGGCCTTCTTCTATCATTCCAACGTCGGCAAGGAGATCGTCGGCGTGGTCGAGGTCGTGCGTGAGGCGTACCCGGACCCGACCGCGGAGACGGGCGGCTGGGTGTGCGTCGATATGCGCGCCGTCGCCCCGATGCCGCGTCCGGTCAGCCTCGCCGTGATCAAGGCCGACCCGGAATTCGCCGATTTCGCGCTCGTGCGGCTGTCGCGGCTGTCGGTGGTGCCCGTCTCGCCGGATCATTGGCGGCGTCTGTGCCGGATGGGCGGATGGACGGACAAGGCGGCCCGGCTTCCTCTTGGCGCGCCACACGTCTAAGTAGACGGTCAACGCCAATAAACGGAGGGTCGCGTCCGATGGCAGATACGCAGCACGTGGAAGGGCGGAGCTTCCCGGTCCGCCCGGAAATCGCCGCGTGCGCGCATGTCGACGCCGCCAAATACCGCCTGATGGTCGATCGCGCCGTGAGCGAACCCGATGCGTTCTGGGCGGAGCAGGCCAAACGCATCCCGTGGATGAAGGCGCCGACCCGGATCAAGAACACCAGCTTCACGGGGACCGTCTCGATCAAGTGGTTCGAGGACGGCACGCTGAATGCCTCCGCCGCCTGCCTCGATCAGCATCTCGCCACGCGCCCCGATCAGGTCGCGATCATCTGGGAGGGCGACGACCCCGGCGATAGCCGTTCCATCACCTACCGCGAATTGCACGGCAAGGTCTGCCGCCTCGCCAACGCCATGAAGACGCTCGGCGTCAAGAAAGGCGACATCGTCACGATCTATCTGCCGATGGTGCCCGAGGCGGCGGTGGCGATGCTGGCCTGCGCGCGGATCGGCGCCATCCATTCGGTGGTGTTCGGCGGCTTCTCGCCCGACAGCCTGGCGAAGCGCATCCAGGATTGCGATTCCACGCTGTTGATCACCGCCGACGAAGGACGCCGGGGTGGGCGGCGCGTGCCGCTGAAGGCTAACGCGGACGCCGCTCTCGCGGACTGCCCGAGCGTCAAGGACGTGATCGTGGTCAAGGTCACGGGCGGGGACGTGGCGATCCGAGCCGGGCGCGATCACGACTACGCGGCGCTGACCGAGGCCGCGTCACCCGATTGCCCGCCCGCCGAGATGGGCGCCGAGGACCCACTGTTCGTCCTGTACACCTCCGGCAGCACCGGCCAGCCCAAGGGCGTGCTGCATACCACCGGCGGCTACATGGTCTGGTGCGCCTTCACGCATGAGATCGTGTTCGACTACCAGCCCGGCGAGATCTACTGGTGTACGGCCGATGTCGGTTGGGTGACGGGGCATTCCTACATCCTGTACGGCCCGCTGGCGAACGGCGCGACCACGCTGATGTTCGAGGGCATTCCCAACTACCCGGACAGCTCCCGCTTCTGGCAGGTGGTGGACAAGCACAAGGTCAACATCTTCTACACGGCGCCGACCGCGATCCGCGCGTTGATGCGCGACGGCGAGGCGCCGGTGCGCCGCACCTCGCGCAAGTCGCTGCGTATCCTCGGCAGCGTGGGCGAGCCGATCAATCCCGAGGCGTGGCTGTGGTACCATCGCGTCGTCGGCGAAGGCCGTTGTCCGGTGGTCGATACCTGGTGGCAGACCGAGACCGGCGGCATCCTGATCAGTCCGCTGCCGGGGGCGACGGTGCTCAAGCCCGGTTCGGCCACGTTGCCGCTCCCGGGCGTGCGGCCGCTGATCGTGGATGGCGAAGGCAAGGAACTCAGCGGCGAAAACGAGGGCAATCTGTGCCTCGCTGATTCCTGGCCCGGCCAGATGCGAACCGTCTTCGGCGACCATGAGCGCTTCGTGCAGACCTACTTCTCCACCTTTCCGGGGCTCTACTTCACCGGTGACGGAGCGCGCCGGGACGCCGACGGCTATTGGTGGATCACCGGGCGGGTCGATGATGTGATCAACGTCTCCGGCCACCGCATGGGCACCGCCGAGGTCGAGAGTGCTTTGGTCGCCCACCCCAAGGTGGCCGAGGCGGCCGTCGTCGGCTTCCCGCACGAGCTGAAGGGCCAAGGCATCTACGCCTATGTCACGCTGATTGCCGAGGAGGCGCCGAGCGAGGCATTGCGGGTGGAGCTGGTCGCCTGGGTGCGCCGCCAGATCGGCCCGATCGCGGCGCCCGACGCCATCCACTGGGCGCCGGCGCTGCCGAAGACCCGCAGCGGGAAGATCATGCGCCGCATCCTCCGCAAGATCGCCGCAAACGAGACCGATGCCCTGGGCGACATATCCACGCTGGCCGATCCCACCGTGGTGAGCGATCTGGTCGAGAGCCGGGTTCGCTAGGAGCCCCATTTCGTGTTGACCCACCACTTGGCGCACGCCGGCTACGGCGCCGTCGCGCTCGCGATCGGCCTGGAGAGCATGGGCATCCCGTTTCCGGGCGAGGCGACGATGCTCGCGGCGCTGGCGATCGCGGCGACCGGCCACGGCCTCGTCATCGGCGGCGTCGTCGGCGCGGCGGCGGCCGGGGCGACCGTGGGCGGGATGATCGGCTTCTGGATCGGCGGCGCGCTCGGGTTCCGCCTGCTGCTGCGCTACGGCCACCGGATCGGGATCACCGAGCGGCGGCTGAAGCTGGGTGTCTACCTGTTCCGCCGTTATGGCGGGCAGGTGGTGTTCTTCGGCCGGTTCGTCGCCGTGTTGCGCTCCCTCGCGGGGTTCCTCGCCGGCGCCAACCAGATGAACTGGATGCCCTTTTGCTTCTACAACCTCGCCGGCGCGGTCGTCTGGGCCGGCCTCTACGGGTATGGCGCCTATGTCTTTGGCCGCCACATCCACCACCTGGCGGGGCCGGTCGGCATCGCGATCGGCGTCGTGGCGGTGATCCTGGTCGGTGCCGGGATCGCGTTCCTAAGCCGCCACGAGAACCAACTGGCCGACGCGGCGGAGCGCGCCATGCCCGGACATCTCGAGCTTCACATGAACCGACGCCACCAGCCCACGCGTTGACCCTGTCTGCCGTCGCCGCTAAGCAACCGCAACGGCTCGGCGCACCCCCGTTCCTCGATCGGGCCCCGGAGAGAAGACATCCGTGAAGGACGTCCGCGACGCGCTGATGGTGGCGCGCAGGAGTGACGGCAAGCTGGTCCGCCGGCCGTTGTCGCCCCATCTGCAAGTCTATCGCTGGCCGGTCAGCATGGCCCTTTCGATCAGCCACAGGATCACCGGCGTCGGCTTGTCGGTCGGCGCGCTGCTGATGACCTGGTGGCTGGTCGCCGCCGCGGCGTCCGACTCCGCTTTCGCCACTGTGCAGGGCTTCCTCGGCTCGGGCTTCGGGGTCTTCCTGCTGGTGTGCTGGGCGGCGGCGCTGTTGCTGCACCTGTTTCAGGGCATCCGTCACCTGGTGTGGGACGCGGGCTGGGGGTTCGGCATCCTGGCCCAACAGGAGCCGGTGCGTCCTGGCTTCGAGAACCGCGCCTACCGCCTGACCGGGTGGGGGGTGATCGGCGCGGCGGTGATTGCCACGCTGATCGTGTGGATCGTTGGCTTCGTGGTGTGGTGATGCCAAGAGACGTGACGCCTTCCGACAAACCCCTCCACGTCGATGTCCTCCGCTCCCAGCTCAAGCGCGCCCGTGGCCTCGGCTCGGCCCGCTCCGGGTCCGGCGTGTGGTGGGCGGAGCGGCTGACCGCGATCGCGCTGGTGCCGCTGAGCCTGTGGTTCATCGCCTCGGTCATCCGCCTGGAAGGCGCGACGCGGGCCGACATGGTCGCTTGGCTGCACGGCCCCGTGCCGCTGGTCCTTCTCCTGTGTCTGATCGTCGCCACCTTCTGGCACATGGAATTGGGGCTGCGCGTGGTCGTCGAGGACTATGTCCACCGCGACTCGGTCCGCATCGCGATGCTGCTGTTTCAGCGCGGCCTTTGCATCGTCGCCGCGCTGCTCTGCGTCATAGCGGCGCTGCGTCTAGGGCTTTGAGGAGGGTTCATGGACGCGTTCGCCACGCCGTCGCGCGCCGCCTACGGCTTCGTTGACCACACCTACGACGTGGTGGTGGTCGGCGCCGGCGGGTCCGGCTTGCGCGCGACGCTCGGTATGGGCGCGGCGGGGCTGAAGACCGCCTGCATCACCAAGGTCTTCCCCACCCGCAGCCACACCGTCGCCGCGCAGGGCGGCATCAGCGCCGCGCTCGGCAATTTGGGCGAGGATGACTGGCGCTGGCACATGTACGACACCGTGAAGGGGTCGGACTGGCTCGGCGACCAGGACGCGATCGAGTACATGTGCCGCGAGGCGATCCCGGCGGTGTACGAACTCGAGCATTTCGGGCTGCCGTTCAGCCGCACCGAGGACGGGCGTATCTATCAACGCCCGTTCGGCGGCCACATGACCGAGTATGGCAAGGCTCCGGCCCTGCGCGCCTGCGCCGCCGCCGACAAGACTGGCCACGCCATGCTGCACACCCTCTATCAGCAATGCCTGAAGCACGACGTGGAGTTCTTCGTCGAGTACTTCTCCCTCGACCTCATCATGGACGATGAGGGAGTCTGTCGCGGCGTCACCGCGTGGTGCCTGGAGGACGGCACGATGCACCGCTTCCGCGCGCAGACCGTGGTGCTGGCGACAGGCGGCTATGGGCGCGCCTTCCTGTCCTGCACGTCGGCGCACACCTGCACCGGCGACGGCAACGCGATGGTCCTTCGCGCCGGCCTGCCGTGTCAGGACATGGAGTTCGTGCAGTTCCACCCGACCGGCATCTTTCCCGCCGGCTGCCTGATCACCGAGGGCGCGCGCGGCGAGGGCGGGTATCTGACCAATTCCGAGGGCGAGCGCTTCATGGAGCGCTATGCTCCGACCGCGAAAGACCTCGCCTCCCGCGACGTGGTCTCGCGCTCCATGACCATCGAGATCGCCGAGGGCCGTGGCTGCGGGCCGGAGAAGGACCATCTGCTGCTGCATCTGGAGCACCTCGGCGCCGCACTGCTGCATGAGCGGCTGCCGGGGATTTCCGAAACCGCGCGGGTGTTCGCCGGTGTCGACGTGACGAAGGATCCGATCCCGGTGTTGCCTACGGTGCACTACAACATGGGCGGTATTCCGACGAATTATCACGGCGAGGTGCTGCGTCCGACCGAAGCCGATCCCGACGCCGTGGTGTCCGGGCTGATGGCGGTGGGCGAATGCGCCTGCGTCTCCGTGCATGGCGCCAACCGGCTGGGCACCAACTCGCTGCTCGATCTGGTGGTGTTCGGCCGCGCCGCCGCCCATCGCGGCGCCGAGATCATGCGCCCAGGCGCATCGCAGGCGCCGCTGCCTCCGCATGCCGGGGAGCATTCGCTCGACCGCTTCGACCGCGCCCGCTACGCCGCCGGCAGCACGACGGTCGCGGCGCTGCGGCTCGAGATGCAGCGCACGATGCAGACGCACGCGGCGGTGTTTCGCAGCAGCAGCAGCCTGAAGGACGGCGTGGAAAAGATGCACCGCGTGTGGGACGGGTTGTCGGATATGTCGGTCGCCGATCGCGGCCTGATCTGGAACAGCGACCTGATGGAGGCGCTGGAGTTGCAGAACCTGATGGGCAACGCGATGACCACGATGGCCGGCGCCGAGGCCCGCACCGAAAGCCGCGGCGCGCACGCCCACGACGACTATCCCGAACGCGACGACGCCAACTGGATGAAGCACACGCTGGCGTGGTGCGACGATCGGGGTGACGTGCGGCTGGATTATCGGCCGGTGAAGATGCGGACGCTGACCAACGAGGTGTCGGTGTTTCCGCCGAGGAAGCGGGTTTATTGAGGGCGGAGCTGATGCCCCCTCCCCACTCGTCATTCCCGCGAAAGCGGGAACCCATCGTCCCCGCAGGAGCGCTGGCGCCCCCTCAATCGTCATTCCCGCGAAAGCGGGAACCCAGGCGTATCCCAACCGGCCACCGCGCCATAGAGGTCGCGCCATGTCGGGTTATCCCGTTCGATGAGTTCCAGTTTCCATGCTCGCCGCCATTTCTTGATCCGCGTCTCCCTCATGATCGCATCCGTCATGGTTGCGTGCATCTCGAAGTAGACGAGGAGCTTGACTCCATACTGTGTAGTGAACCCACCGGTCTCTCCACTTTTGTGCTGCCATACCCGCCGCACAACGTCGCCCGTCACGCCCGTATACAACGTGCCATTCCGCCTGCTCGCGAGGATGTAAACGCATGGAAGCATGGTGCGAACCGACTGGGTGCCCGCTTTCGCGGGCATGACGGAAAAATACCATGCCCTGGCTAAGGAATGGCTTCAGCCCACCGCCAGGCGGAGCCTGAAGAAGGAACCACAATGGTCGCCTTTACGCTTCCCAAGAACAGCCGCATCAAGCCGGGCAAGACATACGCGGCATCCCCCGGCGCCAAGCGCGTGCGCGCGTTCCGCGTCTATCGCTGGGACCCCGACGACGACCGCAATCCGCGCACTGACACCTACGAGATCGACCTCGACGCCTGCGGCCCGATGGTTCTCGACGCGCTCATCAAGATCAAGAACGAGGTCGATCCCACGCTCACCTTTCGCCGCTCCTGCCGGGAGGGCATCTGCGGCAGCTGCGCGATGAACATCGACGGCACCAATACGCTCGCCTGCCTCAAGCCGATCGAGGACGTGAAGGGCGCGGTGCGGATCACCCCGCTGCCGCACATGGCGGTGGTCAAGGATCTCGTCCCCGATCTGACCCAGGCCTACGCGCAGCACCGTTCCATCGAACCGTGGCTGAAAGCCGACACCCCGGCGCCCCCCGACGCGGAGCGGCTGCAAAGCAAGGAGGAGCG
>JBAWFF010000361.1:0-23617 GCA_049591635.1 Acetobacteraceae bacterium
ACCCGCGGCGTCGGCCTTCGCCGCCGGCCGCCCGCGCTCGGACAGCAGCGTCCGGTAATCCTCGAGATCGCCGTCGAACGCCCGTGCCGTGCCGTCGGCGACCAGCCACAGCTGATCGGCGACCAGCTCGACCAGATGCGGATCGTGGGTGATCAGCAGCACCGCGCCGGAGAAATCCGCCAGCGCCTTCACCAACGCCTCGCGCGCGTCGATGTCGAGATGGTTGGTCGGCTCGTCGAGGATCAGCAACTGCGGCGCCTCGCGCGTCGCCAGCGCCAGCAGCAGGCGCGCCTTCTCGCCGCCCGAGAGATTCGCCGACGGCGTGTCCGCCCGGTCGGCGTCGAGGCCGAAGCGGGCGAGCTGGCCGCGCAACTGGGTCGCGGTGGCGCGCGGCAGCACGCGGGCGAGGTGGGCGATCGGAGACTCGTGCGCCACCAGTTCCTCGGTCTGATGCTGGGCGAAGTAGCCCACGCGCAGCTTCCCGCCGCGCCGCATCTCCCCGCTCAGCGGCGCCAGCCGGCCGGCGAGCAGTCGCGCCAACGTGGACTTGCCGTTGCCGTTGGCACCCAGCAGCGCGATCCGGTCGTCCATCTCGATGCCGAGCGACAAATCGCGCAGCACCGGCACGCCGTCATAGCCGACGGAGACCCGCTCCAGGGTCAGGATCGGCGGCGCGATCCGCGCCGGCTCGGGAAACACGAAGCGGGTCGGCGCGTCCTCGACCATGGTCTCGATCACCGGCAGCCTTGCCAGCGCCTTGATCCGCGACTGCGCCTGACGCGCCTTGCTCGCCTTGTAGCGGAAGCGATCGACGAATTTCTGGATGTGGGCCCGTTCGGCGGCGATGCGTTCGGCCGCACTCGCTTGCTGCGCGGCACGCTCGGTGCGAATGCGGACGAACTCCTCGAACCCGCCCGGCGTCAGTGTGATCTTGCCCCGATCCAAGTGCGCGATCGCCGCCACCGCGTGGTCGAGCAGGCCGCGGTCATGCGACACGATCAGCGCCGCGCCAGGGAAGCGCGACAGCCAGGTCTCCAACCACAATGTCGCTTCCAGATCGAGGTGGTTGGTCGGCTCGTCCAACAGCAACAGGTCGGGTGCTGCGAACAGAGCGGTGGCGAGCGCCACGCGCATCCTCCAGCCGCCGGAAAAGCTGGAGACCGGGCGCGCCTGCGCCGCTTCGTCGAACCCCAGCCCCGCCAGGATGGCGGCGGCGCGGGCGGGGGCGGAGTCGGCGCCGATGGTGCGGAGCCGCTCATGGATCTCGGCCAGCCGCTCAGGCACGGCGCGCTCGACCTCCTCCAACAGAGCGAGGCGTTCGGCATCGCCGCGCAACACGGTGGCGAGCAGGCTGTCCTCGCCGCTGGGCGCCTCTTGCGCGACGGTTGCCACCCGGGCGCGCGCGGCGAGGCGCATCTCGCCCCCGTCCAGCGACAGATCGCCCGCGATGGCGCGCAGCAGCGTCGTCTTGCCGGCGCCATTGCGCCCGACGAGGCCGATGCGCTGGCCCGGATCGACCGTCAGGTCGGCCCGATCGAGCAGCACGCGCCTGCCCAGGCGGATCACCGCGCCCGAGATCACCAGAAGGGACATGCGCGCGGGTTAGCAGTTGCCCGCCCGCGAGGGAACGCCTACTGACCCGCCCCGATCATTATCCTGGAGAGTCCCGAATGGCCGTCGAGCGCACCCTGTCCATCATCAAGCCCGACGCCACGCGGCGAAATCTCACTGGGCAGGTCAACGCCGTCCTGGAAGAAGCTGGCCTGCGGATCGTCGCGCAGAAGCGCCTGCACCTTACCCCGGCGCAAGCCGAGGCGTTCTACGCCGTCCATAGGGACCGTGGGTTCTTTCGCGACCTTGTCACCTTCATGTCGTCTGGGCCGGTGGTCGCGCAGGTGTTGGAAGGCGAGAACGCGGTTGCCCGCAACCGCGAGGTGATGGGTGCGACCGACCCGGCCAAGGCCGCTTCGGGCACCATCCGGGCGCGGTTCGCCGAGAACATCGAAGCAAATTCGGTGCATGGGTCCGACAGCGCCGATAACGCGGCGGTGGAGATCAGCTTCTTTTTCGCGGGGATGGAGATCGTCGGCTAGGATAGGATCGCTGGCGGATGGATCTGCCCCGAACCCCATCATCGCGCCTCGACGGAAGGCGCGCCTTCGTCAGCGGCGCCGGCCGGGGCATTGGCCTCGCCTGCGCCGCCGCACTCGCCGAGGCCGGAGCCCACGTCGTCCTCGCCGCGCGGACGGAAGCTGAAATCGAGGCCGCGGCCGAGGCGATTCGGGCGCGCGGGGACAGCGCGGAGGCGCTCGTGCTCGACGTGACCAAAACCGAGGCGGTCGCCGCCGCCTTCGCGGATCGGCCAGCCTTCCATGTCGTGGTCAACAACGCCGGAACCAATCGTCCCCGCCCGTTCCTCGACGTGAGCATCGAAGACTACGACGCGATCATGGGCTTGAACATGCGAGCCGCGTTCTTCCTTGCCCAGGCGGCGGCGCGTCGCATGGTGGCCGACGGGATGCGCGGTTCGATTATCCAGGTTTCCTCGCAGATGGGCCATGTCGGCGGGGCCCATCGTACCGTCTATTGCGCGTCGAAGCACGCGCTGGAGGGGTTGACCAAGGCGATGGCGATCGACCTTGCCCGGCGCGGCATCCGGGTGAACACGCTCGCGCCCACCTTCATCGACACGCCGCTGACCCGCCCGTTCTGGAGCGACAAGGCGTTTCACGCCGAGGTGCTGGGCCGGATCAAACTTGGCCGGCTCGGCGCCGTCGAGGATCTGATGGGCGCCGTCGTCTACCTTGCCTCCGACGCGGCGGCGCTGGTCACCGGCACCTCGCTGGTGGTCGACGGTGGCTGGACGGCGGAATGATCAGAGGGCAAGCGGTGCGCCCTCGCGCAGACACGCCTCGAACTCCGGCGTGAGCCCGCCATCGGCGCGATGCAGCGCCATTCCAGCCAGCAGCGCCAGCGGCGCCCGGCCGCCGCGCACCGCGTGCAGCAGCATCAGCCTGGCCGGCTGCCCCACGCGTCGCCAGAGCGGCAGGAGCCGGATGCCGCCGCAGCCGGCGCACCCGCACCCGGCAAGCGCCTCGGCGAGCCGGGCGGGCGGCAGGACCAGCGTGAGCGTGCCCCCGTCGCGCAAAGCTGCCCCGAGAGAGGCCGCCCAATCAGCGATCATGCCCTCCCGGCCTTGCTTCGCGCCGGCCCGCGCAGCGTTGGGCGAGGGGGTTCCGTTGTCGGCGTGATAGGGCGGATTGGCGCAGGCGTGGTCGAACGCCCGGCGCACCGGCATTGCCATCACGTCGGCGGCGACGAAAAACATGGAGGAGAAGCCGTTCGCGGCGGCGTTGGCGCGTGCCAAGCCGGCGAGGCCTGGATCGCGTTCGATTCCGATGCCGCGAGCGTCCGGAACTCGGCGACCCAGGCACAATAACGCCGCGCCGGCGCCGCTGCCGCCCTCCAGCACCCAGTCCGCTGGGCGGGCCGGCACGGCGGCAGCCAGCAGCACCGGCTCGATGCCGCTGCGAAACCCGTTCGCGGGCTGGATGTAGCGGACGCGCCCGCCCAGCAGCGAGCCCTCGGTGGTCTCCGTCTCCATTCAGGTCTCGCCAGCGTCCGCCAGCACCCTCCGTGCCCGGGCCGCGTCCTCGTCGGCGACCGTCAAGCGGCGTTGGATCGCGCCCGCGCTGCCCTCCATCACGGCGGCATGCTGATCGAGCAGCACCGAGGCGATTCCCGCGTCGGCCAACAGCGACGACAGAAATGACAGCCGCACCGGATCGTTGGAGATTGCGATGACACGCATGTAACGAACAGAGTCCTTTGCCTTGACCGGTTTTCCGCGCGGCCCGATATGGAGCCCGTGACCGCGAGACTTGCAAGCCGGGAGATTTCGTTGGCCGTTGCCGACAAGCACGACCCGACTGGCGCATCCCACGGGCCGCGTGACGAGGACGCGCTCTCGACGCTGACCGAGCTGGTCGACGGTGACATGGAGGCGACCAATTGCCTGATCGTCCAGCGCATGGACAGCCCGGTGGCGCTGATCCCGCAGCTCGCGGCGCATCTCGTGGCCGCCGGGGGCAAGCGCCTGCGTCCCCTGCTGACACTCGCGGCGGCCCGGCTATGCCTGTATCCGGGGCCGGAGGGAGGCTCCCGGCATGTGGCCCTGGCGGCCTGCGTGGAGTTCATTCACACCGCCACCTTGTTGCACGACGACGTCGTCGATGAGAGCCAACTGCGTCGGGGACTCGCCTCGGCCAACGCGGTGTTCGGCAACAAGGCCTCGGTGCTGGTCGGCGACTTCCTGTTTGCCCGCGCCTTCCAGATCATGGTCGCGGATGGTTCCTTGCGGGTGCTCGATATTCTTTCCCGCGCCG
The DNA here is from genome assembly GCA_049591635.1 of Acetobacteraceae bacterium. Lineage (GTDB taxonomy): Bacteria > Pseudomonadota > Alphaproteobacteria > Acetobacterales > Acetobacteraceae > DATFDN01. The sequence continues at coordinate 4,386 of JBAWFF010000361.1, forward strand.
CGGCGACGATCGCCGAGGGCGAGGTATTGCAATTGGCGACGCAGAACGACTTGTCGACGACGGAGGCGCGATACCTGGAGGTGGTGCGCGGCAAGACCGCCGCCCTGTTCGCCGCCGCCTGCCAGGTCGGTGCCGTCGTCGGCGACCGGCCGGCCGCGGAGGAGACGGCGCTCGCCACGTACGGCATGGGCCTCGGCATCGCCTTCCAGTTGGTCGATGACGCGCTTGACTATGCCGCCGATCAGCTTCGGCTGGGCAAGACCGTCGGCGACGACTTCCGCGAGGGCAAGATCACGCTCCCGGTGCTGGCCGCCTACGCCGCCGGCGATGGCGTCGAGCGTGCATTCTGGCAGCGAACCATTGAGATGTGCGAGCAGACCGAGGCCGATCTGGATCAGGCGCTATCGCTGATGGCGCGGCACGGCGCGATCCGTTTCACCCTCGATCGCGCGGCGGGATTCGCGCGCACGGCCCAGCTTGCGCTGGATGTGTTCCCCGACAGCCGCCTGCGCCGCACGTTGCGCGAGGTCGCCGACTACACCGTTCAGCGGGCAAGATAGGCATGGCCGACATCGCCGCCGAGCGCGTGCTGATCCTCGACTTCGGCAGCCAGGTCACCCAGCTGATCGCCCGCCGCCTGCGTGCCTCCGGCGTCTATTGCGAGATCTGGCCCTGCACCGCCGACCCGGCTCGCATTCGCGACTTCGCGCCACGCGCGCTGATCCTGTCGGGCGGTCCTGCCTCGGTCCACGAGGCCGGCGCGCCACGCCCGCCCGCCGGCGTGTTCGACATGGGCGTTCCGGTGCTCGGCATCTGCTACGGCGAGCAGCTTATCTGCGCCGAGCTGGGCGGAGAGGTCGCGGCGTCCGACCAGCGGGAGTTCGGCCGCGCCTTCATTGAGGTCAGCGCCGATTGCGCGCTGTTTCACGGGGTCTGGCCGATCGGTGCGCGCGAGCAGGTATGGATGAGCCACGGCGATCGCATCAACCGCATTCCGCCCGGGTTCCGTACCGTGGCGGTAACTGACGGTGCCCCTTTCGCGGCAATCGCCGACGATTCGCGGCGCATCTATGGCGTGCAGTTCCATCCCGAGGTCGCGCACACGCCGCATGGCGCGGCACTGCTGCGTAATTTCACCCACGCGGTCGCCGGCCTTTCCGGAACGTGGACCATGCAAGGCTTTCGGCAAGCCGAGATTGCCCGGCTGCGCGCGCGGGTCGGTGGGGGGCGGGTTATCTGCGGCCTCTCGGGTGGCGTCGATTCCTCGGTCGCCGCCGTGCTGATCCACGAGGCGATCGGGGAGCAGCTCACCTGCATCTTCGTCGATCACGGATTGCTCCGCGCGAACGAGGCGGAGGAGGTCGTCTCGACGTTCCGCGATCGGTTCAACATCCGCTTGGTCCACCGCGACGCCTCCGACCTGTTCCTGGCGGCGCTCGACGGCGTCGCCGACCCGGAGGCGAAGCGCAAGACGATTGGGCGCCTGTTCATCGAGGTCTTCGAGGAGGAAGCCGCGAAACTGGGCGGGGCGGATTTCCTGGCGCAAGGCACGCTCTATCCGGACGTGATCGAATCGGTCAGCGTCACCGGTGGTCCGTCGGCCACCATCAAGTCGCACCACAACGTCGGCGGATTGCCGGAGCGGATGCGCCTGAAGCTGGTCGAGCCATTGCGTGAACTCTTCAAGGACGAGGTGCGCGAGCTTGGCCGCGCACTCGGCATGCCCGACGCGATCATCGGGCGGCACCCATTCCCCGGACCCGGCCTCGCCATCCGCATCCCCCGCGCGGTAACCCGCGAGAGGCTCGATCTGTTGCGTCGCGCCGATGCGATCTTCCTCGAGGAGATCCGCGCCGCCGGATTGTACGACGCCATCTGGCAGGCGTTCGCCGTGCTGTTGCCGGTACGGACCGTGGGGGTGATGGGTGATGCGCGGACCTACGACCATGCCTGCGCGCTGCGCGCCGTCACCAGCACCGACGGCATGACGGCGGACGTCTATCCGTTCGACGCGGAGTTCCTGTCGCGGGTGGCGGGGCGGATCGTGAATGAGGTGCGGGGGATCAATCGGGTAACGTACGACATCACCAGCAAGCCGCCCGGGACGATCGAGTGGGAGTGAGGGGGGAGTAGTATCGGATAGCAGAGGACACTCGGGCGAATCCTAGGCCATCGATAGCAGTCGATAGATGCTAAGCGACCCGTAGATCCGCCGCTCCGTCGGGCGTCTCCCCGCTCTTCGAACGGCGCCCATCCGCCGTCAGGCCCACCCCAACCTTCGCGACTTGGTGACCTTCAAATATTCGGTCGCGCGCTGCTCAAAGGAGTTAGCGCGCGCAACCAGTTCTCGGGCCAAATCACACGGTCGTAGATCGATTACTGCTCCTTCTTGAACAAATCCTGGAGGATGAGCTGGCCCGAAGTGCGGACGCGTGCGTGCACCAGCGCGCCACCCTCGTTGAGCTTTCCCAGCTTGACGGGTGCGAACCCGAGTTGTTTGGCCAAGGCCGCCACGGGAGCGGCCGCGTCCTCGTCGTCGCTCGACAGAAAGACGCCCGGCGCCCGCCCTCGACCGATCGCCTCTGTCGCAGTGCGCTCCCATGCAGAACCAAGCCCATCGTGCTTTCTTCCAGTTGCTGGAAAGGTTTGCACCACCAAAGCCCGGGATCATGCTCTAGAGAAATCCGTGGTTGTTTCTCCACTCCCGTTGCGGCGGAATCTCCTGTGGAAATCCCCAGTGTTCGACGATTTTACCCGCCTCGACGCGATACAAATCGATATAAGCGCAGGGGCGTCCCTCAACAGTACCCTTTGCTGCGAGGAAGACAAAATCGCCCTGCGCGAGCAGCAGCCGGATCTCTTCAATCGTCCCGCGTTGAGTGAGAACAGCCAAATCCCGCATGAACGCCGACACTCCATCGACAACGCCAGGCTCATGACGGATGCAATGATCGCCTGAGAAATACATGGGAATCTTACTGCGGTCGCCGGAAAGGTGAACCGCTTCGTAATACCCCCGCACAATTGATTTGCTTTCATCGCCATTCTCGTTCGGATTCGGCTCAGTCGGTCCATCGGCTTGAGTATGTCCGCTCTTGTTGGGCGGGCCCGATTCCGCCGAGAATGCCCAGTGCTCGATAATCAAGCCGTCCTCCAGCTTGAAAACGTCGAACAACACTTTCTTCCCGGTTGCGCCGTGTTGCGTCTGAGTGACGACGTAGTTCTCGTCCTCAAACGCTCGCAGGACTTCCAGATCGGCTCCTTGCTCCGCCGGATGGCCGACATACTCCATGAGGCCGAAGGCGCCGTCCGCCACAAGCGGATTGTGCTCCACATATCTGTCCGGATCGATGTAAGTGGTCGCGAGATCCGCGTTCTTCGAAGCGATGGCCTCAAGAAAGGTCGTCGCTTTTTCGATGCCGCTTGTCACCATTGTCGCCCCTCCATTCCTTATGCAAAATGCCCGGCTTCCTCGAAGCTGAGCCTCGGGTTGCGCGGAAACAGCGAGCCCTCGTGACCGTGGCCGATGCTGCAGATGAAGTTCGACTGGATGCGCGTGCCGGCGAAGAAGGCGCGATCGACGCCGGCGTTGTCGAAGCCGGACATCGGCCCGCAATCCAGTCCCAAGGCACGCGCGGCGATGATGACATAGGCCCCCTGAAGACTGCCGTTGCGCATCGCCGTCACCTCGGACATGCCGGGCGCGGCAAAGGCCTTCTGCATCGCCTCGGCGTTATGCGGCATGAGGGTCAGCATCCGGTCGGCAAAGTCGAGATCGTTCCCGATGATTGCGGTGAGCGGCGCCTGAAGAATTTTGTGCCGGTTCTTTTCGAAGGCCAACTCCGCGAGTATCGCCTTGCCCTCAGGGCTTCGAACCCAGACGAACCGGGCGGGGCTAGAGTTGGCTGAGGTTGGGCCCCACTTCAGGAGTTCGTAGAGGTCGCGGACCACACTTTCCTCTACCGGTGTGTCGGTCCACCCTTGGTAGGTACGGGCAGACCCGAAGATTTGGCCGAGCGCGTCGGCCGATATCGCGCTTTTCATCTTTGCATTCCTTTGCTGGTGCTCGTTGCCGTTGACTCAGGCGATGGAGCGGACCACTCCGCCATCCACCCGCAGAGCCGCGCCCGTCGTGGCCGAGGCCTGCTCCGAGCAGGCGTAGACGACCATGTTCGCGACCTCTTCGGTGGTTGCAAACCGGTTGATAAGCGTTGTGGGGCGCATCGTCTTGAGGAAGTCCTGCTCGGCCTGCTCCTGTGTGATGCCCTGCTCCGCCGCGGTTGCCTTCATCCAGTTTGACAGGATCTCGGAGTTCGTCGGGCCGGGAAGGACCGCGTTGACGGTGACGCCCGTACCGGCGACGAGTTCGGCGAGCCCGCGCGAGACACCAAGCATCGCGGATTTGGTCACACCGTAGTCAATCATCTCCTTGGGGATGTTCAGGCCGGATTCACTGCTGATGAAGACAACGCGGCCCCACCCACGCCGGATCATGGCGGGTATGTAATGACGCGCGGCCCGCACCCCGCTCATCACGTTGAGCTGGAACAGATCGAGCCATTCGCTGTCGTCCTGATCGAAGAAATTATTCGGACGCGCCGTGCCGGCGTTATTGACCAGGATGTCGGCATCCGGCGCCTGTGCAGCCAGTACCGCAGAGCCTTCCGGCGTTGCGACGTCGGCGGCGACACCGTTCAAATCAGCACTCGGCAGAAGTGCGCGTAACTCCCGAAGCGCTGTTGAAACGCGTTCCTCCGTGCGGCCGTTGACGACGACCGAGGCGCCTGCGCGCGCCAGTCCTTCCGCGATCGCGCGACCAATACCCGCCGTGGATCCTGTGACGACGGCCTTGCGGCTCTTGAGATCGATATGCATTTTCAAGGAACCTCGCGTTAAATTCGGGCCTGGCGCCACTGGCAAAAACCATGACCGAAATGCAATGGCCTAACGCGCCGCAACGGCAGTCGCATTCCAGTACACCTCCAGCCATCGATCGAAAGTGTAGGTTACCGGATATTCGCGCCGCACCTCTTCAATGTTGAAGTGATAGCCTTTTTCTTCGAACCAGTGGTACATCACCGTCAGTTCCCGTCCCATGTTCTTCTCAAACTGATCCCAGGAAACTTGAACATACTTCACATCTTGCGCAGTCGCGCGGCTGAATGCGTCGGCAATCTGCTGCATCGATAATTCATCACCCGCCAGCGAAAATGTCCTGTTCCTCCATTTGCTGGGATCCTCAAACGCAAGCACTGCAAACGCGCCGATGTCATCCACCGCTATCATCTGCAAGTTTGCCGTCTGGCTTAGCGGCTGCTGGAGCTGCCCATTCCGGATCGACTCGCCGAACCCTCGCCACCAGTTCTCCATGAAGAAGACGGGCCGCACAATCGTATACTGTAAACCGCTCGATCGCAGATGCTCTTCCACTTTGGCTTTGCTTTCGAAGTGAGGGATGCCTGTCTCTTCGTCCGCTGCACCTACTGAACTGTAAACGAAATGGCTGACGCCCTGCCGCTTCGCCGCCTCAATGACCGCCGCTCCCTGCTGGATCTCTTTGGCCGAGTAGGGCTGCACGGAGAATACGCCGTACACACCATCCATCGCGCGCATCATGCTGTCAGGATTGTCGAAGCTTCCTTGAAATACTTCCGGCCCATTCCCCATCAGTTGACGTGCTTGATTGCTATTGGGATGCCGCACCAACGCGCGCAACTTGAATCCCTTCTTCTGCAGGTGCCGGTACACGGCGCCTCCCTGTCTACCGGTGGCGCCTGTCACCAAAATGATTCGATCGCTGTTCTTCGACACGAGTTCCATCTCCGTTAGCCGTTGCTAGGGTCGTAAATCCGTTACTGCTCCTTCTTGAACAGGTCCTGGAAGATCAGCTGGCCCCAAGTGCGGCCGCGTGCGTGCACCAGCGCGCCACCCTCGCTGAGCTTTCCCAGCTTGACGGGTGCGAATCCGAGTTGTTTGGCCAAGGCCGCCACGGGAGCGATCGCGTCCTCGTCGTCGCTCGACAGAAAGACGACCCGGTGGCCGCCCTCGACGATCGGATCGGCGGCCAGCGTGGCCGCGATCAGGTGATTGAAACCCTTCACGAGCTTGGCGCCGGTGAACGCCTTCGCGACGAAGGCGGAGGACGGGAGATCGCCCAGCTCTTCAGGGACTGGAAACGCGTTCATCGTGTCGATGACCGTCTTGCCCTTCCAGCTCGGCAGGGCCTTTGCAACCTCGCGGTGCTCCCCGAACGGGACCGCCAAGATGATCGTGTCGGCCTCGAGTGCGTCCCGCAGCGACTTGGCGACGACCGTGGGTCCAATCGTCCGAGCCTGCGGCGCCAACGCCTCGGGCGGCTGGCGGCTCGCGACGGTCACGTCGATGTTTTTACGGGCGAAGGCGCGGGCGAGGGCTTGGCCCACCGCACCGAATCCCACAATTGCATAGCTCATGATGCTTCTCCGATCCGCGTTGATATTGATTCCCCGGCCCTTCAGATGGCCGAGAAGCCGCCGTCGACAGACAATTCCACCCCATTCACGAAGCTCGAATCGTCTGAAGCAAGAAACAGCGCGACCGCCGCAATTTCCTCAGGACGACCCATCTTTCCCCGCGGGATCAGGGATTCGAACATCCGCTTCGCCTCCTCGGTGAGAACTTGGTCCTGCATCGGTGTGGCAATCGGCCCCGGGCTCAGCACGTTCACCCGGATATTCCTGCCCTTCAGTTCGTTGAGCCAAGTGCGTGCGAATGAGCGCAACGCCGCCTTGCTCGCCGAATATACGCCGTAACCAGGAAAACCTTTCACCGAAGCAACTGACCCGGTCATGAAGATCGATCCGCCATCGTTGAACAGCGGCAACGCCTTCTGAACCGTAAACAGCGTTCCGCGCGTATTCAGGCCGAAGGCCGCATCGAAGTGCTGCTCGGTAATCTCGCCCAGTGGGACGGCTTCGCCCATGCCGGCGCTCGCGTACAGGACGTCGATCCTGCCCTTTTCCCGCCTGACCGTGTCGAACAGACGATCGAGGTCGTCGAGATTGGCCGCGTCGCCGCGCACGCCGGTCACGTTCCGGCCAATCAGCCTGACGGCCTCGTCGAGCGCCTCCTGCTTCCGGCCCGTGATGAAAACATAGGCGCCTTCTTCAACGAACCGCATGGCGCTCGCCAGCGCCATGCCACTCGATCCACCCGTGATGACTGCAACCTTACCCGCAAGCTTTCCCATGACTTGTCCTTTCATGCTTCGTCTTCGGAACCCGCAGATGGGTCCGCCGGCGTCAGGCGTTGAGTGCGGAAGCGCGCACATCGGCGGTGCGAAATCGATCCGGCTGGGCGACTGACGCCAGCCGTGACGGATCGGCCCTCCGCCGTTCGGAATTGGGCCGCGCTTGTTGGCATAAGCTATGATGACCGCCCGTACTGCTGTTCAAGTGTTGAACGCGGGCTTTGGAAGGCGCACCCCCCGGTGTCGGATTGCACCATGATGGACTGGGATGACGTTCGCTACTTTCTTGCCGTCGGGCGCGGGGGCTCGGTACGGGCTGCCGCCGAGCGCCTGGGGGTGAATCACGCGACCGTGCTGCGACGCATCGCCCAGTTCGAGGAACGCCTCGGGGCGTGCATGTTCGAAAAGCTGCCTTCGGGCTATCGCCTGACGGGTGCGGGCGAGGAGGTCCTCGAGTTCGCGGACCAGATGGAAGCGTCGTCGCACCTGCTGGAGACGCGGGTCTTCGGGCGCGACCAGGGCGTGCGCGGGCTACTGCGGATGACGCTGGCACCGACCCTCGCGACACACCTGCTCATGCCGGACTTCGCCGATTTCGCGCGTCTGCATCCGGACATCGAGATGGAAATCTTGTCGTCCGGCGATCTGGCAAATCTGACCAACCGAGAGGCCGACGTTGCGATCCGCGTCGTCTACGACCGCAAGACCCTGCCGCTCAATCTTCACGGCCTGAAGGGGCCGGAGCTGTTCGGAGGCGTCTACATGTCCCGCGATCGCCTGGCCGCGTGGCGTGCGGGCGCGCCTGACCCCATCCGGTGGATCGTCATAAGCATTCATGGAAACCCGGACTGGGTCGACGAGGGCGAGGTCCGCGCCACGGGGGTTCCGTTCAGGACCACGGACGCCGAGGCGCAGGTCGTCGCGGTACGACAAGGACTTGGGACCGCGACACTGCCGTGCTTCGTCGGAGATGCCGACCCACTACTGGTGAGGGTGCCGGGCACCGACCTGCACAGGTACGGAACGCTCTGGCTTCTCACGCTGGGCGAGACGCGCAAGACAAAACGCGTGCGGCTCTTCACTGAGTTCGTATCCCGCAGGCTCGCCGCGAGCGCGCCGTTTCTCGCGGGACTGTCCTTATCGCGCGACTGACGCGCGGCAGGTCGCCGGCGACGCTTGCCGCAATCTGGTCGGAAGCCGAGCTGCGATCGCTCCAAGCGATGTCACGGTCAATCCCTCGCGCTGCTGACGGTAGTTTTCGGCTATGGCGGCGGTGCGGCGGTGCCAGTGGGTTCGGTAAGAGTGGACCGATCGATATTGATAGTGGCTGAAAGCGGAGAATTTCTGGAGCGATCAAATTCCTCTTTGAATTCAAAAGCCATGCGCGTCTGACGGTTCGGGCGACGGGAGTTTTCAAGGTGGCGAAATTTTTTGCAACGACAAATCAACTCATTAGGCCCGATGCGGACAATCGAGTGGGAGTGAGGGAAGAGTAGCGCGGGATCGAGTGGGTTGGCGTGGCGCATTGGATGCGCTATTCCGCGCTTCCGACGTCAGCCCGTTTTCATCCCGCGTGTTCGCGTGTCATCACTGTGACTTCGGGTTTTGTTGGTGGCGGGCGGGTGGCTCTTCACGTGATCGATGAAGGCTCGCAGCTTCGGCATTATTTGCCGGTAGCCGGGATAGTAGAGAAACAGACCCGGCGCCATCGGCGCGAAGGGTTCCAGCACGCGCACGAGTTTCCCCGTTTTCACCGCGCCGCCCGCGATCGGCCCGGGCACCTGCGCAAGGCCTAGTCCTTCGACGGCCGCGCCAAGCATCGTGGGCATGTCGTTGGCGATTAGAGGTCCTGAAACCATGACTTCGACGGCCTCGTTGCCGTTGACAAAGGACCAGGGCGTGATCGACCCGTTTGAGCGGCGCAGGCGCAGGCAGGCGTGCCGGCGCAGATCGTCGATGAGTTCCGGCCGCGGCCGCCGGCGCAGATAGTCGGGGCTGCCGACCACACTCAGCCGGAACGGCGGCGTCAGACGCACAGCGATCATATCGGTCTCGATGAATTGGCCGAGCCGGATGCCGGCGTCGAATCCCTCGGCGGCGATATCCACCAGATCCGCGCTTGCGGCGATCTCCACCTCGACCTCGGGATAGGCTTGGCAGAACGACGCGATCAGCGGCTCCAGCAGGATCGGCACCACCGCCCGCGGCACCGTAAGGCGCAACAGTCCGGCGGGCCGCTGCCCAAGGTCACGCGCGACCTCGCTCGCGGCGACAAGCTCCGCGAAAGCGGGCTTGGCGCGCGAGTGAAATCGCTCGCCGGCTTCGCTCAGGCCGACACTGCGGGTTGTGCGGATGAAAAGCGCCGCGCCGAGGCGCGCCTCAAGCGCGCGTACCGCCTGGCTGATCGCCGATGGCGTTACCCCGAGCTCCGCGGCCGCTTTGCGAAAGCTACGATGATGGGCAACGCTCAGGAACGCCTCCACGCCGTCGAGCGCGCCTTGCCTGACCGTGAAGTTCTGCTTCATAGCCCGTCAATATTATCGCGGATAGTCGCTCAGCGGAAGCGGTCGCACATCTGACACGCAAATCAGTCGTTACGCATGGAGGACCGCTGATGACCGCCGTCGCCGCTTCCGCTGGTATCGCCGGGCCGCATCCCGCCTGGCGCAGCCTGTCTTGGCTCATCCCGCCGACGGTCCTGTGGCTCGTGTTGATCTACTGGCAGCCGTTTATCCCGGCGAGCGGGGTTCCGACCTCGGCGCACCAGTTGATGGCCCATGGGCTTATCGCGGTCGGTTTGTGGCTCGGCCTCGAGAGCACCGACATGACGCCGAGCCAACGCCGCGCGACCTGGCTGGCGATCATGATCCCGGATACTCTTTGGCTCGCTGTCGCCTGGAGCGCGGCGATCAATGGCGCCTTCATCACGGGCGCCTCGCCCTTGCCGTTGCTGCCGTTGGCGATCCTCCTGCCGGTGATCATTGGCGCGCCCCTGCTGCTGTTGTCGAAGCGTGTGGGACAGGTGCTCGACGCGATGCCGGCGAGTTGGCTCGTCGCCCTTCAGCTTTACCGTGTATTCGGCGGCTGGGCCCTCGCTGCCTGGCTGCGTGGGACGCTGCCTGGCGTGTTCGCGTTGCCGGCGGGAATTGGCGACGTGCTGACCGGCCTGCTCGCCGTGCCGGCGGCGATCGCCGTGGCGACCGGCACGGCTCAGGGCCGAAGGGCCGCGATGATTTGGAATATCCTCGGCCTGGCCGACTTCGCCGTCGCGATCACCTTGGGGATGGTCACCTCGCCCGGCCGGCTCCAGCTGATCGTTCCGCATTTGCCGAGCATCGGCGCCGGGGTTTATCCGAATGTGCTGACCCCCGCTTTCGTGGTGCCAAGCTCGATCCTGCTGCATGCGCTGTCGCTGCGCCAGTTGCGCCGGCGCGCCCAGGCGGAGGCGGCCCAGCGCTAGACGCGCCTTCGCACGTTAGCACAGGTCTTCCGCCGGGATCGAAACGCGGCAGACAAGGCCGGAAGGATCAAAATCGAACTCCGCGCCCCCGCCGGCGGCATATTGAAGGCTTCGCGCGACAACAATGTGTCCGAATCCCTTTCGTTGCGGGAGAGCGACGCGCGGGCCACCGGATTCGCGCCATTCAAGGACAAAGGCGCCGCTTTTTCCTTCGTCGCGACCAACCGCGCGCACCGTGACGTGGCCCCCCTGTCGTGAGAGCGCGCCGTATTTTACCGCGTTGGTCGTGAGCTCGTGCGCGATTAACCCAAAGGCAATCGACGCGCGGGGTGTGACCGCGACGTTCAAACCCTCGATCGTGACCTGGTCCGCGGCCGCCTCGATAAAAGGCGCGAGCTCGGACATAATGATATCGCACAGTTCCAGGGATGACCAGGAATGCTCCAATAGCAAGGCATGGGTCGCCGCCAACGCCTGGATACGACCAGAAAACGCCTTCTGGAACGCCTGCACCGTATCGGTATTGGAAGCTGTCCGACTACTGATCGATAGAACCAGCGTAAGCGTATTTTTCACGCGATGGTCGAGTTCTCGCATGAGAAGGCCTTGCTGCTTTTCAGCAGCCTTGCGCTGAGAAAGGTCGACCATGGTAATGACGACCCCGCTGATCCTATCACCCGCAACCCGTAGCGGCGCCGCACTGACCAGATAGTCCTTCACCTTCGGCGCGTTCAATGCGACGGCTTCGATCCCTCGCAAAGGCGTGCCGTTCGTCACCATCGCAATCATGTCGTCGGCTTGCAGGAGCCCCGTGACATCGCGAAAAACGAGTGGAATGACTTCGGTAAAGGCACGCCCAACGGGGTTGCCATCATAGACGATACTGGATGCGCCATTGGCGTGGGTAACGATCCCGTCGCGATCGCACACCAGAACCGCCTCGTTGGCCGAGGCGATGACCGCACGAGCGGCGTGTTCGCTCTGCTCGGCGCTCTCGTTGAGAACCCGCTCGGTCACATTGGCGAATGTCACGGCGTGGCCTGAGGTCGTGCCGAGTTGCAATGGGCTCGCCATTGCGATGAAGTGAAGATCCACGCCTTCGCCCCGAGGAAATCGGACCTCGCGGCTTTGTCGGGTCGTGTGTGCTTGGTCGAGCAGGCGCCTGATTTCCTTGCCGGTGTCGGCAGCGAATGCATCCGCCAACAACTTTCCCTGCAATTGAGAGAGCGACGTGCCGAGCAGTCGAGTAAGCGTGCTGTTGGCGTAGAGCACGCGCCCGGACGCGTCGAGCGCGGCGGCGCCCGGCTCCATGACCTCCATGAACGTTCTATAGGACTCGGAGTCTCCCCCGATCGTGAATATCTCCTCCGCCAGGGGGCCGCGCATCACAAGCGCATCGACCTCGTTCTCCCGGATGGCGCGCAGCGTTTCCTCCGCGTCGGCAAGCCTCTGACGAAGATCGGCGATAAGAAGATCTTTGTCCGGGGACGAAGCGGAGGTCATGCGCTGTCGCCGAGCCTAAGGTTCACCAGCACCTTATGGGTGTCGGAAAGGTCACCGATGAGCTTGCGTAGCGGGATCGGCAACTCGCGCACGAGGGTCGGGATCGCCACGATGCTGTGCTCCCGTGCGAGCTTTGGATCCTGCCTCAAGTCGATCACCGTCACCTCATATTGGCCAGGGAGATCCTCGGCGCATATGCGCTCCAAGTTGGCGATCGCGGCAACAGATTTTGGTGTCTGACCCGCGACATATAGAAAGAGTTTGCGAGGGCGCGTTTCGGGTGCCATGGATATGTCCCTCCGGAGTAGTTTTTCCTAGCCGCTACGACTTGCGACTTCTCTCCATCGCGAGCTCGTCGTCAGCTGTCTGGCGAAGATATTCGTCCTCGTCCTGCGTGATTGCGTTGAGTTCTATTTCGTCCGCATCGAGCTCCGCCTGCAACGCTTCCATCTGGGCCTGGACGCGTCGCCGCTTTTGGCGGATGAGTTGCTGGGCTTTCGATACCTCCGCCTGGCGCCTGGTTTCGGTGCGTCGGGACTTGGCTTCCTCGCTTTTTCGGGCCGATCCGGTGAGGGCGCCACTCTCGCCGAGGTACGGAGGGACGAGCTTGATACCTCGGTCGCTCATGATGAATTCACGAACTTGATTGGAGTGCGCTAGGCCGCGGGCCTTGAGCAGATAGAGTTCGCGATTGAATTCGCCGTTCACCTCTCGGTTGAGCAAAAGAATCCATGCGTCCATGATGGATGAAAGGCCGGCGTCGGTTTGGACCTGGCCATCCTGACCATGCATAAGGTGGGTAAAGACTGCGGTCACCCCGCGACCCTTCAGAAAATCGACCACGCGCAACAGCATGGACTGGATCTCCATGCGGTCTCCGCTCTCCAGGAAGGAGGAGATCGGATCGAGGACGACCAGGCTTGGGTTGAATCGGGTTACCTCACGCAACATCACGGCCAGATGCATTTCAAGGCTGTAGAATGTCGGCCTTGTGGCGATGAATCGAAGTTTGTCAGATTTGATCCAGCGGCCGATATCCATCCCGATGGATTTCATGTTCCTGACGGATTGATCGGCGGATTCCTCGAAGGAGAAAAAGAGCGCGCGCTCGCCGGCGGCGCAGGCGGCGTCCGCGAAGCTTGCGGCCACCGTCGATTTGCCGGAACCGGCAACGCCGGAGACGAGGATGCTGGACGCCCGGTGGAAGCCGCCTCCCGTCAGCATGTCGTCGAGGTCCATAATCCCGGAGGAGATGCGCTCCTCGAAGACCTTATGATCCAAGCCAAGCGAGGATACGGGCAGAACACTGAACCCGTCCTGATCGATGAGGAATGGATATTCATTCGTGCCATGCGCCGTGCCGCGATATTTCACGATGCGAAGGCGGCGCGTCGAGACCTGGTTCTGAACGCGGTGGTCAAGCAAGATCACGCAGTCCGAGACGTATTCCTCCAACCCCTGCCGCGTGAGCGAGCCATCACCACGCTCCGCGGTGATGACCGTTGTCATTTCCCTGTCCTTTAGCCAGTCGAACAACCGGCGGATTTCCGCGCGCAGGATCGCCTCATTTGAAAAGACCGAGAACAGGCTTTCGATGGTGTCCAACACGACCCGCTTGGCGCCTACTGAATCAATCGCGGCCTCCAGCCGGATGAAGAGACCTTCCAGGTCATAGTCGCCGGCCTCCTCAAGCTCCGAACGGTCCAATGCGATATATTCGAAAGCGATCTTTTGGTCGTCCACCAACTTGTTGAGGGCGAATCCCAGGGAGGCGACATTGCTGACGATATCCTCCGGACGCTCCTCAAAGGTGACGAAAACGCCAGGTTCGTCAAAGTCGCGCGCGCCGTGGATCAGGAACGTCGTCGCGAAAAGCGTTTTACCGCAACCAGCGGACCCACAGACAAGCGTCGGGCGACCGGTCGGGACCCCGCCGAGCGTGAGGTCATCGAAGCCGCCAATACCGGTAGGGGATTTGGAAATGCCTTGGGGGGAGGACATTATTGGCTCACGAGAGGAATTCGATACAATGGGCAATATGCAATGAGCAGTCATAGTGCGGTTTTGTCATGATGTTGGTCTCCCTTGCAGTCAGCCGCCCCGGCCGTCATACAACGATCGCGTCACGCGTTCCCGGATCGGATCGCCGTGACCAGCGCGGATTAGCGCCTTCTCGCCGACAATAAGGCGGTGTGGCGCGGATGTCATTATCGTTGGCCGGTCGGCCGGTGACATGCAACGCAAACTGAAAGCGGGCTCCGCCTTCGCGGGGGCGGGCCGTGACCGACCCGCTCTCGAACCAGCGGCGCATCTCTGCGTGCGAGGAGACTTCAATCAGGCTCACTGACTGCCACGTAGCTTAATTGACCTGGCGCTACATTCGGTGAATGTCGTTCGCGCAAGGCGCGCGCGGGCCGAGACCGGCGGAGCCAGGGAAGACCTTGGCCAAGGTGCGCGCGAGCCTGGTGGAGATCACGGGCACTGGCCCCGATCCGAGGCCAAATGGAGTGCGCCCTGCCGCGCAAAGGATGTGGCCGACTGTCGTTGGTCAACCGACGGAAGGATGAGACAAGATGCGCCGATCGGACAATGGAAAAGCGACCCGCTCGACTATGAGCAGTGGTGCTCCCGCTGCCAGCGACCGCAATTCGCTCACGATAGGCCCGGATGGCCCCATCGTGCTGCACGACGTGCATTTCCTCGAGCAGATGGCGCATTTCAACCGCGAGAAGGTTCCCGAGCGCCAGCCCCACGCCAAGGGGTCGGGCGCGTTCGGCGTGTTGGAGGTGCGCGAGGACATCTCGGCCTACACAAAGGCCGCGATGTTCCAGAAGGGAGTGCGTACCGACATGCTGGCGCGCTTCTCCACCGTCGCTGGAGAGTCCGGCAGCCCCGATACCTGGCGCGACGTCCGCGGCTTCAGCCTCAAGTTCTACACCGAAGAGGGTAATTACGACCTTGTCGGCAACAATACGCCGGTCTTTTTCGTGCGCGATCCGATGAAATTCCCGCATTTCATCCGCAGCCAGAAGCGACTGCCAGACTCCGGCCTGCGCGACGGCCATATGCAGTGGGATTTCTGGACGAGCAATCCGGAAACCGCGCATCAGGTGACCTATTTGATGGGTGAACGCGGCCTGCCGCGCACGTGGCGGCACATGAATGGATACGGCTCACATACCTATATGTGGGTGAATGGCGCTGGCGAGAAATATTGGGTCAAATATCATTTCCATACCCGCCAGGGCATGGAGTTTTTCTCCAACGCCGAGGCCGCGGCGATGGCCGGGGCCGACGCCGACTTCCACCGCCGCGACTTGTTCGAGGCGATCGCACGCGGCGAGCATCCGGTCTGGGATCTGTCGGTTCAGATCATGCCCTACGCCGAAGCCGCGACCTATCGGTTCAATCCGTTCGATCTGACGAAGACCTGGTCGCACAAGGATTATCCGCTCATCCCGGTGGGCACGATGACGCTCAATCGCAACCCCGAGAATTTCTTCGCCCAGATCGAGCAGGCGGCCTTTTCACCGGGCAATACCGTGCCCGGCATCGGTCTGTCGCCGGACAAGATGCTGCTTGGCCGTGCGTTCGCCTACAACGACGCGCAGCGCAACCGCATCGGCACGAACTTCCACCAACTGCCGGTCAATCGGCCGAAGGTGCCGGTCAACACCTATATGTTCGACGGCCAGATGGCCTACGA
The DNA here is from genome assembly GCA_049591635.1 of Acetobacteraceae bacterium. Lineage (GTDB taxonomy): Bacteria > Pseudomonadota > Alphaproteobacteria > Acetobacterales > Acetobacteraceae > DATFDN01. The sequence continues at coordinate 20,283 of JBAWFF010000361.1, forward strand.
GCATAGCGGCAACGCCCCGGCCTATGTCCCGAACAGCGGCGGGCGGTCATGGGCGGACGAAACGGGGCCGGCGGCCGATGGCTGGGAAGCCGACGGCACGATGGTGCGTAGCGCCTACACGCCGCACGCCGAGGACGACGACTTCACTCAGCCGCGCCAGTTAGTGCGCGAGGTGTTCAACGATGACCAGCGCGCGAAGCTGGTCGATCAGGTCGCGGGCAGCCTTCGCGGCGGGGTGCGCGAGCCGGTCCTCGGTCGCGCCTTCGATTATTGGAAGAGCATCGACGCCGACATCGGCCAACGGATCGAGGCCAAGGTCGTCATGGCGAAGTGACGGAGTCCGCGTCATGGCGAGGAGGTTCAAGATCGGCGACCATGTAAGCTGGAATTCAGAGGCAGGCCGGGTATCGGGAACGATCATCGCGATCCACACCAGGGACTTCGACTACAAAGGCCATAGGCACCACGCTTCGGACGACGATCCTCAATATGAGATCAAAAGCGACAAGACCGACCATATCGCGGCGCACAAGGGTAGCGCCCTCGACCATGCGTGAGGAGGGCGCGCCCCAGTCCTCGTCCATCCCCGGTCCGTAGTCCGGCCGCCGGCTACGAACACAGGCGGGAACCTTTCGCCCATCGGGAAGGTCTAATGGGCGTTGAAACTCGAGGGACCGCCGATGGACGGCCTACAGATGGACGACATCGCGTTTGTCGAACGCCTTCGCCAGGGCGACCGGGCGGCGGCGCGGATCGTGATCCAGCGCCACAATCAGATGCTGTGGCGGATCGCCCGCGGGATGATGGGCGATGACGCCGAAGCCGAGGAGGTCGTGCAGAACGCCTATGTTCGCGCCCTCACCTCGATCGGTGAATTTCGCGGCGAGTCGAGCCTCGCCACCTGGATGTCGCGCATCGTCGTGAACGAAGCCTTGCGCCGGCGCGGGCAAACGCGTCAGCCGATCGATATCGCCGATGTGGTCGAGACCTTGCCGCCCGATCACCAGGGTTCGGCGACGATGCCGCCGCCTCCCAGTCCCGAGGCCGCCGCGGCGCGCGAGCAGATCCGTCGGCTGGTGGAGAACGCCATTGACGCGCTGCCGCCGTCCTTCCGCGTCGTCTTCATGATGCGGATCGTCGAGCAGATGAGTGTCAACGACACGGCGGCGCGGCTCGGCATCCCGGTGGCGACCGCGAAAACCCGGCTGCATCGCGCGAACCAGCAATTGCGGGCGAGCCTCGGCGCCGAGTTCGCCGCCATGTTCGATGGCGCCTTTCCCTTTGGCGGCTCGCACTGCGAGCGACTCACGCAAGCCGTCCTCTCCAGGCTGGAGCAAGCCCAGGACGGCCGCGCCACACCCGACCCGTACTGATCCATGAAGAAGGAATCCGCCATGTCCGCCCGAGCGATTCTCTACACGACTGCCCTCGGCGTCCTCGTCTACGGCGCGATCGGAACTTTGCCCGCCGCCGCTCAGTCGAGCGCGAAGCCGACCGACCCGCAGATCGCGCACATCGCCTACACGGCCGGCACGATCGACATAGAGAACGCCCAGCTCGCGCTCAAGAAGTCGAAGAACAAGGACGTCCGCGCGTTCGCCGACGACATGGTCCGCGACCACACGGCGGTAAACGAAAAGGCGCTGGCGCTGGTCAAGCAGCTCAACGTCACGCCGGAGGACAACGCGACCAGCCGATCCCTCGTGAAGAGCGCCGACGCGGAGCGCGCTAAGCTCGCGAAGCTGAACGGCGCGGCGTTCAACAGGGCGTACGTGAAGAACGAGGTCGCCTACCACAAGGAGGTCGACAATGCCTTGCAGACGACGCTGATCCCGGACGCGCGGAACCCGCAGCTCAAGAGCCTGTTGCAAACCGGCCTACAGATTTTCCAGGGCCACGAGAAACACGCCGAAGAACTCGCCACCGAGCTGAAATAGGCCCCGGCATGGCTCGGTTCGGAGGTCGCCTGGTGGGGGCCTTGGCGGTGTGCGCGGTGGTTCTCGCGGCATCGCCAAGGCCGGGTTACGCCGAAACCCTGCACCGGGTGATCGACAAGATGTCGTTCGGCGCCCCGGTCATCGCGGCCCATGTCGGCGACGTGATCGAATGGTCGAACCACGATTTCGTCGCCCACACCGTGACCGCGAAGGACGGCAGCTTCGACGTGTCGATCCCTCCCGGCAAGACCGCGCTGATCACGGTGCGCCATGCCGGGACGATTCCGTTCTATTGCCGCTTCCATCCAACCATGACGGGCACGATCGACGCGACGGGCTGATCCATCAGGCCGCCGCCTCTTCCGCCTGCACGACGCCCAGCAGCCGCGCCTGGAGTGCCTCGTCGGCCTCCAGCGCGCGCGCGCTGCCCTCGTAAGCGACGCGCCCGTTCACCAGGACGTAGGCGCGATCGACCAGCGACAGCACGGTCTCCGCATGGTGCTCCACGATCACCATCGCGACGCGGCCGCGCAGCTTGCCAAGTGCCGCCATCACCTCCCGCACCACTGCCGGCGCCAGGCCCTCGAACGGTTCGTCGAGCAGGATCAGCTTCGCGGGCGCCATCAGGGCGCGCGCGATGGCGACCATCTGGCGTTCCCCGCCCGACAGGCTTTCCGCTTGCGAGCGGGCGAGGATGCGCAGCTTCGGGAACAGCGCGAACACGTTATCGAGCGAGGCGCCGCCGGGGCGCGCGGCGAGGCGCAGGTTTTCGGTTACCGTCAAGTTGGGAAACAGCCGCCGCCCCTCCGGCACCAGCGCGATGCCGCCGCGGCTGATCTCGAACGACCGCGCCCGAGTGATGTCCGTGTCGCCGAACGCGACGGTGCCGCCGGTCTTCTGCGCCGCGCCCATGATCGCGCGCAAGGTCGTGGTCTTGCCGACGCCGTTGCGTCCGAGCAGCGCCACCGCCTCGCCCTCGTGGACGACCATGTCGAGCCCGTCCAGCACCTGACTGCCCGCGTAGCCGGCGCGCAGGCCCGTCAGGCGCAGCAGCGGCACGGCCGAAATCGGGGCCGGTTCTTCTGGCGCCGCTTGCTGTTTCACGCCGCGCGCGGTGCCGAGATAGGCGGCGACCACGTCGGGGTTGGCGGCGACGTCGGCGGGTGCGCCGTCGGCAATCAGCCGCCCCTGGTGCAGCACCGTCAGGCGATCGGACAGCGCCAGCACGCGGTCGATGTCGTGCTCGATCAGCAATACGGCGTGGGTCCGCGACAAGTCGCGGATCAGCCGCCCGACGACCTCGCGATCGGCCTCGGCGAGGCCCGCCAGAGGCTCGTCGAGCAGCAGCAGCTTGGCGTCGGTCGCCAGCGTGATCGCGATCTCGAGCAGCCGGCGCTC
>JBAWFF010000362.1:0-8818 GCA_049591635.1 Acetobacteraceae bacterium
GCGTGGGGTCGCCGGGCAGCAGCCGGTGCGCGCGATCCAGCCACCGAAGGCGCTCGGCCGGATCGGCGGCGGCGCGTCCGGCGTCGAAAGCGGCGCGGGCGGCTGTCACGGCGTCGGCGGAAGCATCCTCCACCGGCTATAAACTGGCAGTACGAGGCGCCGGCTCAGGCTCGGCCTCCCGCGGGTCGTCCTTGTCGGGTACGGCGGCGGACGGCGGCGGGAGCCCCGCGAGGTCGGAGCGCGCCTCCGCGATCCCCTGGGCCACCGCGCGCTCCAGCCACTCGCGGGCTTGGTCGGCATCACGCTCCCCAGCCAGCCCGCGCGCCAAATAGCGGCCAAGCATCATCTGTGCATAGGCATGCCCGCGCTCCGCCGCGGCGCGGAACCATCGCTGCGCGATGACGCGGTCGGTCGGCACGTCATGCCCGCCCCCCCACATCGCCCCGCACGCGAACATCGCCCCGACATTGGCACGTCCCGCCGCTTTCTCGAACAGAGCCAGCGCCGCGGGGTGATCCCGGGGGCCGCCGCGGCCATTGAGCATCAGTTCGGCCAACGCCACCTCGGCCTCGATCATGCCCTTGTCGGCGGCACGCCCGATCCAGGCGCGTCCCTCCTCGGGATCAGCGTCGACTCCACGCCCCTCCAACAGCATCCGGCCGTACCAGTACTGGGCGTTGACGACGCCATCGGCGGCGCGGCGGAGCCATTCGGCGGCCTTGCGGTCGTCGCGCTCGATGCCAACCCCCTCGGCGAGGCAGATCCCGAAATTGAAGGCGGCGACCAAATCGCCGGAAGCCGCGGCCTGCTCGAACCATTCCCGCGCACGGAGCGCATCCGCCTCGTCCGTCATGCCCTGACGTACCAGGTTGGCAAGGTCGATCTGCGCACGGGCGTCGCCCGCCTCGGCCGACAAGCGGAACCAGTGCGCCGCCTCGCGTTCGTCGCGCGGCACCCCGGCGCCGGTGAGGTAGAGCATCCCCAAGGCGCGCGAGGCGCCCTTGTGGCCGGTTTCGCTCGCGCGGCGGAACCACATCGCCGCCTCGGCATAGTTCGGCGGCAACGATCCACCCTTGGCATAAAGGTCGCCCACCAGCGCCGCCGCTTCCGGGTCGCCCGCCAGCGCCGCCTTGCGGAGCCACGTTTCGCCCTCGACCGGATTCGCCTTGGTCCCCACGCCTTGCATCAACGCGAGGCCATAGCGCGCCTCGCCCGATCGATGACCCTTTTCGGCGGCACGGCGGTATAGTTCGGTCGCCGCCGCTCGGTCGCGCGGGACGCAAAAGCCGCGGTCGGTCAGCTCACCCAGCAGGAACAGCGCCGTCGGCAGATCCGCCTCGCCCGCTTTCTTGAGCCAGTCGACGATTTCCTGGTTGTGCTCCGCCCCGCCCGGCACCTGCCCCAACGCCAGCGCGTAGCCCAGGGCACCCTGCGGGCAACCGGCCTGGGCGGATTTGCGATACCAATCGCGTGCCGCGTCCGGATCGCGGAGCGTTTCGGGACCGGAGGTGAGGATGTAGCCGAGCAGGGCCTGGCCATCGGCCGATCCCCCCTCCGCCGCCTTCCGGGCCCAACGCGCGGCTTCCTGATAGTCCGGTCCGATCGCGGCGTCGTTGCTGGCGAACAGCCTCGCCGCGGCGGTTTGGCCGCGTGCCGCGCCGACGAGACCATGCAGATACAGGGTCGCGAGCAGGGACTGCGCCTCCACGTAACCCTGGGCCGCCGCCTTCTCCAGCCAGCGCACCGCGTCGGTGCGGCTGACGGGCACGCCGCCGCCTTCGAGGTAGCAGCGCCCGACCCGGTATTCCGCCTCCGCCAGTCCGGCACGGGCGGCACGTGACATCAGGCGGAAACTCGGCCCGGTGCGACCGCGATCGCCAAGCCGGACGGCCCGCCGCAGGGCGAGACTCGGTGAGAAGGCGCCCGTCAGGGTGTCAAGCAGACCCACGGAGCCAGCTCACGGCTCCCGCATCGCGGTCGTCGCGATCGGCATGACACGCTGCATCATGTAGCTGAGCACGGTCTGCTTGCCGACCTTGATATCGGCTTCCACGGGCATCCCCGGTATCAATCGGAAGCCGGCCGGCACACCATGCAGATCGACCTTATCTATGCTGATGCGCCCGCGATAATATGGCTCGGTGGAACCTTGCGGCAGCGGCACCGCGCCGGAGGCCTGGGAGTGCGCATCGTCCTGTCCGGTGAAGCTATTGGCGCTGATGTCGCGCAGCGTGCCATGCGCCATGCCGTAGCGGGTGAAGGGGAAGGTGTCGAACTTGATCGCCACTGGGTCACCGAGGTTGACGTAGCCATCGTCCTTGCCGGCGATATTCGCCTCGATCCCCAGCGGCGCGTCGGCCGGCATCAAGGTGAACAGCTGCTCGCCGGGTTGCAGTACCGAGCCGACGGAGACCTTGGCGACGGTCAGCACGGTCGCGTCGCGGTCGGCCCGCAGCTCCACCAATTGGCGGCGCAGCTGCGCCTTGGCGAGCTGCTGGCGCGCGTCGGACAGCTTCTGCGTCGCGTCGGCGAGCTGCTGGGAGATATCGGCGTGCCACGTCTGCACATAGCCGTCGCGTTCGGCCACCAGCGCGCCAAGATCGCGCGCGCCCTGCTGGGCCTGCTGCTCGGCGCCTTGCAGGCTGCGGTTCATCTCGGCGGTATTGTCCATCGCGGCCAGCGTATTGAGCTTGCTGCCGACAAATTGCTGTTCCAACTGCCGGCGCATCCGCTCGACATCGCGCGCGACCGTCAGGCGATCGCGAAACGCGGCGGCATCGGTGTTCGCGCGCTTGATCTGATCGACCAGGCTGTCGATCTTCTCCTGATAGTTGCGCAGCTTGTAATCGTACTCGGACTTCTTCTGCGCGAAGATCGCCGCCTGGAGCGCCATCGCCGGATCCTCGCCCGAGTAGGCGAATGCCCGCCCGTCCGCCTGGGCGCCCAGACGCGACACCTGCGCTTGCAGGGCGGCGACCTGAACGGCGAGCGCGGACAGGTCGGCGGCGGCGAATGTCGGGTCGAGCCGCGCCAGGACTTGACCCGCCTTCACCTGATCCCCCGCGCGGACGTTGATCGCGCGCACGATGGAGGTGTCGAGGGGCTGCACGACCAGGGTGGGCGTGCGAGAGACGACTTCGCCGCGCGCGCTGATCACCTCATCGACCTTGATCACCCCGGCGGCGACGATCAACGCCACGAACATCGAGCCGATGATCCAGATGGTGTGGCGCGCGAGCGGCGGGATCGGCATCCGGATGACCGCCGAGGATGGCGACTGGAACTCCAGCAGCACCGGCAGGGCGGCGTCGTCGTCGCGCAATGCCGGAAGGTTGCCGGCGTTCCTCTTCGCCATGTCAATCACCCTGCGCGAGGGTCGGAGCCAGGACCGCGTGACGCGACCCCTTCGTCTCGAGATGGCGATTCTGCTGCGCCCAAAGCTGGCGGTAGACCGAGCACCGCTCCAGCAGGGTGGTGTGCGGGCCGATATCCATGACCTTTCCCTTGTCGAGCACCAAGATCTGGTCGCATTCGGTGAGCGAGGACAGCCGATGCGAGACGATGACCATCGTCCGGTTGCTCGCGATCCGCAGCAAGTTGGCGTTGACCAGCGCCTCGCTCTCCGGGTCGAGCGCGCTGGTCGCCTCGTCGAGGATCAGGATGCGCGGGTCGGTTATGAGGGCGCGGGCGATCGCGAGTCGCTGGCGCTGACCACCTGACAGGTTGGGCGAGCCTTCCTCGATGTAGGTCTCGTAGCCGTTCGACATGCGCTCGATGAACTCCTCGGCGCCCGCGAGGCGCGCGGCGCGCACCACGTCGTCGAGCGCGAGGCCGGGCCGGCCGGAGATGATGTTCTCGCGGATGGAGCCGCGGAACAGGAAGTTCTCTTGGAGCACCACGCCGAAGCTCTGGCGGAGGTGGCGGAGATTGATCTCGCGCAGGTCGTTGGCGTCGATCTTCAGGAAACCGCTGTAGTCGCGGTTGATGCCTTGCAGCAGCCGCGTGATGGTCGATTTGCCGGAGCCGGAGCGGCCGACGATCCCGAGCATCGTGCCGGCGGGGATGGAGAAGGTAAGGCGGTCGAGCGCCGGGGTCTTGGTGCCGGCGTAGGTGAAGGTCACGTCCTCGAACATGATCGCGCCAGCGAATTTCGGGCGCATTCCGCCGGAGGCGGCGTCGGCCTCGAGCGGGCGGTTGAGCACCGACGCCGCCTCGCCGATGGAGGCGGCCACTTCCTCGTAGTCCTCGATCAGCCGCGCGAGGCCCACGAGCGGCTGGGCGACGCGCTGGGACAGCATCATGAAGGCGAACAACGAGCCGACCATGTAGCCCGTGTTGTCGTACAGCGCGAGATAGGCACCCAACATGATGGTGCCGATCCACATGAACCGCTCGAACGGAGTGACCAGGGTCTGCGGCCAGTTCGACAGCTTGCCGAATACCAGCCGCCAGTGGCCCGCGGCGGCCACGCGCTCATCCCACAGCGCCTTGCGCGCGGGCTCCAGCGCCAGGGCCTTGACCGTCTTGATGCCGAAGATCGTCTCGCCGAGGGCCGCGTATTTGTCGGTCTCGGCATCTACCACGCGCTTGTACACCACGCGCATCGGGCGCAGGTAGGCGAGGATGATAATCGTGATGGCGCAGGCGCAGGCGACCACGATCCAGGCCAGCGTGGCATTCAAATAGAACAGGAACGGCAGCAGCACGCAGAGCGTGATCATGTCGAGCATCGTCATCAGCAGCTTGCCGGTCAGGAACTCCCGCACCTTGTAGACCTCGGTGATCCTGTGCATCGTCTCGCCCGCCGGATGGGTTTCGAAATAGTCGAGCGACAGGCGCACCAGCCGGTTGAAGACGTGCAAATTCAGCCGCGTGTCGATGCGCGCGCCGATGGTCACGATGATCAGCCGGCGCGCGAAGCCGAGGATCGTCTCGTAGATCACGAAGATCGCGAGCACGACCGACAGGAAGATGAGCGTGGAGACGCTGTGATGCGTCAGCACGCGGTCGGTGACGGTCATCACCAGGAACGGCGGGAAGATCGTCAACATGCTGAGCGTGAAGGAGGCGATCGCGATGTCGCGAAGCGACTTCTTCTCGGTGAACACCAGGCCCGCGAGCCAGCGCAGCGAGAACGGCGCATCCGCCTCCACCTGGCCCCGGTTGGCGCGCAGCAGCAGGACTTCGCCCGACCACACCTCGGCGAGGCGCATCTCGTCCACCGCCACCGCCGGCTCGCCTTCCGGCGCGAGCGGATCGCGTACCAGAACGACCTTATGCTCGCTGTTGGAGCCCACCAGCAGTCCGGCGCCGCCTTCCTTGAACAGCAGCACGACCGGACCGGCCTCGCGAAGGCGCATCAAATGACGCCAATGCAGCCGCACGGCGCGCGCCCACAGGCCGGCGTTCTGCGCCCACACCGATAGCGAGGCCGCCGATGGGACGTCGCTGACCTCGACGCTGCGGAAATCCTCGATCGCGAGTTCCATCCCGTAGTAGCGGGCGGCCATGACGACGGCGTCGAGCCGGGCGCGCCCCGGATCGCGAGCCGCTTGATCGGCGGCCCGGTCCTCGATCAGCGGACTGGCGTAGGAATTGGGATCCGGAGCATGGGTGTCAGACTGATCCACGCGTCATTCCTCTCTCGGCACGCCCGCCGTGGTGGGCCTGGCCCGGACCATAGCCGCAGGTCACGAGCAAATCGCTAACGCGCTGGCACTCGAACCCGCGAACCTGCTAGCAAACGCCGTTCGGGTTCTCTATGGCACGGACCGACACTAACAGAAAAGACATTCCGCCAAGCCCGGAGGGATGGTCGGCGTGAGGAACGAGGCATGAGCATGCCCACGGGTACCGCCGACGACGCCGCGGGTGCGTTCATGCCCGGCCCGGCCGCCACGGCTTCCCCGCTCGGCACCGGACGGTTGAGTGGCCTGCGCTTCGCGGTCAAGGACGTCTTCGACGTAACCGGCAGTGTCACCACGTACGGCAACCCCGACTGGGGGCGCTCGCATGGCGTCGCGCCCGCGACCGCTCCGGTCATTACCACGCTTCTCCAGGCCGGCGCTCGTTTGGTGGGCAAGACCAAGACGGTCGAGCTGGCCTACGGCCTGACCGGAGAGAACCGGTGGTACGGCACGCCGACCAACCCTCGTGCGCCCAACCGCCTGCCGGGCGGGTCGAGTTCCGGGTCGGCCTCCGCCGTCGCCGCCGGGCTGGTGGATTTCGCTCTTGGCACCGATACCGCCGGTTCCGTCCGTATTCCGGCCAGCTATTGCGGCCTGTTCGGGATCCGTCCCAGTTTCGGCGCCCTGAGCACCGCCGGGGTCTGCCCGCTCGCTCCCAGTCTCGACACGGTGGGCTGGTTCGCCCGCGGCGCCCCTCTGTTGTCGGAGGTGGGCCAGGTCCTGCTGCCCGGCGATCGAGCCGAACTGGCCGGGCCGTTGGTGCGCCTCGAGGAGGCGTGGATCAACGCCCAGTTTCCAGTCGCCGAGGCGCTGCGGCCAGCGCTGGAGCGGCTGGAGCAATTGCGCGGCCGGGCGGTCGGCATCCGGCTGCTGCCCGAGGGCGTGGACGCGCTCTATGATCATTTCCGCGCCTTGCAGGCCGAGGAGGCATGGGCCGCGCTCGGCTCCTGGGTGGAGGGCACGCAGCCGAAGCTGAGCCCGGAGATCGCCAAGCGGATGGGCACGGCCAAGGGGATCGACCCGGCGACCGCCGCTGCGGGCAGGGCCTTTCGACGCTTGCTGCAAGGACGCATCCGCCCGTTGTTGGCGGGCGGCGCGGTGCTGCTCGGGCCTACGTCGCCTTGCGCGGCGCCCTTCCTCGGCGCCGACCCCGAGGAACTGGATGCGGTGCGCCAGGCGACGATCGGGATCACCGGCGTCGCCAGCCTCTGCGGGCTGCCCGAGGTAACGATCCCGGTCGCGCTGGCCGGGGGCGCGCCGGTCGGCCTATCGCTGATCGCCGGTCCTGGCCGCGACCAGGCGTTGCTGGCGTTTGCCTGCGACCTCGCCGATGTGCTGGGATTGCCGCTATGAGTTCGTCCCAGACCTCCGCGACGATGCGCATCCGCGACGCCGCGCCAGCGGATATCGCCGAGATCCAGTCGATCTACGCCCATCATGTGCTGCACGGCACCGGCACGTTCGAGGAGATTCCGCCCTCCATCGAGGAAATGGCGCAGCGGTTCGCCAAGATCACCGCGCGCGGCTGGGCCTGGCGGGTCGCCGCGGACGCCACGGGGGTCGTCGGATACGGCTACTACAACCAGTTTCGCGACCGCTCCGCCTACCGCTTCACCGTCGAGGACAGCATCTACGTGCGCGACGACGTGCGCGGCCAGGGGGTCGGCAAGGCGCTGGTCCGCCAACTGATCGACGACGCGACCGCGCGGGGGTTCCGCCAGATGATCGCGGTGATCGGCGATTCGGAGAACACCGGTTCGATCGGCGTCCATGCCAGCGTGGGATTCCAGATGGTCGGCACGATGCGGGCCGTCGGGCTGAAGTTTGGCCGCTGGCTGGACGTTGTCACGATGCAGCGTGTCCTGGGCCGCGGAGCCGCCGACATCCCGAACTGAATTACCGCGCCCGCGGATGGGCGGCGCGCCAGACGCGCATCAATCCCTCCGCGTCGACGCTGGTGTAGCGTTGCGTGGTCGACAGGCTCGCATGGCCCAGAAGCTCCTGGATCGCCCGCAAATCCGCGCCGGCGGCCAGCAAATGCGTCGCGAAGGAATGCCGCAGCGCGTGCGGCGTCGCCCGCTCCGCCAGGCCGGTGCGGCGACGGAAACCCCGCATCGTGCGTTGCGCGACCGCGGGATCGAGCCGGCCGCCCCGCACGCCGAGGAATAGCGGGCTGACGGGCTGGCGATCGGGGTGATGCGCCAGCCACGCAGCGATCGCGACCCGCACCGCCGCCAGCACCGGGACCGCGCGCTCCTTGTCGCCCTTGCCCCGTACGGTCAGCGGTCCCGTCCCGCCTGGGAGCGGCGCGTCGCGAACCTGGAGGTTCAGCGCCTCGCTGATCCGCAGCCCGCATCCGTAGAGCAGCGTGAACAACGCGGCATCGCGCGCCTGCACGAAGGCGGAGTCCGATTCCTCACCGATGTCGCGCGCCACCGATCGGGCCGCCGGCTCGGTAAGCGCGCGCGGCGCCGGCCGATACGCGCGTGGCGTCGCGACCAGCCGTACCGCCGGGCAGTCGCAGCCGTGCCGGCGGGCTAGGAAGCGGAAGAAGCTCCGCACGGCGGCGAGCCGGCGCGAACGGGTCGCCGCCGACAGACCCTCGGCGTGGCGCTCGGCCAGGAAGGCGCGGATATCGACCGGACGCAGCGCGGCCAGGGCGGGAAGATCAGGCTCATCCCCGAGGTGGCGGTTCAGGAAACCCAGGAAATCGGCGACGTCGTGGCCGTACGCCTCCACCGTCAGGGGTGACGCGCGGCGCTCGGACCCGAGCCAGGCAAGGAAAGCCTGCCGGGCCGCCTCGGCGGTCACGCGTGATCGGCGGCGCGGCCGAGCGCGGCACCCACGGCGCGGCCGAGGAACGCCAGCGCACCCGAACCCTGCACCGGATCGAGCGGCGCCTCATCGCGGGAGACCAGCGCCAGCAGCGTGGGCGGACCGGCCCAGGGCACCCGGACCAGTGCATCGCGCATCGCCAGCCGCGCCGCCTCCGCGTGCAGCAGCGCCGCGTCGGCGGGCGTTGCCCGGAACACCACGTCGCGGCCGTCCAAAAGCCTCGCCACGACGCCGGACGGCAGCCGGCGCGCGCCAGGCACCTCCGATTCCATGCAGAGTGCGGCGGCGTCGAGCGC
>JBAWFF010000363.1:0-2927 GCA_049591635.1 Acetobacteraceae bacterium
CGCCCAATTCGGCGGCCAAGGCGTCGAGCGCCTCGCGCCGCGTGCCGGACAGCGCGACGACGGCGCCTTGGGAATGCAGCGCGCGCGCGATCGCCGCCCCGATGCCCCCCGAGGCGCCGGTGATCAGGGCCGCCTTGCCGTCCAGGCTGAACATCACCCGCCTCAGAGGTTCTTCAGCACCGTCTCGATCTCCGCCGGCGTCGCGGCGGAGACGGCGGCGGCATCCGGCGCTATCCGCCGGATCAGCCCGGACAAGACCTTGCCGGCGCCGAGTTCGACGAAGCTGTCCACCCCGAGTGCGACCATCGTCTCGACGCTCTCGCGCCAGCGCACCGTCTCCGTCACCTGGCGGATCAACAGGGCGGTGATCTCGTCCGGGTCGGTCGCCTTGGCGGCGGAGACGTTGGCGATCAAGGGAACTGCCGGCGCACCCGGCGGAGTCGCGCCGAGGGCGCTCTTCATCACCTCCGCCGCCGGTTCCATCAGCGCGCAGTGGAAGGGCGCGGAAACCGGTAGCAGCATCGCCCGGCGCAGGCCGCGCGCCTTGGCGACCTCGACCGCCCGCTCCACCGCCGCGTGATCGCCCGAGATCACCACCTGGCCGCCGCCATTGTCGCTGGCGGGCTCAACCACCTCGCGCCGCCCAGGGGGCGCGCCGTCGGTCTCCGGGACCGGCGCGGCCTCCTCGCAGATCGACCGCGCGCTTTCCAGATCGACACCAATCAGCGCCGCCATCGCCCCCGCCCCGCGCGGCACGGCGCGTTGCATCGCCAGGCCGCGCAGCCGCAGCAGCCGCGCCGCATCGGCAATGCTGAAACCGCCGGCGGCGGCGAGCGCGCTGTATTCGCCCAACGAATGCCCGGCGGCCACCACGGCCTTGTCGCGCAGCCGGAACCCACCCTCGGTCTCCAGCACCCGCAGCACGCCGAGCGAGACCGCCATCAGCGCCGGCTGAGCGTTCTCGGTCAGCGTCAAATCCTCGCCCGGTCCCTCGAACATCAGCTTCGACAGCTTCTGGCCGAGCGTGTCGTCGACCTCCTGAAACACCTCCCGCGCGGCGGCGAAAGCGGCCGCGATGTCGCGGCCCATCCCGACGAACTGGCTGCCTTGGCCCGGGAAGACGAACGCGTGGACGGGCATCTGGGGACCGGTTCCGTGCTGGAATTGTGTGCGCTAATCGGGGGGCGGGAACGTGTCAACATTGACACCAGCCGGCTCTACACGTATTTCACACGTATAGGAGGCTCCGATGATGAAGAAGCTCACGATCACGGTCGAGGCGGAAGTCTACGACGGCTTGCACGCGGTCATCGGCCGGCGGCGAATCAGTCGGTTTCTGAATGATCTTGCCCGTCCGCATGTCCTCGGCGATGACCTTGCTTCCGGATACGCGGCGATGGCCGCCGATGAGGAGCGCGAGCGCGAGGCGGACGATTGGGCCGATGGGCTGATCGGCGATGTCGCCGCCGAACCGCGACGTAATGGCTGAAGTACCCAGGCCGCGGCGCGGCGAGGTATGGTGGATTGCCTTCGACCCGTCGGTGGGCGGCGAGATACGCAAGACCCGGCCGGCGGTGATCGTCAGCAACGACACCGCGAACGCCGTGCTCAACCGCGTCCAGGTCGTGCCGCTGACCAGCAACGTGGCTCGGCTCTATCCGTCCGAATGCTACGTCGAGGTTGACCGGGAAAGGCGCAAAGCGCTGGCCGACCAGATCACCACGGCAAGCCTGACGCGGCTACGCAATCGCGTTGGACGATTGAACGACGCGGACATGGGGGCGCTCGGGCGCGTCATTCGGGTGCAGCTGGCATTATGACAGCGGCCAGCCGTATCAACGGCACATCGAGGAGGATGGACCATGCCGCTCGACCCGCGGATCAAGGCATTGCTCGACAGGGGAACCGGGGTGCCAGCCACCCACACCCTGCCGGTCGTCGAGGCGCGCGCGCAGTACGAGGCGCGCATCGCCATCATGGCGAAGCCGGCGGCGGTGGCGGCGGTGTCGGAGCACACGATACACGGTCCGGGTGGCGCGCTCCGCCTGCGGCTCTACCGCCCGATCGGGGACGGCCCCTTCCCGCTACTGGTGTTCTTCCACGGCAGCGGCTTCGTGTTGTGCAGCCTCGATACGCATGACGGCATGTGCCGCAACCTATGCGCCGGGGCCGACTGTATCGTCGTCTCGGTCGATTACCGGCTGGCGCCCGAACACAAATTCCCGGCCGGCCCGGACGATTGCCTGGCGGCGACCCGCTGGGCCGCGGAGCACGCGCACGGACTGGGCGCCGATCCCACTCGCGTCGCCATCGCCGGCGACAGCGCTGGCGGCACGATGGCGGCGGTCACCGCCTTGCGCCTGCGCGACGAGGGCGGCCCGGCGCTGCGTGGCCAGCTTCTGATGTATCCCGTGACCGACCATTATACCGCCGGCTGGCCGTCCTACGCCGAGAATGCCGAGGGTTACGGACTGACGCGCGACACCATGCGCTGGTTCTGGGACCATTACCTGAGCGACCCGGACCACGCCGCCGATCCGCACGCCTCGCCGCTGCGCGCCGCCGACCTGGGACGCCTCCCGCCCGCGCTGGTCGTGACCGCCGAGTACGATCCATTGCGCGACGAAGCGGAAGCCTACGCCGCCCGGCTGCGTGAAGCCGGTGTTCCGGCGGAGAGCCTGCGCTTCGACGGCATGAACCACGGCTTCCTGTTCTGGGTCGGCATCGTCGATACGGCAGGGGAGGCGATGCGGAAATGCTGCGCCTGGCTACGTCTGATACTGGTGAATTGACTGCGCAGCCGTCATGCCCGCGAAAGCGGGCAGGTGGATTCACATTTGAAGTGCAACAGGTGGCTGGAGAATAGCTCGACGGGGGTTTTGAAGCCAAGGCATTTGCGTGGGGTGTTGTTATAGCTGCGAGCGATG
>JBAWFF010000364.1:0-7062 GCA_049591635.1 Acetobacteraceae bacterium
GGCACGGCCACCGCGATGAACCAGGCCAGCGACGGCACCAACGGCATGTACGCCAATGTCGGGCAGGGCGGCTACGCAGCCGACCAGGCGTTCATCCACGGCGCGAATGCTAACACCAACCCGTCCGCCGACGCCAAGGACGCCGACCTGCGGCCGTCGCAGCGCAATCCCGTCCTCGCCGACAACGGATCGGCGCGCGCCAGCAAGGTGATCGGGACCGAGGTGTACAACACCGACAACCAGAAGCTCGGCAGCGTCGACGACATCCTGATCGGCAAGAACGGCGTCTTCGCCGTGCTCTCCACCAACCAGAAGAAGGTGACGGTTCCGTTCGACAGCCTGAAGCTGGGCGACGCCAAGAACAACGGCGACGACAAACTTGTCCTGCCGAACGAGACGCAGGCCAAGCTCAACACCCAGCTGGAGTTCCACTACGACGCCTCGAACTACCAAAGCTGGCAGGCCGCGCACAATAAGAGCGCCAACGCCGTGACCGGCAACACCACGGGCGTCCTGGGCAACAACCACAATCCCAAGAACCCTGGCTGAGCTTGCTCAACCGCTCACCCGTGCACGGGCGCCACTGAGTTCGGCGCCCGCCGCCCGATCCAGCCGCGTCGAGGACAGCGGCGCCATCAGCGCGATCCCCGCGACCGCGACGAACGCGACCGTGAAGTCCCCGGTCTGCAGCCCCGTGTGTCCGGTCAGCACGACCGAGCCGGCCAGCGCCGCCGCCGACACCGCGATCCCGGTCGACAACGCCATTTGCTGAAACGTCGCGTAGAAGCTGGTCGCCGCACTCATGCGCGGGCGGGGGATGTCGGCGTAGGCGATGGTGTTGTACGCCATGAACACCAGCGATTGGACGAATCCGTTCAGCGCCAGCAGCGCATAGACCGCGACCAGGGGCCATTGCGGACGCAGCGCGCCGCACGCCCCCATCAGCAGCGCCGAGCCCGCGCCGACCCAGATCATCACCGCGCGGAAGCCCAGAAGCCGCAGCAAGGCCGGCGCGACGAAGCGCATCGCCAGCGATCCGATCGAGGTCGCGAACGTGATCAGCCCGCTGCGGGCGGCGCTATCACCGAAACCGACCTGGAGCATCATCGGCAGGAGGAAGGGCTGCGCGCCGGCCGCGATCCGAGAGAAGCTGCCCGACAGCACGGACTGGCGGAAGGTCGGGATCCGCATCAGCGTGAAGTCGAGGATCGGGCGCGGATGGCTGCGCGCCCGCTTCGCATACAGCCCCGCCGCGCCGATCCCGACCGCGACCAGCCACAACGCGGTCGCGCCGGAGCCGAAGCCGCGGCTCGCCATCCCGATGGCGAACATCAGGCACGCGAGCGCCGTCCCCGACAGCGCGAGGCCCATGAGATCGAAGCCGCCGGCGACGCGCGGCTCGCGGTGCTCGGCGATGAACACGCTCACTAGCACCATGCCGATCAGCCCGATCGGCACGTTGATGAAGAAGATCCAGCGCCACGACAGATAGGTGACGACCAGGCCGCCGACCGGCGGCCCGAGGATCGGGCCGATCGTCGCCGGGATCATCAGCCACGCCATCGCGCGCACCAATTCGGCCTTGGAGACGGCGCGCAGCATCACCAGCCGCCCGACCGGCGACATCAGCGCCCCGCCCGCGCCCTGGAGCATCCGCGCCGCGACCAGCCAGGGCAGGCTCGATGCCAGCCCGCACAGGATCGAGCCCAGCGTGAACACTCCGATGGCGGCGCGGAACACAGTGCGTGAGCCGAAGCGGTCGGCGATCCGCCCGGAGGCGGGAATGAACATCGCGAGCGTGAGCAAATACGCCGTGAGCGCCACGTTCATATTGAGCGGGCGGGTGTGGAAATCGTGCGCCATCG
The DNA here is from genome assembly GCA_049591635.1 of Acetobacteraceae bacterium. Classification (GTDB taxonomy): domain Bacteria; phylum Pseudomonadota; class Alphaproteobacteria; order Acetobacterales; family Acetobacteraceae; genus DATFDN01. The sequence continues at coordinate 1,866 of JBAWFF010000364.1, forward strand.
TCGGCAGCGCGGTCGCCAGCACCGTCCCGTCGAGCTGCTCCATGAACATCGCGCTCGCCACGATCAGCGCGGTGGATCGCGCGCCGCCTCGGGCCGGCGGGAGGCTCTCGTCTCGCATCGCGGCAGGATCGGCGAGGCGGGCCGCGCCGGCAAAGGCTTTCCTCGCATGGCCGACCGGCTCACTCTGGCCGAGGAGGGTCCTCATGAACGCAAGACAGTCCGCCGGCCCGCTCGACGGGGTGCGGGTGATCGATCTCACGACGATGGTGTTGGGGCCGTTCGCCACACAGACGCTCGGCGACATGGGCGCCGACGTGGTGAAGATCGAGTTGCCGGCCGGAGATGCCACGCGTCAGATCGGCCCCGGCCGAACGCCCGGGATGGGCGCCTATTTCGCCAACGCGAACCGCAACAAGCGCAGCGTGGTGCTCGACCTCAAGCGCCCCGCCGCGCGCGCCGCGCTGGGCCGGCTGATCGACGGCGCCGACGTATTGGTCCACAACATGCGCCTCGGCGCCGCCGCCCGCCTCGGCCTCGACTACGCCGCGCTGGCGAGCCGCAATCCGCGGCTTATCCATGCCTGCGCCACCGGCTTTCGCCCCGACAGCACGCGCAGCGAGGCGCCGGCCTTCGATGATCTGATCCAGGGCATGAGCGGGGTGGCGGCGCTGAACGCCGGGCCGGACGGACCGCGCTATCTGCCGACGGTCGCCGCCGACAAGCTTGCCGGGCAGATGCTCGCCTCGATGATCGGCATGGCGCTGTTCGCCCGCGAACGCACCGGGCGCGGCCAGGCGGTGCACGTGCCCATGCTGGAGACGATGCTGAATTTCTTGCTGGTCGAGCACCTCTGGGGAGCGACGACCAACCGCCCCGAACTCGGCCTCGGCTACCCACGAATGCGGACTCCGCACCGGCGCCCATACGCGACGAAGGACGGCTATGTATGCGTGATCTGCGTGAGCGACGAGCAATGGCGGCGGGTATTCGCCGCGATCGGCCACCCGGCGCTGATCGAGGACCCACGCTTCGCTTCGATCGCCGCGCGGGCGACCAACGTGGATGCGGTGTACGCGGTGCTCACCGAGGTGATGGTCGCGCGGACCACCGCCGAGTGGGTCGCGATCCTGACCGAGATGGACGTCCCATGCGGCGCCGCCGCCAGCCTGCCGGACCTGCTGGAGGATGCCTATCTGCGCGAAACCGGGTTCTTCCAAACGCAGGAGCACTCCATCGAGGGCGCGGTCACGACAACGGCGATCCCGGCGACCTTCTCCGACACCCCGCCCTCCATTCGCCGCCTCTGGCCCGCGCTCGGGGAGCATACCGGGGAAGTGCTGCGCGAGGCCGGCATGAGCGAAGCCGAGATCGCGGCGCTATAGAGGTGTCGCTTCCGAGCGGCGCCGAAGCTAGGTTGCCAGGCGCAGCACGAGCGGGGCGATGATGTCGGGCCTGGCGCGCAAGCCGTGGACGGTCGAGCAGTTTTTCGCCTGGCAGGCCCGCCAGACCGACCGGTACGAGCTGGTAGGCGGCTTTCCGGTCCGCATGATGGCGGGCGCCAGGAACGTCCACGACGACATCGTGGTCAACCTGATCTCCGAACCGCGGACCCGGCTCCGCGGCAGCCCCTGCCGCCCATTCACCGGCGACGGCGCCATCGAGACCCTGCCCGGACAGATCCTCCGACCCGACGCGGGTGTCGACTGCGGCCAACGGGAGCCTAACGCGTTGAAGGCGGCCTCGCCGTGGATGGTCGCCGAGATACTGTCGCCGACCACAAGGGACTTCGACACGTTCGAGAAGCTGCCGGAGTACCATCGGGTCGAGACGCTCGAATACATCCTCTTTATCGAGCCGAACGCACCCGAGGCCGTTCTCTGGTCGCGGGGGCTGGACAGGGCGTGGGCCAGGAACACGATCGAGAGGCTCGACGCCGAGATCGCCATGCCGGCGATCGAAATCATCCTACCGATGGCGGAACTCTACGACGGCGTGCAATTCCCGGCCGGACCGCGCCTCATCCGGCAAGAGGGTTCGCCCTAAAGCGGCGCTCACCCCTGGAAGTGGCGCATGAACGCGCGGAAGACCGCGCCGGGTGCTTCCTCGGGCACGTAGTGACCGCACTCGATCGGACCGCCGCTCGCGTTCGTCGCGTAATCCCGCCACACCCCGAGCACGTCGCCGTGGACCTGGCCGGTGTGGCTCCTGGCCCCCCAGGTGACGAGCAATGGGCAGTCGATTTTCCGCCCCGCCTCGCGGTCAGCCTTGTCCATCTCGAAATCGCAGCTGGCGCATGCGCGATAGTCCTCGCACGAGCCACGGATCGTCTTCCAATTGAAGCACCGGACGTACTCGGCGAATGCCTCCTTGTCGAAGAAGCCCAGTCCGATGCCGGGTTTGGACAGCTTTTTTTCCATGTAATAGGCCGCCGGCACGCCGGCCATCATCCGCTCCGGCATGTCGTAAGGCTGGATCATGAACAGCCAGTGCCACGACCGGGTCGCCCACTCCTTCGAGGTGTGCGTCCAGATATGATAATTGGGGAGGATGTCGACCAAGGCCGCCCGCGTGACTCGGGCGGGATGATCGAGACACATGCGCGCCGTCGTGCGGGCGCCCCGGTCATGCCCGGCGACCATGAATTCGCGATAGCCGAGCCGCTCCATCACCTCGACCTGATCCAGCGCCATCGCGCGGAACGAGTAGTTGACGTGGTTCTCCCCGCCATCCTCGGGACCGACGCTGTCGCCGTAGCCGCGCAAATCGGGGCAGACGACGTGGAAATGCTCGGCGAGTCGACCGGCGACGCCGTGCCAGGAGACATGGGTCAGCGGATTGCCGTGCAGCAACAGCAGCGGCGGCCCGTCGCCGCCGTGGCGGAGGTGAATGCGGGCGCCACTGGTCTCGATCTCGGCGCGCGTGAACCCCTCGAACATCCCGCCCTCCGTCAGACCGCCTTCACCCGCACATACGACCCCGGGGCGTCCTCGATCGCCTTCAGCTTGCCGGCGCCGGGCTGGCGGGCCGGGACCATTTCGTTGCCGTAGGAGGTGACCCAGCGCTGCCAGTCGGGCCACCATGACCCGGCGATTTCCGTGGCACCTTCGAGCCATGCCTCCGCGCTGGGTGGCAACTCGGTACCGACCCAATGGCCGTATTTGCCGCTCTCCGGCGGGTTCACCACACCGGCGATGTGACCCGAGGCGGCCAGCACGAACCGCTTCGGCCCGGACAGGAGCTGCGTCCCCTTGTAGGTGCTCTTCCAAGGGGCGATGTGGTCCTCGCGGGTGGATAGGAAATACGCCGGGACGTCGATCCGACGCAGGTCGATCGGCACGCCCGACAGGCTGATCCCGTTCGGCTGCGCCAGCAGGTTCTCCTGGTACATCTTCCGCAGGTAGAAGCTGTGCATCCGCGCCGGCATCCGGGTCGAATCGGCGTTCCAATACAGCAGGTCGAACGGGAACGGCTCGTTGCCCAGCAGGTAGTTGTTGACCACGAACGACCAGATCAGGTCGTTCGCCCGCAGCATGTTGAAGGTCGTCGCCATCTCGCTGCCCTCGAGATAGCCGCGCTTGTTCATCTTCTCCTCGAGGGCGCGCAGCTGCTCCTCGTCGATGAAGACGCCCAGCTCGCCTGCCTCGGCGAAATCCATCATGGTGACGAAGAACGTCGCCGTCTTGATCCGCTCGTCGCCCTTGGCCTTCATGTAAGCCAAGGTGGAGGAAAGCAGCGTGCCCCCCAGGCAATAGCCGATCGCGTTGACCTCGCGCTCTCCCGTCGCTTTCTCGATGGCGCCGAGTGCCGCGAGGTAGCCGTCCTGCATGTAATCCTCGAACCCCTTCTCGGCCAAATGCTCGTCGGGGTTGACCCAGGAAATCATGAAGACGGTATGGCCCTGGCTCACCGCCCAGCGAACGAAGCTATTCTTCGGGCGCAGGTCGAGGATGTAGAACTTGTTGATCCAGGGCGGCGCGATCAGCAACGGCCGCTGCAGCACTTTCTCGGTGGTCGGCGTATACTGGATCAGCTGCATCAGCTCGTTCTGATAGACCACCTTGCCCGGGGAAACGCCGATGTTCTCCCCCAAGGTGAAGGCATCCATGTCGGTCATCTTGATGCGGAGCTTGCCCTTGCCTTGCTCCAGATCGGTGAGCAGGTTGCTCAGCCCGCGCAGCAGGTTCTCCCCGCCCGTCTCGGCGGTCTTTCGCAGCACCTCGGGGTTGGTCAGCACGAAATTGGACGGGCTCATCGCGTCGATGAACTGTCGCGAATAGAAATCCACCTTGGCCGCCGTCTTCGGATCGAGGCCGTCGGCCTGCTTGACCATGTCCTGGATGTAGCGCGCCGACAGCAGGTAGGACTGCTTGATGAAGTCGAAGACCTCGTTGTCGCGCCACGATTCGTCGCGAAACCGCCGATCCCCGGCCGGGGCGTCAATCACCCGCTCGGCCGGCACCCCCAGCATCCGCTTCGCCGTGCTTTGCCACAGGGTCAGATAGTCCTGCCAGAACCCGATCTGCGCCTGCACCATCTTGGCCGGATTGGCCATCAGGCGCGTGGTCATCTCGAAAAACGCGCTGCCCAGGCCGAGCGCATCGCCCGCCCCGCCCTCCTTGGCGCCTTGGCGTTGCAGCCACGCCGTCACCAGGCGTTGCGAGCGTTCGGCGATGTCGCTCATGGAACGGCTCACGAGCGCCGGGTCCGGCAATTTGAAGCCGGCAGGCTCGGCGGACTCGCTATCGGCCATGAAGGCATCCTTTCCGGGCTGGACCGCGGAGGCTACATCTGCCGCGACGGCGGCAACCTGGAGCTTGATTCGGCCAATGACGGCATTTGAGATAGGGGGGCTATCTATCGACCGGCAAGCCCCGCGACAAGCAGGCGCGTACCTGCGCGCCTTCGCCGTGGCGGCGCTGATTGCCGGCCTCGCCGGCTGCTCGTCCCTGCAAGGCTTGGTTCATAGAACCGAAGGCGGCCAGATCGCGAAACCCCGTCCGGCCCCGCCTGGCCTGGCGCGGCCGTATCCCAACCTCGCCTCCGTCCCCGCTCGCCCGACCCCACCCGATCAGAAGGCGCTCGACGCGATCTCCCAGTCGCTGGTCGCCGACCGGGAGAATGCACGCCACCTGACCCTGCCGCCGCCGCCCGACCCCTCCTCGCCGTCGGCATCCCCGGCGCTGTTCGGCGTCGGGAC
>JBAWFF010000365.1:0-15178 GCA_049591635.1 Acetobacteraceae bacterium
GTCGATCCGCCCGAGGCGCGCGCTCCCTCGGGCGGTTTGCGCCCGGCGCCGATACGATGAGATCGGCGTACCCGGCACACGCCGCCGCGCTGGCCGCGATCCACGCCGCTGCTTTTCCACCGGCGACAGCGTGGGATGAGCAAGCCTTCGCTGGCCAACTTGCCTCGCCAGGAGTCTTCGGCTGGGTCGCGTCCGCCGGCGCCCTGATCCTCGCGAGGGTCGCGGCCGACGAGGCGGAGATCCTGACGCTGGCGGTTGTCCCGTGGGCCCGTCGTCGCGGCCTTGCCAAGGCCCTGGTAGGCCGGGCGATGTGGCAGGCCGCCAAGCTTGGAGCCTCGGTAATGTTCCTCGAGGTCGCGGAGACAAACGTGGCCGCGCTGTCACTTTATACCGGGATAGGATTCCGGCCCGCCGGACGACGGAAGCGCTATTATGCCGATGGAATGGATGCGCTGTTACTCAAGGCGATAATAAATAGTTGACGCGGGGTGTCTTTGCCCGTTATCAATTCGCCGGAAGATTACCGTCGTACTCACGCAATCGTGGATCGCGGCGGTCCTGAAAAGTCGGTAAGGTGGCTGCCCTACTCCACCTTGGGTGGGGATAAAGGAGAATCACTATGGCTTCCAGGCACTTGCTCGCCGGAACAGTCCTGGCCGCCGCCGCGACGATGGCGATGGCACAAGGCGCCCGCGCGATGCCGTACGCCACCGCTCAGAACGTGATCACCAACATTTCGATCACGACGTCACTGGGGAATATCCCGAACAATACGGGCTCGTCGCAGTTCGCGACCGATGCCGCGCAGTTCGACGGGCTTGCTCCGAGCGGGCACACCGCCACCGGGGCAATCGACGCCTTGGTCGATGCGCCGCAGGCGACAACAGGCGCGGGGCCGTTCCCTGGCCAGAACGACTTCACCGCGAACGCGGGAAAGCTGATCGGCATGATCGGCTCGCGTAGTGACGCGATCATCACTGCCGGCGGGGCGGGCACGGTTAACGCCGACAACGTCGCCGAATCGCGCGGCAATGCACTCGCCAGCGCCTCAGCCACCGACTCGGCGTCGATCAGCTTCGATTTGGCGAGCACGGGGTCGATCATATTCTCCTTCAACGACGCAATCTTCCTTGAGGCCTCCACGAGTCTCCCGGGGGAGAGCGCGAACAGCTTCATCCACGACGACTTTACCGTCACGGATTCAATGGGAAATACGGTGTTCGAGTTCTCGCCGAACGGCACTGGTCCCGGCCCGATATTCGGCGGCAACGCGATCTCCGACCCGTTCAATCTTCAGGTCAGCGCGAGTTCGATCGGTGGAACCCCGCCCGACCGCAAAATCACCAACTCAGGCCTGTTCAGCGCCAGGAGCGATTTGTTGCCTGCAGGATCCTACAACATCATCGTGACATCCTCCAGCAACGCTGCGATCAGGCCGGTTCCGGAACCCGCTTCATTCGCCCTGCTAGGTGTCGGCCTCCTCGGCCTCGGACTCGTGCGCCGCCGTCGGAGTTAATCTCCTTCCCTCAGAGTAAGAGATGCGGCGCCCCATTTGGGGCGCCGTTTTCGTTTGTGCTCTTTCTCGCGGGCCGTTGCTTCACGCGCCCATTTCCTTCTCCATGCTATTTTAGCGTTAATCAAACGTTACTAGCGCACCCTGTACTTTTGCCTTGACTCTCATCAGCGTGATCATTCTCCTACAATCGTGATCGGCGGCAAAGGGAACTTTCCGCCCGAAGCGTTCAAGGGAGTGATTGGGCATGACGGACTGTCTCAGTCTGATCAACGCGATGCGTTGCGATTTTTCCGTCGAACTCGTTACCTCGATCGACACGCTGCGAGAGGCCCAGCGGCTCCGCTACCAGGTATTCTGCGAGGAACGCGGCGTCCTCCCCGGCCATGACGGGATCGAGAGTGACGAATATGATCCGCGCTGCCGCCACGTCGTCCTGCGCCGCCGGTCCAACCGGGAATTGGTGGGAACCGTCCGCGTGATCACCGCCGCGACAGACGGCCCTTGGGCCCATCTGCCGATGCAGCGCGTTTGCGACCCCGTTTTCCTCCGCGACCTGCCGATCGCCACCACGGGGGAGGTCTCACGCTTTGCCCTCGCCCCCGGTCGGCATTCCCCCAGCGGCAAGTCCGACCTCCTGCTTCGCCTAGCCCTAATGCAGGGCATCCTGCGAATCAGCCGCGACCTGCGGTTGACACATTGGTGCGCGGGAATGGAGCAAAGCCTGCTACGCTTGCTGCGCTTCAACGCGATTCGTTATGAGCCGGTCGGCCCGGTCATAGACTACCACGGGCTACGCCAGCCCGCGGTGGGGGTCATCGACGCGATCCTGGCGACAGTGCGGCGGGAACGACCGGCGATCTGGGACTACGTTACCGAGTTCGGGAAGCTCGCCCCCATTCCGAATCAGGAGCGCCTTGCCGCCTGATCGCGCCGGCCTAACGCCGGCGCAGCCATAGGCTGGTGACCCCATCGGCGCCGGTATCCTGCGCCAGCACTTCATGTCCCTGCTCCATCGCGGCGCGGGGCACGTTGGCCACTGGCTCGGTCCCCCGCAGCCGCACCAGCAGGGTTTGCCCCGGCGCGAGCCGATCCAGGGCAAGTCGGGTCCGCACGAAGGTCATCGGGCAGACCTCCGCGGTGATATCGAGTTGTTGATCGGGTTCCTGCATTGGGCGGATTTATTCGGCCGCTACTTGACAAGCAACTATACATTGCGAAATCTGTTCATCATAGTGTAAGAAGAGTCGCCAGTTCTCCGATCCGAAAGGCATTGCGATGGCCGAGAGTCCGGCGAACCAGACCGTGCTGGGGCTGACAGCGCAGATCGTTGCCGCCCATGTGTCTAACAATCCGGTCTCGCCGGAGGCTCTCCCGGCATTGATCCATGAGGTCTACAAGACCTTGTCGGGGGTCGGCCGGGAACCACCGGCGCCGGAACGGCCGCAGCCCGCCGTGCCGGTGAAAAGATCCGTCTTTCCCGACTACATCGTCTGCCTGGAAGACGGCAAGAAGCTCAAGATGCTGAAGCGGCACCTGAAGACTGCGTATAACCTTAGCCCCGAGCAGTATCGCGATCGCTGGGGATTGTCGTCGGACTATCCGATGGTGGCACCCAACTACGCGCGCCATCGCTCCTCGCTCGCCAAGAAGATCGGCCTCGGAACCAAGCCCCGCGCCGGCCGCAAGTAGCGCCCGGGCCCCGCCAACCCGGGCCGGGCTGTCATTGGACACGCCTAGCCGGTATCGGCTAGGTACTGGCGAGGGGTCGGATGGAATCGCGCATCGAGCGCCTATGCATCGAACAAGGCCTGAAGATGACCGGGCAACGTCGGGTCATCGCTCGGGTTCTGTCGGAGGCGTCGGACCATCCGGACGTGGAGGAGCTTTATCGTCGGGCGAGCGCGCTCGACAGCCGTATCTCCATCGCCACCGTCTATCGCGCGGTCCGGCTGCTGGAGGAGAAGGGTATCCTGGAGCGCCGCGACTTCGGCGGCGGACGTGCCCGCTACGAGCCGACCGAGCACGGGAACCACTACCACCTCATCGATGTCGAGACCGGCAAGGTCATCGAATTCCAGGACCCGGAGCATGAACGGCTGATGCAAACGATCGCCAGGCGCCTCGGCTTCGACCTGGTTTCGCTCCGGCTGGAGTTGTTCGGTCGCCGGCGCGTGCCCGTCCCCCGCGCGCGGGAGACCGCGTCCTTCGCCGAAGACGACCGCGACAGTTCGGGCCGGGATCAGGCCTCGCGATGACCGTCCAGCAGCCGATCGGGGCGCCCGCCGAACCTGGTACGGGCTTCCCGGAACTGCGCGCGGGCAATCTTGGCGTCCGCCTCGCCGTGACGCCGGTCGAGATCGACGCCGTGCAGGCGCTGCGTTTTCGCGTCTTCTACGGCGAGATGGGGGCGGTCCCAGGCGCCGAAGCCGCCGCGACCAGCCGCGACCGCGACTCCTATGATTTCGCCGCCGACCATTTGCTGGTGATCGATCATGCGATCGGCCCTGGCGCGGAGGGAGTGGTCGGTACCTACCGACTGATCCAGCGTGAGGCGGCGGCCAAGCTCGGCGGCTTCTACACCGCGTCGGAATACGATATCGGCGCGATCGAACGCTTCCCCGGCCGGCTGCTGGAGCTTGGCCGCTCCTGCGTCGACGCCGCCTATCGCAACCGGGTGGTGATGCAGCTCCTCTGGCGTGGCATCGCCGCCTACGTGTTCGAGTACCAGATCGACCTTATGTTCGGCTGCGCCAGCCTTCCCGGCACCGATCCCGATGCCCTGGCGGTGGAACTGACGTACTTGTACGACAATCACCTGGCACCCCCCGCCCTGCGGCCCCGCGCGTTGGCGCAACGTTTCGTCGAGATGCGCCGCCTGCGCGCCACGACCGTGGAGCCACGGCGCGCTTTCGCCCAGCTTCCCCCTCTCATCAAGGGGTATCTGCGGCTCGGCGGCTTTGTCGGCGACGGGGCGGTGATCGACGAGCAATTCAACACGACCGACGTGGCCATCGTCGTGAAGACCGATCTGGTGACCGACAAATATTACCGCCACTACGAGCGCCAACTGCGTGAGGCGCTCGACTGAATCCGGCGGTGCCCTCACCCGCCGCGCAAGAGCGCGGCGACCTCTCCCGAGGGGAGAGGTGTGAGACGCCCGACCGCTGCGCTTCTTCACCTCTCCCCTCGGGAGAGGTCGGCGCGGAGCGCCGGGTGTGGGGCTCGGCGACGTCACGTCGTCGCGTCGTTGCGCTGCGTGGGTGGCGCGCCGACCTCGCCGCTTTTCTCGCCGGCCTGCTGGCCGCGCTCGCGCTGCCGCCGTTTCACGTTCTGCCGGCGCTGCTCGTCGCCGTTCCCGTCCTGCTCCTGCTGATCGAGGGCGCGCGTGGCCCCTGGGTCGCGGTTCGCCGGGGCTGGTGGTTCGGCTTCGGGCTCTACCTGATCGGCCTGTACTGGATTACCGAGGCCATCCTGATCGAGGCCGCCCGCTTGTGGTGGTGCGTGCCGTTCGCGGTCCCCGCATTATCCGCCTTGCTCGCCGCCTTCGTCGCCGCCGCCGTCGGTGTGGCGGCCTTCGCGCGGCCGGGCTGGCCCCGGCTGCTGACACTCGCCGGCACCTGGGTGCTAGCGGACCTTGCGCGCCAGTTCGTCGCCACCGGCTTTCCCTGGAATCTCTGGGGCAGCGTGTGGGAGTTTCCCGGCCGAGTGGGCGACATATTGATCCAGCCGGCCGCCTTGGTCGGTATCCACGGGCTGACCCTCGCGACAGTGCTGCTCGCCGGCTTGCCATTGCTGGGCTGGGGTTTCCGCGCCGCCGGCCTCGCCCTGCTGGCCGCCTGGGTGGCATTCGGGATCGTCCGCACCGACGCCCCCGCGCCGCCGGCGCCGGGGCTCACTGCGGTGATGGTCCAGGGCGATGTCGCCGAGGGCCAGAAATGGAGCCAGGCGCTCGCTGGCGGGATCTTTCGCCGCTACCTCACCCTGACCCGCCAGGGAGTCGCCCAGGCTGGGGACGGCAAGAACGTGATCATCTGGCCGGAGACGGCGTTTCCCGGCTTGCTGGAGCGCGATCCCGAAGCGCGCAAGATGATTGCCGAGGTTGGCAGCGGCGCGCCTGCCCTGATCGGCTCGGTGCGGTTCGATTCCCAGGACCGCCCCAGGAACGCGCTCTTCGCGCTGACGTCCGACGGCGATATCGCCGCAGTTTACGATAAATGGCATCTCGTGCCATTTGGCGAATATCAGCCGAGTTGGTTTCCGTTACCTATCCAGATCGTCCCCGGCGGCGGATTCGCGGCGGGGCCCGGTCCTGAAACGTTACGCGTTCCCGGTGTGCCGCCGTTTGCCCCCTTGATTTGCTACGAGGCGATCTTTCCAAGTCAGGTCGTCGACGAAGCGGCACGACCTCGCTGGATCGTGAACATCACCAATGACGCGTGGTTCGGCAACTCCGCGGGCCCGCGCCAGCATCTCGCCGCTGCCCGGATGCGCGCGGTGGAGGAGGGGCTGCCCCTCCTGCGCGCCGCCAACACGGGCATCACCGCCGCCTTCGATGCGCGGGGTCACGAGCTTTCCAGACTCCCCATGAATCGCCCTGGAATCCTCGTCGTTGGCCTGCCCGGCGCGCTGGATCGGACGCCCTACGCACGGGCGGGACTGCTGTTGCCGCTGGGCCTGGCCGCGGCGTCGGTTCTGGGAGGCCTCGCCGCCTCTGCCCGTGCCGCGAAATCCTTCTCCTCTCCTGGGACGAAGCGGCGTCTCATGGCGCAAGATTGACAATTCATGGTTGCAATTTTAGTCTTCACTATATATTAGGACAGATGTATAGGCGGCAGGACATCCATTGTCAGACTCGCGAAGGATCGCCGGATGCTGGACGACATGAGCGGCGACGACCCCCGGGCGTCGGCTGGACCGCCTCCGCCGGATCGCGAAGGGCGACCCAGCCCGATCGACGTCCATGTCGGCTCCCGCATCAGGCTGCGGCGAACCTTGCTCGGCATGTCGCAGGAACGGCTGGGTGACCAGTTGGGCCTGACGTTCCAGCAAGTGCAGAAATACGAACGCGGCGTCAATCGTGTCGGCGCTTCGCGGCTATTCGACTTGGCGCGTGTTCTCGACGTCCCGATCAGCTTCTTTTTCGACGACATGCCGGATGGCCTTGCCGGCAGCATGGGCGGCGGCAGCCGGCGGGCGTTGGGAATGGCAGACGCCCAGGACACGCTGGGCGACGACACCATGACGCGGCGGGAAACGCTGGAACTGGTGCGCGCCTATTATCGGATCAGCGACCCGAACCAGCGGAAGAAGGTGCTCGACCTCGTCAAGGCGATGGGCCCTCCGGAGGCATAGTCTCGCGAAGCTGCGGGTTGTCGAACAGCGGATTTCGCATCCGCCAAATCGCGTCCCGCAGGGCCACCGCCAGATCCCGCTTCTCCGCTTCCCCTAGAGCGCACGCGATTTCCTCGTGGATCCCGTGTGCCGTCAGCAGCAGCCGCGGAACCTGCCCGGGCGTTTCCGCCAGCAGGACATTCAGCCACGCGACGGGCAATCGGAGCTTCGTTTGCCGTCCGGCCGCATCCGTGCGGGCCACCGACAGAGCCTCCTCGGTCAGCAGAACCAACTCGGACTCGCGGGAATGGCGGGCGTTCCATCGCAGCAACGTCACCGCCAACCCGATCTCGACGACTCCGAAGCCCATCACCGGCCACGCCCGGATGAACCAAACCCGCAGGAGGATCAGCGCCGTGCAGCCGAGGATCAGGCCGATCACCGCGCGCACGCCTCTCGGAGAGAGGCTGCGATGCGGGACGATCATCGCCTGAAATAGCACCGGATCCACGCGGTCATTCTGCCTCTTGCCGTTGCTGGCCGCAAACGCGACAACGCGGGATGACCTCAACTCCGCGCGCAATGCCCGCCAAGGACGTGCGCCCCTTCATAGAGGCGCTCGCGCGCGCTCGCCCGGACGCTCGCAGCGAGCTTGATTATGCCAATCCGTTCACCCTGTTGATCGCCGTGGTGCTATCGGCCCAATCGACCGATTCCGGCGTGAACCGAGCCACCGTGGGCCTGTTCGCCGAGGCGCCGACTCCCGCGGCGATCGCCGCCCTCGGCGTCGAAGGTGTCGCACGCCATATCCGTAGATTGGGCCTCTGGCAGGCCAAGGCGCGCAATGTGGTGGAACTCTCCCGCCTGCTGACCGAGCGCCACCAGGGTCAGGTCCCGCGCGATCGCGACGCGCTGGAGGCGTTGCCTGGCGTCGGGCGCAAGACCGCCAATGTCGTCCTCAACGTGGCCTTCGGCGAGCCGACGATGGCGGTCGATACCCACGTCTTCCGCGTCGCCAACCGCACCGGCCTCGCCCCGGGCAAGACCCCGCGGGCGGTCGAGAATGCTTTACTCGCCCGCATCCCGCGGGACCTTTTGCTCAACGCGCACCACTTGCTGATCTTGCACGGACGCTATGTCTGCAAAGCGCGCGTGCCCGAGTGCTGGCACTGCGTGGTGGCTTCGTGGTGCCGTTACCAGGACAAGACGCCGGCTCCGAGCATTGGCAAACCTGCTAGGCGAACGCCTTCCGGATCCGTCCGAAATCCTCGAGTGCGCGCTCCTCGCCCGGCGTGACGCAGAACACGATCTGCGACCAGCCGGCGTCGCGCATCGCCTCGACTCGCTGCGTCAATTCCTGCTCGGTCGCGGTGAACGTCGTGCGCCGGATGAGTTCGGCGGTGATAAAGCGTCGCTCCTCCGGCTTTACGAAGACGAAATGCCCGCGGTGGTTCGTAAGGTAGCGGGCATCGGGCGGCTGGAATTGGCGCGCCATCTCGATGTAACCCGTGACCTCATCGGCAACGGCGGCAGGCACGTCGGAGGTATTCTGCCAACCCGCCATGTCCAGATCCGCGGCGCGGTGCAGAAGGACGGCGGCCCGCGGCCCCGCCTGCGCCACGGCGCGCTCGCTGTCGACCGGCTCTCCCGGCTCCAGCACGCAGCCGCAGGTCCAGGCGGTGGCATATAACGCATCGTCGTCGCGACCGGCTTCCCGCCAGATCGCCTTCATGCCGTCGAGTTCGGACAACGCGTTGGGAACGTCGGAAACGAAGCTCTTCCAGCCACCGCCGAGACGTGCGGCGAGCGCCTGCGATTTAGGACCGTAGGCCGAGACGTGCAGGCGAATCGGGTCATGCGTGTTGATAAGGCCGGCGTCTGGGTTGAGCAGGCGGATTTTGCGCCGCTTGCCCTCGATCACCGTCTCGACCGTCTCTTCTCGCAAGAGGGCATAGACGACCCGGATATACTCCTCCAACTCGGCGAGCTTCATGGCGCCCAGGCCCATGGCGCGACGGGCCGAGAAGCCGGTGCCTACCCCGAAGTCGATACGGTTCGGCGCGAGGCCGTTGAGGGTGGCAAACGCGCTCGCAGTGACCGCGGCGATGCGGTTGGACGGCACCAGGACGCCGGTGCCGAGGCGGATACGCGACGTCCTCATCGCCGCCGCGCCCATCGCGACGAAACAGTCGGCGGTGATCATCTGGGTATCGAAGAACCAGGCGTGGGAAAAACCGAGTTCCTCAGCCCGCTGTGCCAGCCGCCATGAATCGAAGGAAGTCGCGATGCCGACACCGAAATCCATGCTTCCTCCCTATTTGGTCGGCCGAGGAGCGGAGGTGCGATAGGACGCGCGGCGGCACTCGCCCGCCGCGCGTCCTGTTCGCGTTAGCGGGCCGGTGCGGCGACACCGCCAGTGCCCGGGCCGCTCATCGGCGGCGGGGCGCTCATCGAGTTATCGTTCATGCTGCCGCTCGGCATGTTGGTGCCGTTGGCGCCGCTCTCGTTGCTCATGCCGCCGCCGCTCATGCCGCCGCTGTTCCCAGCCGGGGCGGCGATATTCATGGCCTGCAAGGTGGCATCATCGAGGTCGCCGGTGGCCTGCAAATCGTTCTTATGCTGCCACGCGATCAAGCCGCGGCGCGTCCTCGGGCCCCAAATCCCGTCCACGGCGCCCGAGTACATGCGGTTCTTCTTCAGGATCACCTGCACCTGGCGGACTGTGCTGCGCGATGCTTCGTTCCCCTGAGGGCTGCTCGGGGGAGGAGGTGCGGGCGTCGGGGCAGGGGCCGGCGCCGGAGCTGCGGCGACGGGCGCCGGCTGCTCTCCTCCTCCGAACATGGAACAGCCCGGCAGGGCGGCGAGGGCGCCGAGCGCCAGGACGGCGGAAAGGCTGCGAACCTTGATCACGTGTCTATTCTCCTGTTGTCGTTTGCCCAGGCGAGGCGAATTCCCGCCGCCTGGGCCGGTTGCGGGCTCGGGGGGCCACTCACGGCCATGCTTGCGATAGCGATTCAGTGACGGCCGAGTTCCGGGCGCGCCTGGATTGTGAATGGTCGTAACGGCGACTGACAATCACAGCCGCGCGAAGCCGAACAGCCGCGTGCGGCGCGGGGCCGCTCCGCGTCGGGAGCATCCCTCGAATGACGCGAGACAGGATAACGCAACTCGTCCAATCCCCCTTCGAGCCCGCCTCCGAATAACCACGAACACACAAAATCGTGATGGCTACGCCGCGGGAGCGAAGCGCCGCCAGGCGCTCATTTGCACCGCCGAGGTCAGGACGTGCACGACGACCGGCCGGGTCCTGATAGCGAATGCCCGCGCGACTGCGTCCTCCACCTCCGCCTCGGTGCGAACGGTGATGCCCTCCGCCCCAAACGACCGTCCCCAGGCGGCGAAGTCGGGATTTCGCAGCCCGGTCGCCGCCTCGAACGGCCGGCCTGGATACCGGACGTGGTGATGCATGGAGATCGTGCCGTAGCAGTGATTGTCGGAGATCACCAGGATCGGGTTGACGCCGTACTGGCACGCCGTGGCGATCTCGTTGCCCATCATCAGCGCCCCACCGTCGCCGACGAAGGCCACCACCTGGCTCCCCGGCCGACGCAACCCGGCGGCGACCGCCATCGGCATCCCGGAACCCATTGCGCCGACCACCGAGGAAAGGAACACCTGCCCGGGCCGAAAATCCATGTAGCGATGGATGAAGCTGCCGAAATTGCCGGCGTCCGATGTCACGGTTGCATCCGCCGCGAGGTGGCGGTTCACCGCGCATATCACGGCGGCGAAATTGACGCCGTCCGGGGCCGGCTCCCAGACCGGCTCCATCAGTTCGCGATGCAGCGCGTGCAGCCCCGCGATCCAGCCGTGCCGCCGCTCCGCCCCGGCCGGCGCGCCGCGCGCGAGCAACCCCTTGATGACCTCGTGCGGCGGGCAAGCGATGCCGAGATCGACCCGCCAGACACGCCCGATCTCGTCGGCGTCGGGCCAGACGTGGACGAACGGCAGTTGCGGCCGCGGCGCGGCGGGGAACCCATAGGACTGGCTGACCGTGTCGGTCATCCGCTCGCCCAGCGCCACCATCAGGTCGGCACGCCGCATCTCCGCGATCTGCTTAGGCGGGACACGGATGCCCATGTAGCCGCCGTAGTTGGGATGGCGGGAATCGAACAGTTGCGGACGCCGATGCGTCGGGCTGACCGGCAGTTCCCATTCCTCGGCGAGTCGGCGCAGATCGTCCGTCGCCGTCGGATCGTACAGGGAATCCGTGACCAGCGCGCCGCCCACCAGCACCAGCGGGCGCTCGGCTCGGGCAAGCATGTCGGCCAGCCGATCGAGGTCCGCCGCGCGAGGGCCGGATACCGCGCGAGGGCGCGGTTCGTTCAATGCCGCCTCGGTCGTCTCGTCGAAAATATCCTCCGGCAGGATGACCGCCACCGGACCCGAGGTTCCGGATTCGGCGAGGTGAAACGCCCGCGCGATCGCCTCGGAGGCCTGCACCGGCTCGTTCACCTCGATCACCGCCTTGGTGATGTCGGCCAGCAGCACCGCGTAATTCTGTTCCTGCAGTGCCTGCCGGCCGAAATCGGCCCGCTCCACCTGGCCGACCAGCATCACCATCGGCGTCGCGTCGTGATGGGCGGAGTGCAGCGAGACCATCGCGTTGGACAGGCCAGGGCCGCGCGAGACCATGCACACGCCAGCCCGCGCGCGCAGCCGTCCATCCGCGACCGCCATGAATCCGGCGCCGCCTTCGTGGCGGCACACCACGATACGGATGGAGTTCATGTCCGAAAGTGCGTTGGTCAGCCCGATATAGCTTTCGCCGGGCACGCAGAATATCTGATCGACCTCGTGGGCGACGAGGGTTTCCGCGATCAGCCGGGCAACGGTGCGGGCCATGCTCAGCCCGCCGGGCAGCGGACGAGTGGGAAGGGGAAGTCTCGGCAGCCGGGAAAGCTGATCTCGTTCGGCGACAGGCGCTGTACATGCAGCACGTCAACGCTGTCGCAACCGAATCCGAGATCGGTCGGGGCGATGCCGATCCCGCCGGAGGTCGCCTGCGGTCCGGCGGCGACAAAGTGGATGTCGATGCCGTTTCCGGTGCCACGCGCCGTCTCGACCGCGCGCTGGATGTAAAGGACATCGGTGAGTGTCGCCCGCATCACCACGTCGCGGGTGAAGATCACGCTCGGCTGGGCGAGGCACTCCTGCGCCGTCACCGACGACGGCGGCGGGAACAGCCCGCCGGTCCAGGCGCCGAACAGGAAGGCGTGGGGCGCAGCCTGGGCGCGCGCGGGCGTAACGAGGTGTGGGGTGAAAAGGACGGCGAGGGCGAGAGCAGCAGCGAGTCGAGCGGCGATCCAGCGCATACGGGCTCCTAACCCTGTGTCGGTGACCGCACGATAGGTCGGTAGTGCGCGTGCCGCCAAGAGGCTCGGCCGTCGAAGGCCTTACCGCCGCAGCACTACCCGGACCTCGTCCAGCGCTCCAGCATCCTCGATCGTCGGCGGAACGCCCGGCGTTTCGCCGTCGGCGATCCGGCGGATCGTCGCGCGCAGGATCTTCCCCGATCGGGTCTTCGGCAACCGCGGCACCACACGGGCGTCCTTGAATGCCGCGACCGGCCCGATGCGCTCGCGCACCAGCGCGACCAGTTCGGCGGTGACCTCCGCCTCGGATCGGTTCGCGCCCGCCTTCAGCACGACGAGGCCGAGCGGCGCCTGGCCCTTCACGGCATCGGCCACGCCGATCACCGCGCACTCGGCGACGTCGGGATGCGCCGCGAGCACCTCCTCCATCGCCCCGGTGGACAAACGATGGCCGGCGACGTTGATGATGTCGTCGGTGCGCCCCATCACCATGACGTCGCCTCGCGCGTCGATGGTGCCGGCGTCGCCCGAGCGATACCAGCCCGGGAAGTCGGCGAGATAGGCCCGCCGATAGCCCGCGTCGTCGCCCCACAGGGTCGGCGCGCAGCCGGGCGGGAGCGGCAGGCGAACACAGAGATTGCCCGTTTGTCCGGCCGCCACCTCGCGGCCCTCGTCGTCGAGCGCGTGCAGATCGTAGCCGGGGCTCGCCCGGCCGCCCGATCCCGGGAGGAACGGAAACAGGCCGAGGTCGCGGAACCCCGACGTGATCGCCCAGCCGGTCTCGGTTTGCCACCAATGATCGACCACCGGGATGCCCATCCGCTCGGCCGCCCACGACGCGGTCGGTGGGTCGCAGCGTTCGCCGGCGAGATACAACGCCTCCAGCCGGCCCAGGTCGTACCGCGCCATCAGCTTGCCCTCGGGGTCCTGCTGCTTGATCGCCCGCATCGCGGTCGGCGCGGTGAACAGCACCTTGACGCCGTGCTGCGCGCAGACCCGCCAGAACGCGCCGGCGTCGGGGCTGCCGACCGGCTTGCCCTCGTACATGACCGTGGTGCAGCCGCGCAGCAGCGGGGCGTAGACAATGTAGCTGTGCCCGACGACCCAGCCGACGTCGGACGCCGCCCAGTAAACATCTCCCGCGTCGACGCCGTAGACCATCCGCATCGAGTTCCACAGCGCGACCGCGTGCCCGCCATTGTCGCGCACGACGCCCTTCGGCTTGCCGGTCGTGCCCGAGGTGTAGAGCACATAGAGCGGGTCGGTCGCCGCGACCGAGACCGGCGGGTGCGGTTGCCCGGCCGCCTCGGCCTCGGCTAGGTCCTCGTCGCGCACGGCCACCAACTCCGCCCGCAAGGCGGGGCGTTGCAGGATCAGGCAGCGATCCGGCTTGTGCGGCGAGAGCGCGATCGCCGCGTCCAGCAGCGGCTTGTAGGCAATGGTTCGCCCCGGCTCGAGGCCGCAGGAGGCGGAGATGATCACTTTCGGCCTGGCGTCGGCGATGCGCGCGGCCAACTCGGCGGCGGCGAACCCGCCGAACACCACGGAATGGACGGCGCCGAGCCGGGCGCAGGCCAGCATCGCGACCACCGCCTCGGGCACCATCGGCAGGTAGATCACCACCCGGTCGCCACGCCCGACGCCTCTGTCGGCGAGAGCACCGGCGAACTTCGCCACCCGCTCGGTCAGCGCGCGATAGGTGAAGGTCTCGATGCGCCCTTCCATCGCGCTGTCCCAGATCAGCGCGAGTTGCTCGCCGCGCCCAGCGGCGACATGGCGATCGAGGCAATTGTAAGCGGTGTTCAGCCGCGCGCCAGGAAACCACCGTCCGTACGGTCCGGACTCTGGATCAAACACCTCGTCCCAGCGCTGGTCCCAGGCGATTCCCTTGGCGAGGTCCGCCCACCAGCCTCGCGGATCGCGCCGCCATTCAGCGTAGGTGGCGTCATAGCCGGTCGCCGGCGCGGGATCGGTCATCGCGCTTGCCCCTCATACTCGTGGGCGCCGAGCATCGCGCCGGGCGCGCAAGCACGCAATTCGGGGAGGTTTTGTTAACCGTCGAGGGCCGAAACACGATCGCCGGCCGGGAATGACCCCGACCGGCGCTAGTGGGAGGTAACTCGATGAGTACACTTCATCGCGGCCTCCTGCCGATCATGGTGGTTTTGGTCGTCAAGATCAAGATCATCGTGAGAGTTCGATAGGAGGCGGGCGGCCCGTTCGCGGGTCGCCCACTCCTGCCGGGGCGCCGCGACATCGTGCGATGATTCCAGCCTTGTTTCCGTCATACTGGGCTGCTTCAGTTGCTGTACCGAGATCGCGGAGCAGACCCATGAGCCCGCACGATATTCGCCGCCTTGTCTTGGCCCACGAGCTGCTGGCGTCCGCACTGACTGGCGACGTTTCTCCGCCGACACATGCCAAGCCCGAGACAGCGGAAACGCCGCGCGACCGCACGCCAGCCATCGACGATCCGCGTGCCGCCGACGGTTGACGCGGCGCAACAAAGGCCCGACCTCTCAGCCAGCCGGCTTGCCTGACCCCGCCCCTGCGTGGCATGGCGCGCCGCGCCCGCAAACTGGTCGGACACCCTATGGACGCCGCCCCGCTCGGCCTCGGCTTCACCTTCGCTGACCTCGTCGCGCGCGACGGGCTGATCCGCCTCGACCGCGAATTCCTGGATCGGCTGGCGGCCGATGACGCCGGCTTGCACGCGCGCCTGCTGGCCGCCCGCGCTTCTCCCGAGGCAGTCGCGACGAAGGAGGAGGCCGACCTCGTCGTCGCTCTCGGCCCGTCCCTCGATCTGTTTATTGCGTCGCTCTTTCAAATCGAACCGGAATTGGCGGCGCTGAACCGCGCGACCCTTGCCCTCGATCCGGTCCACGCCTGCAAGCGCCTGTTCGTGCAGCGCCAGGCGGTCAAGAAGCATCCCGATCCGTCCGGCTTCGACGGTCCC
>JBAWFF010000366.1:0-2181 GCA_049591635.1 Acetobacteraceae bacterium
CCCGCAAACCCGCCGCCCCCGCCGCCGCTGTAGCTGCTGGTGCCGCTACTGCCGCCGCTGAAGAAGCCGCCACCACCGCCGCCGCCGCCATAGCCACCGCCACTGCCGCCGCTGCCGCGACTTCCGCCGATACCCTTGTGGACCAATGAGCCGCCCCCGTCGCTGGACGAGTAGCCGGCGTTGTAGCCGTTGTGGCCGCCTGCCGGGCCGTCAGCGGCGCCGCCGCCGCCGCCGGCGATCACCAGCAACGTGTTGCCGGGGCCGGTGACGAAGCTACCGCCGCCGCCGCCACCGCCGATGGCGTTGCTGCCGCCGGCGCCGCCGACGGCGATCTGCAAACGCTCGCCCGCCGTCAGGTTGAAGTCGCCGCTGGCCTCGATGCCCATGCCGCCTTTGAAGTTGCCGCTATTCCCGCCCTGCGCGCCCTCCGCGACGATCGCGTAATTGCCGGTGGTCGGCACTGTAAACTCGACGATCGCGCCGCTGTAATCGAAGGGGATGTTGGCCGCCCAGGAACTCGAGCTCGCGGCGGCGAGCGCCAGCAGCGAGGTGCCGGCGAACAGATACCGCTTCATTCCTGTCTCCCGTCGTTGGCGCGGTGGCCTCGGCGAGATTGGTTACCATTCCCTAAATGTCGTGTCCATAACACGACTGGCCGGTCGGCCGGCGGCTCAACGCGGTGGCCGGCGAACGCATTGCACCCGCCGCGGCAATCCCGCCGCTCGGCCACCGCCATGCGCCGCGACGTCGCTGCCTCCGATCACCTCCTTGATCTGACCCGCGGGGCAAGAGCCGTCGTCCACCAGTACTCTCTCGTTCGAATGCAAAGCCCCAGGAGGCGGCTCCGCGCGGAGGATTTTCGTATCGTCGGCGCGGGAAGCGGACCAGCTCAGAACCGTCAGGGCCAACGCGGCGGGGGCACCGAAAGGGACGCGTATCACCTCAGCGTCCCCACCTCGGCGCCGGCTCGCCGCGTGTGTAGTCCATCGCCGGATACGAGCCGCCCATGTACCGCTCCTCCACCGCGCCGCCCGATACCTTCCCCGCGAGCTGCCCGGCGAACGGATCGGCGCTGTCTTGCGGTGCCCAGCCGATCAGCGCGCGCTTGTCGTCGCGCCACCAGGTCATCGCCGCGTTCGCCGAGGCACCCCACACCACGGCGCAGCCGACCGCCTCGGCCAGCACGCAGCGCGTGACCAGCCGCACGAAGTCGGGGAACGAGAGCCAGGTCGCCAGCATCCGCGCGTTCACCGGCTCCGCGAAGCAGCTGCCGATGCGCAACGACACGCTCTGTACGCCATGCTTGAACCAATACATCCGGCCCATCAGCTCGCCGTACGCCTTGCTCAGCCCGTAATAGCCGTCGGGAAGCTGCGGATCCTCGACGCCGATCGACTCGCCACGCTCATGGAAGCCGATCGCGTGATTCGACGAGGCGAACACCACGCGCGCGCCCTCGCGCCGTGCCGCTTCGTACACGTGATAGAGCCCGCGGATGTTGGGCCCGATCACCTCCTCGAACGGCCGCTCGGTCGACACCCCACCGAGATGCACGATCGCCTCGCACCCTTCGGCGAGCCGCAGCAGCGCCACGCCGTCGTTCAGGTCGGCGCGCGTGAACACCGCGCCCGCCGGCAGCGCGTCCGGAAACGGCGCGATGTCGGTCAACCGTAGCGTCCAGCCGAGCGCGCCCAGTCCGCGCGCGAGCTGGCGGCCGAGATTGCCGGAGGCGCCGGTGATCAGCACCGGCTTGGCGGGGCGGTCTTGCATGGGCATCCTCCGAAGCGGAACAGAGGACACCATCATGCGGACGATCGCCGAGCATGCCCAGGCCCTAACCGAAGGGCGGGTCACCAGCCGTGCGCTGATCGAGGACTGCCTCGCGCGGATCGCCGATGCCGACGGTGAGGGCTCGCGCGCCTTCATCAAGGTCTACACCGAGCCGGCTCGCGCCTCGGCCGATGCGATCGACGCGCTTCGCCGCGCCGGCCGCGCGCCCGGCCCGTATGCCGGCATCCCGGTCAGCCTCAAGGATCTGCTCGATGTCGCCGGCGAGCCGACGCCGGCGGGGTCACGCGCGCTGGCGGATGCGCCGCCCGCACGCGAACACGCTCCGGTGGTGGCACGCTTGCTCGCGGCCGGGTTCATCCCGATCGGGCGGACCAACATGACGGAGTTCGC
>JBAWFF010000367.1:0-22492 GCA_049591635.1 Acetobacteraceae bacterium
GGGAGTACATGGGGGACGTGCGGACCGCGTTGGCGGCGCCGCGGCCCGAGACAGCGGACATCGCGCTGGCGCTGGCCGAGTTGCCCGACATGATCCGTGGCTTCGGACAGGTGAAGGAGGCGAACCGGGTGAAGGCGATGGAGCGGCGGGAGATGCTGCTGGCGCGGTTGCGCGCCCCGGAGCGGGTCGCGGCGGCGGCGGAGTAGCGCGGACTACCCCGCCACCCGCTCGATCTCCGCCCCACACGCTGCGAGCTTGCGTTCCACCGCCTCGTAGCCACGATCGAGATGGTAGACGCGGTTGACCATCGTTTCCCCCTTCGCCGCCAGCCCCGCCAGCACCAGCGAGACCGAGGCGCGCAGATCGGTCGCCATCACCTGCGCGCCCGAAAGTTCCGACACGCCGCGCACGATCGCCGAGGCGCCGTGAACGTTGATGCGCGCGCCCATGCGGTTGAGTTCGGGGACGTGCATGAAACGGTTCTCGAAGATGGTCTCGGTGACCATCGCCGCACCCTCGGCGATCGACATCAACACCATGAATTGCGCCTGCATGTCGGTGGGAAAACCGGGATAGGGCTCGGTCATCGCATCGGTCCCATGCAGCCCATTCAGGCGGCGGACCACCAGCGCGTCCGGTTCCTCGGCGATCTCCACCCCGGCGTCGCGCAGGGTCCGGACGACGGCGCCGAGATGCTCGAGCCTCCCCCCGAGCAGGCGCACCGAGCCGCCGGTGATCGCGGCGGCGCAGGCGTACGTTCCGGTCTCGATCCGGTCCGAGACGATGCGGTGGCGGGCGCCGTGCAGGGCGGGGACGCCCTCGATGGTAAGGCGATCCGAGCCGATCCCCTCGATGCGCGCGCCCATCGCGACGAGGCACAGCGCGAGGTCGGCGATCTCCGGCTCGCGGGCGGCATTCGCCAGCACGGTCTGGCCGTCCGCCAGCGCCGCCGCCATCAGCAGGTTCTCGGTCGCCCCGACCGAGACGAACGGGAAGACGATGGTGGCGCCGCGCAACCTGCCCTCGACGCGGGCATCGACGTAGCCGGCGTCGAGGTTGATCGTCGCCCCCAACTGCTCCAGGCCCTTGAGGTGCAGGTCGATCGGCCGCGCGCCGATCGCGCAGCCGCCCGGAAGCGAGACCCGCGCCTCGCCGACGCGGGCGAGCAGCGGGCCGAGGACGAGGGCGGAGGCGCGCATCTTGCGGACGATGTCGTATGGCGCCTCGGTGCTGGTGATGGCGCCGCCGAGCGACAGCGAGCGACCGTCATTGCCCACCGGCTCCACGGCGATCCCATGCCCGGCGAGCAGGTCGGTCATGGTGGCGATGTCGGCGAGGCGCGGCACGTTCTCCAGCACCAGCCGCTCCTCGGTGAGCAGGCCGGCCGCCATCAGCGGCAAGGCGGCGTTCTTGGCGCCGCCGATCGCGATGTCTCCGGCGAGCGGCCTGCCGCCGCGGATGCGGATGCGGTCCATGCGTTCAGTCCTCGGAGCGTTGCCGGATCGCGCTTAGAGCACGGGCGCGCGTCGGGGCAAACGGGAAGGCGCCGGTTCTTGCAAATCGGCCCCCCGGGTGCGATGTGCTCGCCGATGAGCGACGCGGACACCTATCGCCGCGATTTTCACGCCTGGGCGGCGGAACAGGCGGCGCTGTTGCGCGCCGGGCGGCTGTCGGAAGCCGACGTGGGCCACATCGCCGAGGAGATCGAGACCCTGGGACGCGCCGAGAAGCGGGAGCTGGTCAATCGGCTCGCGGTGCTCCTGCTGCACCTCCTCAAATGGACCTATCAGCCCGAGCGGCGCGGCAAGAGTTGGCGACTGACGATCGAGGAACAGCGCCGCCAAATCGCCCGCCACCTTCGCGACAACCCGAGCCTGGGGGCGTTGCGCGACGAAGCGATGGCCGATGCCTACGGCGACGCGGTGTTGCGGGCGGAACGGGAGACCGACTTGCCGCGCGATCTGTTTCCCTGGTCCTGCCCTTACGGCTTCGAGCAAGTCCTGGACGACGGCTTCTGGCCCGAGCTGAAATAGGTCAACCAGCCCGATGGATGACCCCGCCCGGCATCGGGCGCGGCACGCCGGTGGTGGACGGCAGGCTGAGTGGGAGGCCGTGCAGGGCGCGGACGGCGAGGAAGCCGAACAGCTCCGCCTCCAGTGAATCGCCGTTCCAGCCGACCGATTCGACAGGCGCGACCGGCACCTCCAGCGCCGCCGCCAGCCCGCCCATCAGCGTGACGTTGTGGCGGCCGCCACCGGCGACCAGCCAACGGCTCGGCAACGCCGGGAGATGGGCGCGTGATGCCGCGATGGAGGCGACGGTGAAGGCGGCGAGGGTCGCGGCGCCGTCGGCGAGCGACAAATCCTCGATCCCCGAGAGCGGGAAATCGTTGCGATCGAGCGACTTGGGCGGCTTCAGCGCGAAGAATTCGTGCGAGAGAAGGCGCGCCAGGCGGTCCTGATCGACATGGCCCGACGCGGCGATCCGGCCGCCATCGTCGAACGCCATTCCGGTGTGGCGGCGCACCCAATCGTCGAGCATCGCGCTGGCGGGGCCAGTGTCGAAGGCGATGATCGTCTCGCCATCGAGGAACGTCACGTTGGCAACGCCGCCCAGGTTCAGCACGGCGAGCGGCTGCGGTAGGTCGCGCGCGAGGGCGGCGTGATAGAGCGGCGCGAACGGCGCCCCCTGCCCGCCCGCCGCCACATCCGCGAGGCGAAAGCCGGCGATGACGTCGATCCCGAGCAGGCGGGCGAGCAGCGCGCCGTCGCCGAGTTGGCGGGTGTAGCGCCGCTCCGGCCGATGCAGGACGGTCTGGCCGTGCAACCCGACCACCGCGACGGCGTCGGCCGTCAGGCCAGCTTGCTCGATCACCGCGCGCGCCGCCGCGGCGTTCGCTTGCGTCACCGCGTCTTCGATGGCGTCGAGCGGCCCCGCCGCCCGCGCCGCGTCCGCCGCGATCGCCAGCAACTCCGTCCGCAACGCCGGGGCATAGGGCAGCGTGATCGCGCCGCGCCGTGCGCCGACACGCTCGCCGTCGGTCTCGATCAGCGCGGCGTCGATGCCGTCCATCGAGGTGCCGCTGATCAGCCCCAGAGCCAGCCGGTCAGGCGGGGACATCGGCGCTGTCGATGAACGTCACGCCCATTTCCCGCAGGCGCGCGCGGGCCTCGTCGATGGTTGTCCGTCCCGCGGTGGTGGGAATGCCGATGCCGCGGCACGCATCCTCGATCACGTACACCTCGTAGCCCAGGCGGATGGCGTCCTCGGCTGACCAGGCGACGCAGAAATCCGTCGCGAGGCCGGCGAGGAAGATGCGCCGGAAGCCACGCCGGCGCAGCCAGCCTTCGAGGCCGGTGGGGGTGCGCCGGTCGTTCTCGAAGAACGTCGAGTAGCTGTCGATCGCCGGATCGACGCCTTTGCGGATGATGACCTCGACCTTGGCGAGGTCGAGGTCGGGATGGATCGCGGCCCCGGCGCTGCCTTGCAGCGCGTGGTCCGGCCAGAGGACCTGCGCCCCGTAGGGCAAGGCGATCGTCTCGTAGGGTTTCGACCCGGGGTGGGCGCTGGCGAAGGATTGATGCCCGGGCGCGTGCCAGTCCTGCGTGGCGAACGCATGCGCGGCGCGATCGGCGAGCAGGCGGTTGATGACGCCGACTACCGCCGCGCCATCGGCGACCGGTAACTCCCCGCCCGGCATGAAGGTCGGCTGGATGTCGACGAGACCGAAAATGTCAGTCGTCGCGAGCGGTTTCAATCGGGGCATCGCCTATTGTGGTCGGAGCCGCTTGGCGGTGTCCACCAGTTGAAGCGTCAGCCGCGAAGGCGGTCGGTGCTCGCCCGGTCCGGCCCGTTGCTTTTTCGCGATGGAGCGCCATGATAAGGGCATGACGAGATTGCTCGATCAAGCGCTTGAGGCAGCCCGCAATCTGCCGCCCACTGCTCAGGACGACATTGCCCGCGTTGTCCTTCGGCTTGCTGGTGCCGCTGACAAGGAGGCGCCGCTGACGCTCTCGTCTGGCGAACGCGCTGCGATCGCCCACTCCAAAGCCGCCGCGACTCGCGGTGAATTCGCGACCGATGAGCAGGTGAGAGCCGTACTCGTCGGTTCCGTTTTAGACCGTCATGGCCGGACTTGATCCGGCCATCCAGCAGGCTTGCCCACCCGCACGAACGTCGGCTGGATGCCCGGGTCAAGCCCGGGCATGACAGTGAGAAGGCACCCGCACAGACGATCCGATCATTCGGCGCATGACGGCACTACCCCATCTCTACCTCATTTTCTACGAGGCCACCGTAACCGAGATCATCATCCACGCGATCCGTCATGCTGCTCGCGACCCTTCTGAAATGCCGGGCACCTCCCAGCACATCGCTTCCATGAAATCCGCCCGAAGCGTAGCACGGACGCAGTCCGCCGCGTTGAAGTGGCGGACTGCGTCCGCCCTACAAGCTACAAGCTGATCGCCACTCCTCCGCACCTGCGCGATAGCTGAAGGAAGCCGACGCACACGAATCCAGAGCATAAGCATCAATCGTCGCCGGGCGGCGGCTTAACCGTTCGTCGCGCCCGCCGCCTCAGCCGCGAAGCGATTGGCAACACGATAACGGTGGGCACCAGCGTAGCGGCGAGAGCGATCGAAATAAGTTCGTTCGCAAGCGCTCCTCCGGGAACCCGAAGCATGCTGGTCTCTGGGTGATCAGGCAGGTACCAGACAACGACGTGATCATCCGGACGAACCCGCCCGCAATTGTCGTCCTGCGTTTGGTCTTGGCCAACATAGTCCTGCCCATTCAAATGAAAGCGGTAAATCACCGTGGCGTGCTGATCACACGATGGCCGGATCACCGCGCCGTCAGCCGTTCGGGCGTGCAGTGCCAGAGCGTACTCAGCAGGCACGTTGAGAGAGCCCATCCCCACCGCAATAGCGCAGGCCATGAGCGCATAGAGAAGCGAATAAGTTGGCCAACCTCTCATTGATATGCGTAGTTTCCGGCGGAGCCTGCGGCGCACCATCTACCCGCCTTTCTCCAAGTACTCCGAATCCCCTACAAGGGCACGCTCGAATCGGGAGAGACACGTCATGAGAGCCCTGGCCGGTGGCGCGTGCGCCGTGACGATGCTGGCGGCGCTGGCAACCACCGCCGGGGCGCAGACGTTGCAGATCGCCGTCGATCAGTCCCCTGTCGGCCTCGATCCGCATGTGGCGACCGCGTTCTCCACCCAGCTTGTCGACAGCGCGATCTACGAGGGGCTGACCGCGATCGACGCTGATTTGCGGGTGGTGCCGGCGCTCGCCGCCTCCTGGACCATCTCGCCAGACGGGCTCACCTACGTCTTCCGCCTGCGCCCGAACGCGCGTTTCCATGACGGCAAGCCAGTGACGCCGGCCGATGTCGCCGCCTCTGTCGCGCGGGTGCGCGATCCCAAGACCGGCTCGCCCTTCGCGTCGCGCTTCGCCATGGTGAAGACCGTCGAGCCGGACGGCGCCGATGGCGTGCGCATCGTGCTCGCCACGCCCTCGGCGCCGCTGCTGGTCCAGTTGGCGGCGCTGGCGATCGTGCCGGCGGGGGCGGCCGACCTCGCGCGCCATCCGGATGGCACCGGGCCGTTCGTCTTCCGCCAGTGGGAGGCGAACACGCTGATCGCGCTCGATCGCAACGCCGCTTATTGGGATACGGGGCTGCCGAAGCTCGCCGGGCTGCGCTTCAATATCGTGCCGGAGGCGGCGACCCGGCAGTTGGGATTGACCGGCGGCACCTACCAGTTGCTGCCGGGAATCGACGCCGCGACGGCGTTGCAACTGAAGGGCAAGCCGGGCGTGCTTGTGCGGAGCACGCAGGACCTCGCCTACAGCGTCATCGGCCTGAACACCTCGCGCCCGCCCTTCGACAAGGCGGAGGTGCGCGAGGCGCTCGATTACGCGATCGACCGCGCGCAGCTGGTACAGGCCGCCTATCTTGGCCAGGGCGTGCCCGCCGGGCCGCTGTCGCCGGCGCTGAAGGACTGGGCGCTGCCGGTGTCGGCCTTCCCTTGCTACACGCCCGACCCGGAAAAAGCGAAGGCGCTGCTGCGACAGGCCGGGATCACGCTCCCACTGAAGGTGACGATGAACGTGCTCGGCAGCCTGCCGCAGGTGGTCGATGTCGCGCAGGTGGTTCAAGCGCAGGCACGCAAGGCCGGCATCGAATTCACGCTGAATGTGCAGGAGGCGGGGCGCTTCATCCAGGATTGGCGAGGCGGCAATTTCGCGGCGTTCGCCTCGCTGAACAGCGGCGGGCCCGACCCCGACGATTATTTCGGCCGGTCGTTTCAGACCGGCGGGGCGACCAACGTCTACAAATACAGCAACCCGAAATTGGACGCGATCCTGACGGAGGCGCGCGAATCGACCGACGCGGCGCGTCGCAAGACCCTGTACGACGAGGCGCAACGCATCCTCGCCTGCACCGGCCCGGCGATCCACCTCGCCTATGGCACGTTGTTCACCGCCGAACGCGACACGCTTACGGGGTTCAGGATCAGCCCGACGCGCTCGCTGCGCGGATTGCGCGAGGCGACGCTCGCACCGTGATCCAAGCCGCCCTCGGGCGGGGCGGCGAGCTGATCTTGACCGGCTTTGGCGTCTCCTTGCTCAGCTTCCTGACGATCCGGCTGATCCCGGGTGATGCCGTGCAGCTCATGCTGGGTGCCAACGCCGCGGTGACCCCGGCGGCGATGGCGGCGTTGCGTCACCAGCTTGGGCTCGATCAGCCGTTCGTGGTGCAGTACGCGCATTGGCTCGGCCACGCGCTGCGCGGCGATTTCGGCGTGAGCCTCGCCACCGGCCAGCCGGTGCTGAGCGAGATCGGCGCAGCGGCCGGGGTGACGGCGGAGCTGACGTTCCTGGGCCTGCTGCTGGCAATCGTGCTCGCCGTGCCGCTCGGCTGCGCGATGGCGACGATCCGGGCGCCGCTGCCGGGCCTCGCGGTCCGCCTCGCGAGCATCGCCGGGCTGACCGTGCCACCGTTCTGGCTGGGGATCATGGCGCTCTACGCGGTCGCCGCGCTGGCGCCGCGCTTCCCGGTGATAGGCTGGATGGCGTTCGGACGCGACCCGGCGGGCAATCTCGCCCGCGTCGCGCTGCCGGTCGCGGCGATCGCGCTGCCGGCCACCGCCGCGCTCGCACGCATCCTGCGCGCCTCGTTGCAGGAGGCATTGGGGCAGGACTACGTGCGCACGGCGCGGGCCAAGGGACTGAGCGAGCGGGCGGTGCTGATCCGCCACGGGCTACGCAACGCGCTGCTGCCGTTCACCACGGCGGCAGGGATACTCGCGGGATACCTGTTCGGCGGATCGGTGGTGGTGGAGCAGGTGTTCGCGCTGCCCGGCCTGGGACGGCTGATGGTGGGCGCGATCGCGGAGCGCGACTACGCGCTGGTGCAGGCGGCGATCCTGCTCGCCACGCTGGTGTTCTTGGTGGTGAACGCATGCGTGGATTTGCTGTACGCGGCGCTCGATCCGCGGTTGCGCGCGTGAGAGTGCAGGACCGCGTCCTTTCACCTCTCCCGCCCTTCGCGGGAGAGGTCGCCCGCGCGTCAGCGCGGCGGGTGAGGGCTTCTCGCGGCGCCACGCCCACCCTCACCCGGCGCGCAAGGGCGCGCCGACCTCTCCCGCCGAGGCGGGAGAGGTGAACAAGATTGTCCTTCGCCTCGGCGCCGGCCTCGTTGTGCTTCTTGCGCTGCTTGCTCTGATCGCCCCTTGGATCGCCGGGCCGCCGGACGCGCAGGATATCCTCGCGCGGCTATCGCCGCCGACGTGGGCGCATCTCCTCGGCACCGACAACCTCGGTCGCGACGTGCTGTCGCGGCTGCTGTTCGGGCTGCGGACGCTGTTCGCGGTCTCTGCTGTCTCGGTCGGCGGCGCATTGTCGATCGGCGGCGGACTCGGGCTACTGGCCGCGTGGCTCGGGGGATGGGCGGACCGTATCGTGATGCGCGTCATGGATATGCTGTTCGCCTTCCCGGTGATCCTGCTGGCGATCGGCATCATCGCCGTGCTCGGCCCGGGCGCGCTGGGCGCGGCGGTGGCGATCGGGGTGGTCTACATCCCGATCTTCGCCCGTACGCTGCGCGGACCGGCGCTGGTGCTGCGCGATGGGGAGATGGTGGCCGCCGCGCGTTCCCTCGGCGCGCGCCCGGCGCGCATCCTGATGCGTCATGTGCTGCCGAACCTCGCCGCGATCATTCTGGTGCAAACCAGCCTCTCGCTGTCGACCGCGATCCTGGTCGAGGCCTCGTTGTCGTTCCTCGGCCTCGGAACGCAGCCGCCGACGCCGTCGTTGGGGCGGATGCTGGCGGAGAGCCGGAATTTCCTGTTCCTGTCGCCCTGGCCCGCCGTGTTCTCCGGGGCGGGCATCCTGCTCGCGTCGCTGGGCTTCAATCTGCTGGGTGACGGGTTGCAGGATCAATTGGACCCGCGCTTGAGAGGCCGCTGATGACACTACCCGCCACCGAGCGGCACGACGATCGCTTCGACGCGCTCGATACCTGGGACGTCCCGACCATGCTCGCCGCTCTGTGGGAGGGGCAGATGGCGGCGGTCGCGGCGCTCGGCCCCGCGCTGGCGGCGCTGTCGCGCGCCGTGGAGGCCGCCGCGTCATGCCTGGCGGATGGCGGGCGGCTCGCCTACGCGGGTGCCGGCACCTCCGGGCGCATCGCCGTGCAAGACGGGGCGGAGCTGACGCCCACGTTCGACTGGCCGGACGATCGGCTCATCCTGCTGATGGCCGGCGGGCCGGGCGCATTGCTGCGCGCGGTCGAGAATGCGGAGGATCGCGACGATCTGGCGCGGGGCGAGGTTGCCGCGCATGGCATCGGCGAGCGTGACGTGCTGGTGGGCCTCGCGGCAAGCGGGGCGACGCGGTTCACCGTCGCCTGCGTGACCGAGGCGCGGCGGCGCGGGGCGCTGACCATCGGGATCGCCAATAGCGGCGGCTTGCTGCTGGAAGCGGTGGAGTGTCCGGTGCTGATCGAGACCGGAGCCGAGGCGATCGCCGGTTCCACCCGGATGAAAGCCGGAACCGCGCAGAAGGTGGCGTTGAACCTGTTCTCCACCGCGCTGATGGTGCGGCTTGGGCGGGTCTATCGCGGGCGCATGGTCGATATGCTTGCCCGCAACGAGAAACTGCGCCGGCGCGCGGAGCGGATGCTGGCCGACATCGCGGGCGGGACGGCGGAGGAGATACGCGTCGCGCTGGCCGCGGCCGACGGGAAGGTGAAGCTGGCGGCGCTGATTCTGCGAGGGTTGGATCGCCAGCAGGCGGAGGCGGCGCTCGCACGCCATCATGGGCGGCTTCGCGCGGCGCTCGCGGAACCGAGCGCATGAAGGCGATCCATGCGGCGAGACTGTTCACCGGGGAGGCGATGCGGACGGACGCCGCGCTGATCGTCGAGGCTGGACGCATACGCGATGTGTGCGCGGGAGCGGACATTCCGCATGGGATGGAGACGGAGCGCCTGGCGGACGACCTGATCCTCGTGCCCGGATTCATCGACGTGCAGGTCAACGGCGGCGGTGGCGTTCTGTTCAACGACTCGCCGGACCTGCCGACGCTACGCGTGATCGCGCGGGCGCACCGGCGTTTCGGCACGACGGCCCTGATGGCGACGCTGATTACCGATACGCAGGCGACGATGCGCGGCGCCGCGGATGCGGTGCGCGCGGCGTTGGCAGTGGGCGAACCCGGCATTCTAGGACTGCACCTCGAAGGCCCGTTCCTCAACCCGGCGCGCAAGGGCGTGCATCCGGAGGTGCTTCTGCGCGCGATTACCGAGGACGCGCTTTGTTTTCTCTGCGAGGAAACGCCGCGCCCGCTGCTGGTGACGCTCGCGCCCGAGATCGTCGGCGCCGATGCGATCGCGCGCCTGGCGGCGGCCGGCGTGGTTGTCGCGGTCGGCCACAGCACGGCGTCGTATGAGCAGGTGCGGGCGGCGGATGCGCGCGGCTTCACGCATCTGTTCAATGCCATGCCGCCACTCGCCGGGCGTGATCCGGGGCTGGTCGGCGCGGCGCTGACGTCCGATGGCTTCGCCGGAATCATCGCCGATGGGTACCATGTGCATCCCGCGAATCTCCGCCTTGCGCTGCGGGCGAAGGGGGCGGGGAGAGTGATGCTCGTGACCGATGCGATGGCCTCGGTCGGCGCCGACATTACCGCGTTCCGCTTGCACGGGCACATGGTGCGCGTCGCCGACGGACGGTTGACCACCAAGGACGGCGTGCTGGCGGGCGCGCATCTGGACATGGCAAGCGCGGTTCGCAACGCGGTCGCGCTGATGGGCGCGACGCTGGAGGAGGCATTGCGAATGGCGGCGGCCACCCCGGCGGACTTTCTGGGCCTGCCCGACCGCGGCCGGCTGGTGCCCGGCGCCGTCGCCGATGCGGTGGCGATCAGCGCGAATGTCGGCGTTGCCGGGGTGTGGGTGGCCGGGACACGGGATGCGCCGTAGTCTGCCGCGCGACACCGGAGACCAGAATGGACGCGATGGATTTGCTAGCCGGGCGCCACTCGGCGACCCGCCTCACCGAACCGGGCCCTGACCAGGCGGCACTGGATTCGATCCTGGGCGCGGCGCTGCGCGCGCCCGATCACGGACGCCTGCGCCCGTGGCGCTTCGTGGTGATCCAAGAAGCGCGGCGTGAGGCGTTCGGCGATCTGCTGGCCCGCACGCTGCAGTCGCGCGAGCCTGGCGTCTCGACAGAGGAACTGGCGCGCGAGCGTGGCAAGGCGTTGCGCGCGCCGCTGATCGTGGTCGCCGCCGCGCGGGTGCGGCGCGAGCACAAGATCCCGGAGGTCGAGCAGCTTCTGGCGGCGGGCGCGGCGGCGGAGAACGTGATGCTGGCGGCGCAGGCGCTGGGCTTTGGAGCGATGTGGAAGACCGGCGCGGCGGCGTACGATCCGGCGGTCAAGCGGGAGTTGGGGCTGGAGGCGGAGGACGCGATCGTCGGCTTCCTGTATCTCGGCACGCCGGTCGGCGAGCCGTCGCCGGCGCCCCGGCCGGGACTTGGCGCGCACGTCGCCGTCTGGAACTGAGGAGAATTCCGCGACATGCCCATCGAATTCTGGACTTGGAACACGCCGAACGGGCGCAAGATCAGCGTCGCGCTGGAGGAGATGGGGTTGGCCTATGACGTTCACACCGTGAACATCTCCAAACGCGAGCAGTTCGAACCGGCGTTCCTCAAAATCAGTCCGAACAACCGTATTCCAGCGATCGTCGATCCCGAGGGGCCGGGCGGGGCGCCTTTGAGCGTGTTCGAGTCGGGCGCCATCCTGCTGTACCTGGGCGAGAAGACCGGCAAATTCCTGCCGACCGATCTGCGTCGCCGCGTGCCGGTCTACGAGTGGCTGAACTGGCAGATGGGTGGCTTCGGGCCGATGCCCGGCCAGGTGCATCACTTCCTGCAAGTCGAGAACGAGCAGGATCGCCGCTACGGGCTTGAGCGGTACTCGAAGGAGACGCGCCGGCTGTATGGCGTGCTCGACAAGCGGCTGGGCGTCGCGGACTACGTCGCCGGCGACGTCTCGATCGCCGATTTCGCGATCCTGGGCTGGGCGTGGCGCCACGAGCGCCACCAGGTCGATTTCGCGGAGTTCCCGAATGTCGCGCGCTGGTATCGCCAGATGATGGCCCGCCCGGCAACGGCGCGAGGGTTCGAGGTGGCACTGAGCTGATTGGAATGGTGACCTGAAGCGAGCGCCAGGCCGCACTCCGGTCCGTCTCGCGACAGGAGCCCGATCAGGTAGCCAGCGCCCGCATCACCGCCTCCGGTTCGCGGGCGATCACCGCCAGCAGCACCCTTGCAGTGCGATCAGGACGCCGCCGATGCTGTTCCCACGCCTGGACCGCACCGACGTCCAATCCGAAGGCACGCGCGAACCGGGCTTGCGACAAGCCGAGCTTGCCGCGCAGCGCCGCCACGTCCACCGCCTCCGGGACCGTCACCTCATACTCGGGTAAGGTCAGTTCGCCGCGCACATGCGCCGCCACCTCATTGAGCGAGGCGATCAGGCGCCGCCCCAGCGGGCTCTGCTTCGGCTTCGATCGCCGCGATGAGGTGGCGGATATCGCGCTTCTCCGCATCGGTCAGGTTCTCCTTCGCGCTCTTGGCGTAGATATCGAGCAGGTAGAGCACACCGGCCCCGGTCAACACGAAATAGATCACCCGCGCGCCGCCGCTCTTGCCGCGGCCGCCCCGCGCCACGCGAGCCTTGCGCGCGCCGCCGGTGCTGGGGATCACCGGCCACGCCTCCGGTCGGGCCGCGATCGTCGCCTCGGCCAGAGCGCGCTCCGCCCCGCTTAGCAACCGCGCTGCACGCCGATCGTACGAGCGTGTCGCGATCACCCGCATGGTCAAGAGGATATACGACAATGTAAGATGACCGCAAGGGCCGCCTCATGGCGCAGCCGTCGCAAGACCTCACACCAACTCGACCCGTGCGGAATGGCCGGGTGCGGCGGCGAGACGCTGGTCACGGGTTAGCAGCGCGGCGTCGAGCGCTTCCGCGAGCGCCACGTAAACCGCGTCGTAGGCCGTCAGGTTGTTCCGCAGTTCCCACACGCGCGGGAGCAGAAAGCCGTGCGGATATCGCCGCAGCGGGAAGTCGCCCAGGTCGGCGAGAGCCTCGCCGCCACGCGCCGAGTCGATTTCGCCGGCGAGCGCGTACCGCCGGATGACCTGTGCGACTTCGACATCGAGCAGATGCGGCGCGTGCAGCGTTTGGTGAGAGGCGAGCAACCGCCGTGCGACCGCTTCGGCTGCCGGCGTGCGAAGGAGCACCTCCAGCATAGCCGAGGCGTCGACCACAATCACTTGCGGCCGCGTTCGGTGCGAACCGCCGCGGCCGGCGCGACGGACGGCGTCACTTGGGACCGGTGCTTCAACCGGGCACACAGCTCCTCGATGGTCGGGCGCTCAGCCACCTCGGATATCTCGTTAAGTAGAAAATCCGACAGCGACATCCCAGCCAGGGCGGCGCGCGCTTTGAGGCGCCGATGGAGCGTATCGGGGACATTGCGGATTTGGACCATCACGGGCATGGGAACAGCATAAACGCATGTGGATAACATGTCCAGCCGTCACCATCACGCCGCGTTTCGCGATCCGGGGCCGGGCGTGGCAGGATGCGCGCCATGAGGCCACCTCGCCGAGTTCGTTGCAGGAGGACAAGCGCATGGAAGTACGACCGTACAAAGCCGCGGCGATCGCCGGTCGCGAAACCGTCGCAGAAGGCGCCGATATGCGGGTGCTGGTGCTGACGTTGGCGAAGGGGCAGTGCATTCCGTGGCACTACCATAACGGGATCAGCGATCATTTCGTCTGTCTGGAGGGGCCGATGATGGTCGAGACGCGGGCGCCGCGGGCGGAATACCGGATGGAGCCGGGCGGGCGCTGCGCGGTCGGTCCGAAAATCGCCCATTATGTGCATGGCGTCGATGACGGGCCGTGCAAGTTCCTGATCGTGCAGGGCGTCGGTGTCTACGACAACATCGCGGTCGGCGGCTGAGCCGTCATCCCTCGGTGCGCGCCTTCACCATCCGCAGCGGCGTGTAAGTCAGCACGACCGTACCGTCCTGCTTCACGACGCGGTTGCTTGTGCGTACCAATCCACGATTCGGGCGGCTGGCGCTGCGGCGGCTCTCGATGACCTCGCATTCCACATGGATCGTGTCGCCGGCGAAGGTCGGGCCTTCGACGTTCAGCTCCATGTTCAGGAACGCGAAGCCGGTGTGCTGCATGGTCGCGTGCACCAGCAGCCCCTCGGCGAATGAATAGACCATCGCCGCCGGCACGACGCGCTGCTTGATGTCGCTTTCGGCCTTCAGGAACTCGACGTTGGAGAACAGGACTTCGGTGATCCCGGTCACCCCGATGAAGTTGACCAGGTCGGCTTCGGTCAACGTGCGGCCGATGGTGCGGAACTTCCGCCCGATCGGCAGATCCTCGAAATAGATGCCGAGTCCCAGGACTTCGTAGCCGCCGATCTCTGTCATCACCGTTCCCACGTCGCCGCCCACAGCGTAGCCTTCGCCGGAGAGGGAGCAAGAGAATGCGGGGATTGACCGGCAAGCGCGTGATCGTCACCGGCGGGGCGAGCGGCATCGGGCGGGCCACCTGCCTGCGGCTGGCCGACGAGGGCTGCGTGATCGGCATCCTCGATCGCGACGAACCCGGCGCAACGCGCGTCGCCGGCGAATGCACCGGTGGCAAAGCCCGGGCGTACGGCGTGGACATCTCCGACGAGACGCGGGTCGAAGCGGCGGTGGCAGCCTTCGAAACGGACGCCGGCCCGATCGACGGGCTCGCGAACGTCGCCGGCTGGGATAAGGCCGGGGCGTTCCTCGACACCGATCGCGCGCTGTGGGATCGCATCATCGCGATCAACCTGATCGGCCCGCTGAACCTGCACAAAGCCGTGCTGCGCCGCATGGCCGAGCGCGGGGCCGGGCGCGTGGTGAACGTGGCATCCGATGCCGGCCGGGTCGGATCGTCCGGCGAGGCAGTCTATTCCGCGTGCAAGGGCGGCATCATCGCCTTCACCAAGACGATGGCGCGCGAGATGGCGCGCAAGGGCATCACGTTGAACTGCCTCTGCCCCGGCCCGACGGAGACCCCGCTGTTCGAGGGCTTCACCGCTGACATGGCCGGGGGACAGAAGTTGAAGGACGCGCTGGCGCGGGCCATCCCGCTGCGCCGGCTGGGCCAGCCGGAGGACTATCCCGGGCTGATCGCGTTCCTGCTGAGCGACGACGCGGCCTATATGACCGGGCAGACCATCAGCGTCTCCGGCGGGCTGACGATGGCCTGACCTCGCGCGGTCAGATCACCTTGTCGTCCCGCAGCCCGCCGATCTCCGCGTCCGAAAAACCCGCCTCCCGCAGCACCGCGTCGGTGTCGGCGCCGAGCGACGGCGCCGCCTGATGCGGGAGCGCGTCACCCCCGGTGTCGATCGGCGTCCCGACCATCCGCACGCCTGTATAGTCCCGGATGTTCCCGCGTTCCGCGACGAACGAGTTCTCCAATGCGGTGCGGATGTCGTTCACCGGCGCCGCCGGCACCTCACCCGCGAAATGGGCGAGCCACTCGGCGGTCGTGCGCGCCGACAGCGCCCCGTCGAGCAACTGGGTAATCAGCGAGCGGTTCGCGAGCCGGTCCGCGAATGTGCGGAAACGCGGATCGTCACCCCATTCCGGGCGCCCGAGCCGGTCGCACAGGATCGGCCAGAATTTCTCCTTGTTGCACATGAGCAGGATGAAGCCGTCACGTGTACGGTAGAGCTGGCTGGGGACCAGAGAGGGATGGCCGGAGCGAGGCTCGCGCCCCTGTTCGTGGCCGGCGTTCAGATACCACGTCGCCAGGTAGTTCAAATTCTGCAACGCGGCGTCGAACAAACTCACGTCAAGATCGCGTCCGACCCCACTCGCGCGCGCCGACAGCACGCCGGAGACCATCGCGAAGGCGGCGAACAGCCCGGTCATCAGATCGACCATCGACAGCCCGAAGCGGGACGGTGGCCCGTCAGGCTCGCCGGTCAGCGACAGGTAGCCGGCCTCGGCCTGCATCAGATAATCGTACCCCGGCCACGCCGCCCGCGATCCGGTGCGGCCATACGCCGACAGGTGGGCACAGACGATCCTGGGGTTGACCGAGGCGAGAGCTGCGTACGTCAAACCAAGCTTGTCGGGCAGGTCGCCACGAAGGTTGTCCAGCATCCCGTCCGCCCGCGCCGCCAGGGCGTGCAGGACGCCGCGCGCTTTAGGGTGTTTCAGGTCGAGCGTGACACCGCGCTTGTTGCGATTGAAGCTTTGAAAGAACAAGCTGTCGTTGTCGCCGACGAAGAACGGGCCGACGCGGCGCGCCATGTCGCCGCCATCCGTCGGGTTCTCGATCTTGATGACCTCGGCGCCGAGATCGGCGAGCTGCATGGAACCGTACGGGCCGGCGCCGTACTGCTCGACGGCGATGATGCGTACCCCGTGCAGCGGTCCCATGCGCGTCAGACCGGGTTTCGCTCGATGAGCTGGCGGGCGATGATGATCCGCTGCATCTCGTTGGTACCTTCGCCGATCACCAGGAGCGGCGCGTCGCGATAGAGCCGCTCCACGGTGAACTCCGTCGAATACCCATAGCCGCCGTGGATACGCATCGATTCCAGGCTGACGTTCACCGCCGCCTCGGTCGCGAACAGCTTCGCCATGCCGGCCTCCATATCGCAGCGATCGCCGCGATCGTACGCCTGTGCCGCGTTCCCGACCAGCAGGCGCGCGGCCTGCACCTGCGTCGCCATGTCGCCCAGCTTGGTCTGGATTGCCTGGTGCTGGCAGATCGGCTTGCCGAATGTCTTCCGAAGCTGGCTGTAGGAGACGGCCTCGTTCAACGCCGCCTGGGCGACGCCCACGCCGCGCGCGGCGACGTTGATGCGCCCCAGCTCCAGCCCGCCAAGC
The DNA here is from genome assembly GCA_049591635.1 of Acetobacteraceae bacterium. Taxonomy (GTDB): domain Bacteria; phylum Pseudomonadota; class Alphaproteobacteria; order Acetobacterales; family Acetobacteraceae; genus DATFDN01. The sequence goes on from JBAWFF010000367.1 coordinate 16,489, forward strand.
GTATGCTGCAACCCCCGCCCCTCGGCGCCGCCGATCAGCCGGCTCGCCGGAATCCGGTAGTCCTGGAAGACCAGTTCCGCACTGTCGATCCCCTTGTAGCCTAGCTTTTCCAGCTTGCGGCTGACGGTGAACCCGGGACCCTTCTCGGCGAGGAACAGGCTCATGCCGCGATGGCGCGGCGCCGCGTCCGGATCGGTCTTCACCAGCAGCGCGAAGCACTGGCCTTGGATGCCGTTGGAGATCCAGGTCTTGGTGCCGTTGACGACATACGTCTCGCCGTCACGCCGCGCGCTCGTGCGAATCGCCTGGAGGTCGGTGCCGCAATCGGGTTCGGTCAGCGCCAGCCCGCCGCGCAACTCCCCGCTCGCGAAACGCGGCAGGAAGTCGCGCTTTTGCTCCGCCGCTCCAAAACGCTGAACCGCGGCGGCCATGATGAGGTGGGAGTTGAAGATGCCGGAAAGCGACATCCAGACCGTGGACACCGCCTCGACGATCCGCGCATAGGTCGTGCAGCTCAGCCCCAACCCGCCATATTCCGCCGGGATCGTCGCGCCGAACAGTCCGAGTGCCTTCATCCGCTCGACGATCTCGGCCGGGTACTCGTCGTCGTGTTCAAGCTGCTTCACATACGGCTTCACGTCGCGTTGCAGGAACCGCGCGACGCTATCGAGGATCAACTCATCCATCGCCGTCACCGCCCGAGATAAGTGTCCACGACCCGAGAGTCGGTCGCCAGTTCGGCGGCCGAGCCGGACAGCACGATCCGCCCGTGGTCGATGACATAGGCACGATCGGCCGCCGACAGCCCGAGCGTCATGCTCTGCTCGGCCAGCAGCACGCTTACGCCTTGCTGGCGCAGCATAGGCAATGTGGCGAATACCGACATCACGATCTTGGGCGCGAGCCCGGTGGAGGGCTCGTCGAGCAGCAGGACACGCGGATCGGTCATCAGCGCGCGTGCGATCGCCAGCATCTGCTGCTCCCCGCCCGACAGTGTACCCGCGCGTTGGCGTAAGCGGTCATGCAGTACCGGAAATATCTCGAACATCTGCGCCAGCAGCGCGGCACGCCGATCCGGCGCGCACAGCCGGCCGCCGAGGTCCAGATGATCGAGGACTGACAAGCGGGGGAACAGCTCCCGCCCACTCGGCACATGTCCGATTCCCGCGCGGGTAACCATATGCGCCGGCCGGCCGGCAATCGATTTCCCGTACAGGCTGATGTCGCCACCACGGGGCGCGAGCAGCCCGGCGATCGCGCGAAACAGCGTGGTCTTGCCGGCGCCGTTGGCCCCCAGCACGACCACCACCTCGCTCGCGCCGACGTCCAGGGAGACGCCGTTGAGGATGGTCAGCGCGCCGAACCCGGCGACGACGTCACGCAACGCCAGCGCCGGCACCGCCGCTTCACTCATTGCGGCTCGCCGAGATAGGCGCGCACCACCACCGGGTCTTGCAGCACGCGGGCGGGCGTGTCGTCGGCGATCTTGCAGCCGAAATCGAGGACCACCATCCGGTCCGACAGATCGGCGATCGCGGCGATCACGTGTTCGACGCAGGCGACGGCGGCGACGCCATAATCCTTCAGGCGACGGATCACCGCGCGCACATCCTCCTGCTCGTCGCGCGTCATGCCCGCCATCACCTCGTCAAGCAGCACCAGCTCGGGGTTCAGCGCCAGCACGCGTGCGAACTCCAGAAGCCGCTGGAGCCCGGGAGACAGTCGCGCCACGGGATCGAGCCACGCCGTGTCGAACCCCACGGTGCGAAGCACCCAGGCGGCGTGATCGACCGCGCGGTGGCCCTGTCGGCCGTGCCGCGCCGCCAGCACCACGTTCTCCCACACCGTCATCTCGCCCATCACGCGCGGAATCTGGAAGCTGCGCGCCATGCCGAGCCGGGCGCGCCGGAATGCCGGCAGCCTGGCGACCGAATTGCCCATGAACAGAATGTCGCCGGATGTGGGCGGGACGAATCCGGTAATGGTGTTGAACAGTGTCGTCTTGCCCGCTCCGTTCGCACCGATGATGCTGACCGTCTCGCCGGCGCCGATGACGAAGGAGACGTTATCAAGCGCCACCAGGCCGCCGAAGCGTACGGTCAGGTCGCGCACTTCCAGCACCGGCACGCCTTCGACCGTCTGCGCGCGCGCCTGCGGCGCCGCGCCTTCCGGTAGGGCGGATGGCGCCAGCACGATGGGCCGGCGCAGCCAGCCGAACCGATTGGCGAGCGAGACGAGCCCGCCCGGAAACACCAGCACGGTCAGGATCACCACCAGTCCGAACAGTGCCAGTTCCAGGTTGGGGAAATAGACCAGGAATTGCTCGCCCACGATCATCAGCACCAAGGTGCCGAGGAATGGGCCGGCCACCGTGCCGATGCCGCCGAACAGCACGAACACCACGGTTTGCAGGTCGATCGTCGGATCGAACATGCTGGGCGGATCGATGTAGCTGCGGTTCCACGCCACCAACCCGCCGGCCAACGCCGGCAGCATCGCGCTGACGATGAACGCGATGACCTTCACCCGCGTCGCCGGCACGCCGAGCGCGGTCGCCGCCTCCTCGTCCTCGCGTACGCTCATCGCGTCGAGCCCGAACCCGGCGCGCGCGACCCAGGCGGTGAGCGCGAAGCCGGCGAGCGCGATGCCGCCGGCGAAAACATAGACGCCGATCGGCGTCAGCTGGGCCGGCAACGTCATGCCGCTGCCGCCGCCGGCGTAGCCCCAGTCGGAGAACACCACGGCGAGGATGCGCGCCAATCCGAACATGCCGAGCGCGAACAGGATGCCACGCAGGCGCAGCATGATCGGGCCAAGCAGCGCCGCCGCGATCGCCGCCACCACGGCGCCGAGACAGATCGCGAGATACCACGGAATCGGCGTGTGCTGGATCAGCAGCCCGGTCGCGTAGGCGCCGATGCCGTAGAACGACACTTGCCCGAAGGACAGATAGCCGGTGAAGCCGCTGATGAGGTTCCACCCGTAGGCCATCCCGGTGAAAATCAGGATGTCGGCGCCGAATTGCAGCGTGTAGCGCGAGCCGAACACCGGTACCGCGATGAAGGCGGCTGCCAGCACGACCGCGATCGCCGCGCCCCGCAGCGTCCCGCTTTCCCTCGAAGGGCGATCAGCCACGCAGCGAATTCCGCTGGAACCGATGCGGCTGCGCCGCCATGAACCCGATCAGCAGCACGTAGGGCAGCACGTTTTCAGCGTCGCCGCCGAGGTAGAAGCCCGCCACCGACTGCGCGACGCCAAGCAATACCGCCGCGATCGCCACGCCGACGTAGTTGCCGAGGCCGCCGAGAGCGATGATGACGAACGCGAGGATGGTGATGTTGTCGGCCGACTCCGCTGCCATCGGGATGACTAGCACCAGCAGCACGCCGGCGACCGAGGCCAGCCCGACGCCGACCGCGAATGCCATCAGCCGCATCCGTCTTACGTCGATCCCGCAGCTCTCCGCCCCGATCGAGCTCTGCGACGCGGCGAGCAGCGCCTTGCCGAGCGGCGTGCGGTTGAGCCCGAGATGCAGCAGGATCGCGAGCACGCCGCCGCACGCGCCGGAGACGAACAACGCCTTGCCGATGGTGACCGCGCCGATCGTCCAGGTGGCCTGGAGATAGGGCAGCGAGACGTAGTCCGTGCCGAACACCTGCAAGGCCAGTTCCACCAGCACGTAGTCGAGGCCGAACGTCACCATCAGGCTCAGCAGTTCGGCCCGGCTTCCGTACTTCACCAGCGGCTCGAGCAGCAGCGGCTGCAACACGGCGCCGACGCCGAACATCACGACGAACACGACCGGCAGCACGATCAGCGGACTCGCGCTGCTGTGCGTGCTGAACCAGACCGTGAACAGCCCGGCCAGTACGATGAAGCTGCCATGGGCGAGGTTGACCACGCCCATGACGCCGAAGATCAGGTTCAGGCTCTGCGCGATCAGCACATAGGTGCCGCCGAGCAGGAGGCCGTCGATCAGAAGCTGCACCGCCAGCATGGTCTATGCCGCGCTGTCGGCGCTGCCGCCGTTCACTTGCCGGGGTACGGGACGATCAGCTTGGCCTCCGCCAGATCGGGCGGCGTGATAAGCTTGATCACCCCGTCCTGAACCTGCACCAGGTTCTGCGAGAACCCTTCGTTGAGGCCGTTCGGGCTCACCTTCCACGTGCCCAGGAGCGCCTCCGGGTGGTTGTGCAGCAGCCAGTCCCGGATCTTCGTCTGGTCCAGCGACTTGGTCGCCGCCACCGCGTCGCCGAGCACTGCGACCGCGGTGTACCCGGTGGCGGCGTGGTAGTCGGGAGCCTGATTGTATTTCGCCTTGTAGGCCGCCACGAATTCGGCGTTGCCCGGCGTCTTGAAGTTGGCCCACCAGCCGGTGTTGGAGATGATGCCGTTGGCGAGGCTGCCCACCGCCTTGCCGAACGCCGCCTCGACCGGGCCGATCGTCTCGGCGAGGTATTTCGGTGCGAAGCCCTGGTTGTGCAGCGCTTGTGTCAGCCCGACCGCGTCGGGGTAGTAGGTGCAGCCCAGCACCACGTCGGGATGCGCGTTCTTGATCGCCAGCCCGATCGCGGCGAAGTCCGGCTGCGGCAAGGAGTAGGTGGTCTGGTACACCACCTTCATCCCGAGCTTTTCCGCTTGCTCGACGCGGGCCTTGTAGCAGGCGAGCGAATAGGCCGATTTCAGCGCCAGCACGGCGACCGTGCTCGCGCCGTCCTTCTTGGCGATCGGCAGCACCTCGTCGAGATATTGGAGCGAGGAGGCGGTTCCCTGGAGGTTCCATTTGTTGCCTGCAACGAAGATGTCGGGCAACGAGCCGCCGGGATCGATCGTGGCGTATTCATATTTGTTGATCAGCGGCGCGACCGCCTGGGTGATGCCGCTGGAATAGGGACCGATCAGCAGATCGACCTTGTCGGCGGTGATCAGCCGCGTGTAGAGCCGCACCGCGGTGCCAGGATCGCTCTTGTCGTCATACAGTTTCAGTTCGAGCTTGCGCCCCAACCAACCGCCATGCTCGTTCGCCACCGCGATCGCGAGTTGGATGCCGCGGTTCTGGTAGTCGGCGTCCTCGGTGAGCGGCCCGGTCTCCGACGTGGTGGCGCCGATGACGATCGGGCCGGCGGCGCGGGCCGTTCCGGCGTCGATCAATCCGGCCGCCGGCAAGGATATCGCGGCGCACAGCAACGCGTTCAGCCAGGGCCTCACGTTCGGCATTTTTTCTCTCCCTGTCGGTGGCGCCGGCTCGTTTCGCCGACGCTTTGTTCACGCTTGGGAGTAGGCGCGGGCCTCGATTGCGTCAAGGTCCGCTCAGGCGACAAGGGTCACGCCTCGCAGGTGAAGCGCCGCCGCGCGCACCAGCCCCGCCGCCACGAATCCCCGCGCGGTGGTGGCGCCGTTTGCTAGCGCCGCCTCGATCTCGTCGTCGGCCAGCGCGCCCACGTCATGCGTGACCAGTCGGTCGCCGAGGTCGCTATCGGGGTCGATCTCGCTACACGCAAGCCGGGTGATGGCGGCATGTCCGGGGAGGTCCACCGCGTTGGCGATCATTGTCGCGGCGGCGTCGGCGGCCGAGGCGGTGTCGGCGAGTACGGTGACGGCGTCGGCGATGCCGAGGGAGTGGCTGCGCCCACGCCAGCCGCTGGTGGCAACCCCGCGCACCGGTTCCGCCGCCTCGACGGTCGTGCGGGCGAACAGCGAGGGCTGGTCGGGTCGGTCGACCAGCCCCAGCGCGAGGCGCTCGCCCGACGCCAGGTGCAGCGCGATGTCACCGCCGTTATTGACGTAGGCGCGAGATAGGTCCGTCACATCCTGCATGGCGGCGAGCACCTCCTCGGCGACCGCGCCGGCGACCGCGGCCATCGGCGTGATGAACGCCGCGACGGCATGGGGCGCGACGGCCGACTGCATCCGCCGGGCCGTGGCGCCGTGCGCGCGGGGACTATCAGGCGTGGCCGGCGCGCGCAGGAGCGAAAGCTCGGCGCAGAGTTCGTCGAGGATCGTC
>JBAWFF010000368.1:0-2479 GCA_049591635.1 Acetobacteraceae bacterium
CCTCGGGTTTGAGTTGTGTCTCGACAACCCAACCCTACCCATCGCCGCCACGGTGACCACCGCTGTGGATAAGTAGCCCGCCTGCGCCAGACTCTCGGCGGTCGCTCCGGCGGGCTACTTACCCACAGCTCCTACACCACGCCTCGGGACGTGACCGGAAGCCGACTATCTGCTGTTCAGCCGCTACGGCCAATCGATCCTCGTCGCCCAGGAACGCGCCTCGCGATTTGTCCTGCTCGCCAAGCCGTCTAGCCGTAAAGCCGAACCAACCGCCGCCCAGTTGCACAATTGGCTGTCGCGCTTGCCACCCCAATTGCGCCGCACCTTGACCCAGGACAACGGCACCGAGTTCGCCAACCACCGCGAACTGCGCGATGCGCTCGGCATCGACACCTACTTCCGCGATCCTTACAGCCCGCGGCAAAAGGGCGGCATCGAAAACGCCAACGGGCGCCTGCGCCGCTTCCTGCCGCGTCAAGCGGACCGGCGCCAATGCTCATCTCGGCAGATCGACGCCATCGCCCGGGGGCATAACAACACCCCACGTAAATGCCTTGGCTTCAAAACCTCCGCCGAGCTATTCCTCAACCACCTGTTGCACTTCAAATGTGAATCCACCTCCCCGCTTGCGCGGGAATGACGGGAAGGGCCGGGCTAGAGCACGATCGTTTCTGGTTGAATCGCCACGCTCGTCATCAACTCACTTAGTGCCAACGCCTCCGCAACAACGTCGGGGGGGAGAGCTGTGGGTAGGTGGCCCGCCTGCGCCAGACTCTATGACGGTCGCTCCGGCGAGCCACTTACCCACAGCTCTCCCAATGCGTTAGGCGTTGCCAGCGACTGCGCTCCGCCGCGGCAACGCGTTGCACACAATCACGAGCTTACGCATGATAGCGGTGAGCGCGACGAGCGGCTTTTTCCCATTGGCTAAGAGCCGCTGGTAAAAAGCGCGCTGCGTTGGATCATGCTTTGCCGCGACCATCGCCGCCATGAACAACACCCGCTTGATCTCGGGCCGCCCGCCCCGGCCCACGGCACGGTGCGTCTCGCCTGGATCGCCACGCCGCCAAGCGGCGGCTCGCGATGACGAAGACGCATCGGGTGCGCTGGCGCGATCGGCCGTATCACTCTACCATCAAATCGTCGGCTGGTCGTGCGGAGGGGAAACCGATGTCATGGTCATCGCGAGCCAGCCTATTGGCCGGGGCCACGATCTTGCTCGCCGCCGGCGCCCTCGCCATCCCGGACGCTCGCGCGCAGACGCCGCCGGCGGGCACCCCCGCCTCGGACGCCTACGGCCTCTACATGGCGCGCGCGGCCGACTGCATGCCGTGCCATACGCGTCCAGGCGGCACGCCGTTCGCCGGCGGGCTGGAGATCAGCACGCCGTTCGGCTCGCTAAGCTCGCCCAACATCACCCCCGATCGCGACACCGGAATCGGGCGCTGGACCGACGATCAGTTCTACGCCGCGGTCCATGACGGCATCGGCGATACCGGCGAATACCTCTACCCGGTGATGCCGTTCCCGTCGTACACGAAGATGACGCGCGAGGACGTGCTCGCGATCAAACGCTACCTCTTCACGCTCAAGCCGGTGTTCGCCCCGCGGGCGCCGAGTTCGATGGCGTTCCCGTTCAACGTCCGCAGCTCGCTCCTCGCCTGGCGAACGCTGTACTTCACGCCGGGCACGTTCAAGCCGAACCCCGAGCATTCGGCCGACTGGAACCGCGGCGCCTATCTGGTGCAGGGCGCCGGCCATTGCGGGGCCTGCCACTCGCCGCGCAACCTGCTCGGCGCGTCCGAGACCTCCGCCGCGCTGGCCGGGGGCACCGTCGCGCAGTGGCTCGCTCCGAACATCTCGTCCGATCCGCTCGCCGGAATCGGCAACAAGTCGATCGCGCAGATCGTGAGCTTCCTCAGGACGGGCGCGAATGCGAGGATGGGTGTCGCATTCGGACCGATGGCCAAGGTCGTGCATGACAGCCTGAACTACCTGACCGACGCCGACGTGAAATCCATCGCCGTCTATCTGAAGGAAGGACCCGACCGGAAGGGGCCGGCACAGGTGGCCGATGCCACGCAAGCGGAACTGCGGCGCGGCACCAACCTCTACCTCGAGAATTGCGCGCAGTGCCACCAAGACAAGGGACAAGGCATTTCCGGCGCCATCCCCAATCTGGCCGGCAACGCGGTGGTGGAGGAATTCCGCCCGCACGACATGGTCACGGCCATCCTGCAAGGACTGACCGGCACGGGCAATTACGGACGGATGCCCGGCTTCGCCGGCGCGCTCGGCAATCAGGAAATCTCCGACATCGCCAACTATGTCCGCGTCGGCTTCGGCAACCGCGGCGTCCCGGACGTCTCGCCGACGCTCGTCGCGGACCTTCGATCAGTCGCCAGCGTCGGTCCCGGGGGCAGCGAGGCCGCCCGTGCGTTCGACTGCCCGGCGGTCGGCGCGGCGCCGGTGCCGGGCG
>JBAWFF010000369.1:0-8348 GCA_049591635.1 Acetobacteraceae bacterium
CCTCGCCCTCTCGCGACGCCGCGGCGCCGGCGCGACCGGCGTTGCCCCCACCTGCGCGCCAGTGGCTCGCCTTCGTTATCCTGCTGATCGGCGGCTTCCTGCCGCCGGTCGATTTCTTCATCGTCAATGTCGGGTTGCCGTCGATCCAGCAGGGACTGAGTGCGACGCCGGCGCAGGTGCAACTCGTGATCTCGGGCTACGCGGCGGGCTACGCGGTCTTCCTCATCACCGGCGGCCGGCTCGGCGACCTTTATGGGCGGCGGCGCCTGTTCATGCTGTCGATGGCCGGCTTCACCGTCGCCTCGGCATTGTGCGGTCTCGCGCCGACCGCCGGCCTGCTGGTCATCGCTCGCGTCGCCGAGGGGCTGGCGGCGGCGATGCTGGCCCCGCAGGTGCTCGGCTCGATCCGCGCGATGTATGACGAGGACCGGGCGTTGGCGCGGGCGCTCAGCGTGTATGGGTCGATGATGGGGCTGGCGGCGGCGACGGGCCAGTTGGGTGGCGGCGTCCTGGTATCGCTCAGCCCGTTCGGCCTCGGCTGGCGGGCGATCTTCCTGGTCAACCTGCCGATCGGGGCGGTGGCCATGCTGGGCGCCTGGCTGTTCGTGCCCGAGACCAGCGCGACGGCGCGGCCACGGCTCGATCTCGGCGGCGCCGCGCTGATCTCGCTCGCCCTCGCCTGCCTTGTGCTGCCGTTGTCGGAGGGGCGCCAGCACGGCTGGCCGGCCTGGACGCTGGCGATGCTCGCCGCCGCCCCGCTGCTGCTCGTCGCGTTTCTGCTCTACGAGGAGCGACTGGCGACGCGCGGCGGGATGCCATTGGTCTCGCTCACCCTGCTGCGTATCCCAAGCTTCCGACGAGGCACCCTAGTCGGCACGCTGTTCTTCTTCACGTCGCCCTTTTACCTGCTGTTCGCGCTCGATCGTCAGGACGGGCTGGGGCTCGACGCGCTGCACACCGGCCTCGCCATCCTGCCGTACGGGATCGGCATGTTCCTCGGACCGCTGGCGAGCGCCCCGCTGCTGGCACGCTTCCGCGGCAAGCTGCTGACCATCGGGATGAGCATCGAAGTCGTTGGCTACGCCGCGATCGCCGTGGCCGTCGCGACGCGGGCCGAGGGCTGGGTATTGCCCGCGACGATCCTTCTGGCGGGGTTCGGCCAGGGGATCGCGATGCCCCGGCTGTTCAACGTCGCGCTGGAGGACGTCCCGCCGGCGCAGGGCGGCGTCGCCGCGGGCGTGGTGAACTCCATGCTGCAAATCGGCGCGGCGATCAGCGTCGCCGCCATCGGCTCGCTGTTCTTCGGCGTGCTCGGCTCGGGGACGGGTCCGGCGGCTTACGGGCACGCCTTCGGCATCGCGATGATCGCCGTGGTCGCCGCCCTTCTTTGCGCGGCGATCCTTAGCGCCGGACGGCGTCGCGCCGGCCACCGCTAGGGACGGCTCCCTTGCCGGGCGCCACGCGCGGGCCCAAGGCTTGCGGCGCAATGAAAGAAACTTGGAGGTCCTTGATGTCGATCCGTCGAGTCTTCGCCCGCCCATTTCAGCTACCACGCACCCTGCTCGCCGCGGCTGGCCTTGTCGGACTCGTTGGCTCCGCCGTCGCGGCCGGCCCGACGCAGGGCGTCTCCCCGACCGAGATCGTGATTGGCACCACGACCGATTTGTCGGGCGTCACGGCGATCCAGGGCGTCAACAACTCCAACGCCATCCGCATGGCCTTCGACGACATCAATGCGAAGGGCGGCATCAATGGCCGCAAGATCCGCTACGTCGTGGAGGATACCCAGTACACCGTGCCGCGCGCCGTGCAGGGCATGAACAAGCTGCTGAACCAGGACCACATCTTCCTCGCGCTGGCCGATGGCGGCACGCCGTTGAACCAGGCGCAGCTGCCGATGCAGCTCGCCAAGGGCGTGCCGAACGTGTTCCCGCTGACCGCCGCGCGGTCGATGTACGAGCCGTTCAACCGGCTGAAGTTCGGCCAGTTCGCGTCGTACTACGACGAGATGCGCGCCGCCGTGAAGTATTTCGTCGAACAGCGGCATCGGACGAAGATCTGCGCGATGTACCAGGACACCGATTTCGGCCGTGACGTGCTGGCCGGCATCGTCGCCGAGGCGAAGGCGCTGAACCTGCCGGTGGTCGCCACCACCGCGCACAAGCCGACCGACGTGGAGTTCAACGCCGACGTGCAGAAGCTGCACGACGCGGGCTGCGACTTCATCGGGCTGGGCACGATCGTGCGCGACACCAACATCATCATCTCGACGGTTCGCAAACAGGGCTGGAACCCCGACCTGGTCGGCCAGTTCGCCTCCTACGACACCGCCGTTGCCTCCTTGCCGGGCGGCGCGGCCGAGGGAACCTTCTGCATGACCCCGGTGCTGTATGCCTATCCCGACGATCCCCGCCCGGCTGTGCAGGCGTTCGCCAAGGAGTACACCGCGCGGTTCGGCATCGCGCCCAATTTCCACGGCGAAGTGGGCTACTCGGCGGCGCAGATGGTGATCATGGCCTTGCAGCGGGCCGGCAAGGACCTAACCACCGACAGCTTCATCACCGCGATGGAGGCGATGCACGAGTATACGGATATTTTCGGGACCACATACAAGCTGGGGCCGGACCAGCACCACGCGGAGGCGGCATCCTTCCTGACCGTCGTGAAGAACGGCCGCTGGGTGCCGGTGACGACCGAACAGTTGGCTTACTGAACCGCATCCAATGCAGTCCCCCCGCGCTCCGGTCGAACGCCCCGCTTTCCGGCGCCACCCCGAGCCGGGCGTGGCAGCCGGGGGGTCGATGCTCGTCGTCGCCTTATAGCAGTTTCCTTCGACGATCCGGGAGGTCGTCCTTCCCTTGCCCCCCGCGGGGCCGTAGGCTCGCCCCGCAACGAAAAAAAGCGCTGATGATGCAGGAGTCCGAGTCAGAGCGACGGATCACGGCGGCCGGAGCGTGGACGGAAGGCCGTGGCGGAGTCCCGGGGCTTTGGCCCGCCGCGGCGGTCGCCGTGCTGTCCTGCGTTGTCTGTTGGGTGTGGCTCGTGTCAGGTGCCTTCACCGCGACGGCGCCAGATGGCGGCGCTGAGGCGGCCACGAGCGAGTTGGCCCAGGTCGATGATCGAGATGTCCCGGGCGCATTGACGACGATGAACGGATCCACGGCCTTCCTGGCGCAGTTCAGGCAGCGCACAGGCGGCTGCCCGCGACCACTGGCATGGGTCTCCCTGGGGCGCGCGGCGGCGCAGCCAGCCGGAACGGTTCGCCTACGATCAGGGACCTATTTTTCGCCGGTTTTCAAACTGACCGACATACCGGTGCGCATCGCCATTCCGTATCCCGGCCCATACGAAACGGGACACGGCACGTTGATGGCGATGAACGCCGGGGGGAGCGCGATCGTCGCCCTGGTGCCGGCATGGGTGTCGGCGCGGGGTGGCGAGGCGACTCGTGAGGTGACATGGCATCCGAGCAAGCGCTGTAAGCAGCCCGGTGGCTAGGATCGGTCAGTGGCTGAAGGTCCAGCTCGGGCCGAGTCCAGTTGTCGGTCTCAGTATGCTGATGATGAGCCTTCTCGGCATCCTCGCCGCGTTCAGGATCACTCCTTCTCTGCCGCCCTGGCTAGGATATACCCTCCTCGCCGCGCTGGTGGCATCGGCAAGTCTGTACTGGGCTGGCCGCGTGGTACGGCTATGGCCGCAAGTGGTCGGCGGCAGCCGCTCTGGCCCCTACCGCCTGCGTCCACGCTCCCGGATTCGCCTGACGGACGCCAACGGCGCCACGTCGGGCATCGACGCGCTCGACGAGCTGGCGCGCATGATCGGCCTCGATACCGTCAAAGCCGAAATCAGCACATTGATCCAGCGCCTGAGGGTCGAAACCGCCCGGCGCGAGCAGGGTCTGCCGGTCGCGGCCATTTCCCTCCATATGGTGTTCGCGGGACCGCCCGGTGTCGGCAAGACTGTGGTTGCCCGCCTCTATGGCTCGGTCCTGCACGATCTCGGCGTGTTGGAGAAGGGCCATCTGGTCGAGACCGACCGGGCCGGTCTGGTCGCCGGCTACGTCGGGCAGACGGCACTGAAGACCAAGGAAAGGGTGGCCGAAGCGCTCGACGGCATTCTCTTCATCGACGAGGCCTACGCGCTTGTCGACCACCCCGGACAAAGCCATGCGTTTGGATTGGAAGCCATCAACACATTGCTGAAGGAGATGGAGGACAAGCGTGACCGGCTGGTTGTCATCGTCGCAGGTTATCCCGAGCAGATGCGGCAATTCGTGGCGAGTAATCCCGGCCTGCCGTCGCGCTTCACGAAGACGATCCGGTTCGACGGCTATGACGCCGATGAGTTGGTGGCGATCATGCATTCCACGGCTCGGCGCGACGGGCTGCGCCTTAGCGCAATCTCCGATCAGCTCGTCAAGGCGTTCTTCGCACGTGCGAGCCAGAACCCGGATTTCGGCAACGCGCGCACCGCACGGACGCTGCTCGAACGGGCCCGCGAGGCACAAGCGGTGCGGATCGCCCCGCATTTGGCGGACGGTAACGTTGACCTGAACGAGCTGACACCGAGCGATATCGAGTCGGCGATCGCAGCCATGTAATGAATCGATTCTTCGGAAAACTCGGTTTCATCCATAGCCGGCTCTGGCGCCAGGATGGGCTTTATCGGGCGGCCCTGCTCTTCGGGCCGGCGCCACTCCTTGGCGCCTTGCTGGGGGGCGCCCTATGGGGAAGCGTCCTGGCGGTGAAGGGGATGACATATCAACCGCCCCGCTGGGCCGTATGGCATGGCCCCGCGGGTTGGAGCAGCGCCGCCAGCGAGCCGCGAGCAGTTCCACTGGCCAGACCGCTACCGCCGATGGGGGCGGATGGCGCGTTGACCGGCTATGAAGTGGGGTGGCGGGTGACGGCCAATCCGATCCAGGTGAGCCCGACGCTCGACGTCAATCTCCAACCGATCCCTTTGACCGCCTTCTCCGTTGATGGGCCGAGCGTCGACATGGCGCAAATCGCGGCGGGAGGACCGAAGGGCTCATTGTATGTCGGGGTCGGGTCGGGCTTCCTCGCGGTCAGAACCGCTGGGGTGTATGCGCTCTCGGTTCGCGTCGAACGCCCCGCCGCCCCGATCGCAAACTGCCTGGTGCGCATGGGGTTCGCGTCACGTCGGATCGTCTCGAACCTGGAGCTCGCCGTCGTGAAGGACTTCTCGAAGGCATTCGATGCCGCCCGGTTTGATCTGCAACCAGGTCTGTACCCGATCGATTGGGCATTCGGTTGCTGGCACGATCATGACGTGATCGGGCCGGGGCGGATGACTGTGCTGGTCGGCCACCCTGGAGAGCCGACCCTTCTGCCGGCGCGCTTCGACGATATCGTCCGGCCGGGACGGATCAGGCCATGATCAGGGATGAGCCTTCGCTTACCAGACACCTGCGCCGCGCCGTTAACTCCTGGGTAAGCCTCGCCTTCTAGCATCGCCTGGCGGCAGGACGCCGCGGGATCAGGGCGATGCGGTCCAGCCACCCGACACACGAGCAGCTCCCGCCATGCAGCCCCTGATCCAGGGTTTGCGTGCGCTCGGCGCCGTGCGGCTGGCGGCCATGGGAGTCGTCGGCGCCGCCGTGCTCGGGCTGCTGGCGATCCTCGCGCTCACCTCGACGCGCCAGCCGATGGCGCTACTCTATGGCGGCCTCGACCTCAATGACGCGGGGCAGGCGTCCGATCTGCTCACCAAGCAGCACATAGCGTTCACCCTCGCCGCCGGCGGCACCGCGATCATGGTGCCGGCCGACCTGGTGCCCCAGGCCCGCGTCGCGCTCGCCAAAGCCAGCCTCCCGGCGGGGAGATCGGTCGGCTACGAGATATTCGATCACGGCGCCGGCGGCATGACGAGCACCGAGTTCGAGCAGCGGATCGCGCAAACCCGGGCGCTGGAAGGCGAGCTTGCGCGCAGCATCCGCGCGATCGACGGGGTGCGTGCGGTGCGCGTGCATCTGGTGCTGCCCCAACGGGAGCCGTTCGCGCGCGAGCCGCGGCAGGCGAGCGCGAGCGTGCTGCTGACGATGGCCGGCGCGCGGCGGCTGGACCGCGAGGGCGTCCAAGCGGTCCTGAACCTCGTCGCCGCCGCCGTCCCGGGGTTGAAGCCGCACGATATCGCCATCGTCGATTCCCGTGGCGAGTTGCTGGCGCGCGCCGGCACGCCGGTCGATGCCGTGGGCGGCGGCGCCATGACCGGCGAGGAGATGCGCCGCGCGACCGAACTGCGCCTGTCGCGCGCGGTCGAGGAGATGCTGGAGCGCAGCCTCGGCGTCGGCCATGTGCGCGCCGAGGCGGCGGTGGTGATGGACTATGACAAGGTGCATGAAACGCAGGAGAAATACGACCCCGACGGCCAGGTGCCGCGCAGCGAGCAGACCACGTCCGACACCACCAAGAGCACCGAGCCGGGGCAGACCGTATCGGTGCAGAACAACCTGCCGAATGCGGACGCCGCGAACCCGGCGGGGGCCGGCAGCCAGGAGAACCGCCAGGAATCGACGACCAACTACGAGATCGGCAAGACCGTCCGCACGCTGATCCATGACCAGCCGCGGATCGCGCGGATCAGCCTCGCGGTGATGGTCGACGCGGCGAAGGCGCACACCGCCCCCGACCTCGCGCGCATAAGCGACCTCGTGAAGACCGCCATCGGTTTTGATGCGAAGCGCGGCGACGTGGTGCGGATCGAGGCGATGCCATTCGTCGCCGACGAAGCCCCGGCCGCGCCGGAGAAGCCGGCCCTGTTGGGCATGCACTTCCAGAAATCCGACGTGATGCGCCTCGCCGAGTTGGCGTTGTTCGGCTTGATCGGGATCGTCGCGCTGCTGACGGTCCTCCGCCCGATGGTCGCGCGACTGACGGCGTTGGGGCCGGCGACGCTGGGGTATGGGACGAACATCGACGCGGTGTTGGGCGGTGGGGCGGCCGGCGCGCTCGCCGGTCCCGCCGGACGCCCCGACGGCGCGGAGCGCGACATGCCGGCGCTGCTGGAGGACGAAAGCATGGTGAGCCTGGCGCAGGTGGAGGGGCAGATGCGCGCCTCCTCGATCCGGCGCATCACCGACCTGGTGGAGCGCCATCCGGAGGAGACGATGACGATCATGCGCGGCTGGATAAGCAGCCAGGAGAACGGCTGAGGTGCTGAAGATCGACGACTACCGTTCCCTCAGCGGGGCCCAGAAGGCGGCGATCCTGATGCTCGCGTTGGGCGAGGAACAATGCGCGCGCCTGTTCGCGCTGATGCACGAGGACGAAATCAAGGAAGTGTCGAGCGCGATGGCGCAGCTCGGCAGCGTGCGCGCCGACATGGCCGAGCGGCTGTTCGTCGACTTCACCGAGAGCATGGGCGCCACCGGCACCCTGGTCGGCAGCTTCGAAAGCACCGAGCGGATGCTGCAAAAGGCGCTCCCGCGGGAGCGCGCGTCGCAGATCATGGACGAGATCCGCGGTCCGGCCGGGCGGACGATGTGGGACAAGCTGGGCAACGTGAACGAAGCCGTCCTCGCGAACTACCTGAAGAACGAATACCCGCAGACCGTCGCCGTGGTGTTGTCGAAGGTGCGCGGCGACCACGCCGCCCGCGTGCTGTCGCTGCTGCCCGAGCCGTTCGCGATGGAGGTGGTGATGCGGATGCTACGGATGGAGAGCGTTCAGAAGGACGTGCTCGATGGCGTCGAAAAGACGCTGCGCGCCGAGTTCATGTCCAACCTGGCACGCAGCACGCGCCGCGACGCGCACGAGATGATGGCTGACATCTTCAACAATCTCGATCGCGCGGCGGAGACGCGCTTCATCGCCGCCCTGGAGGAGCGCAACCGCGAATCGGCGGAGCGCATCAAGGCCCTGATGTTCACCTTCGATGACCTCCAGCGTCTGACCTCCGCCAGCGTCCAGGTCCTGCTGCGCGAGGTCGAGAAGGAAAAGCTGCCGATCGCACTGAAGGGCGCTTCCGACGCCGTCCGCGACCTGTTCATCGCCAACATGTCGGAGCGGGCGGCGAAGATGCTGAAGGAGGAAATCGCCGGGCTCGGGCCGGTCAAGCTGCGCGCGGTGGACGAGGCGCAGGGGGCGATCGTCGTGCTGGCGAAGGAGCTCGCCGCGCAGGGCGCCATCGAGATCAGCGAGAGCAAGGACGAGGAGCTCGTGTACTAGATGGACGCTTTTGTCTGCGGGCGCCGGCAGTACGGCGCGCTGTTCGACGAGGATTTCGATTTGCCGCCGCCGCCCGATCCGGAGGTGATCGCGCCGTCCGCTGGCGGGCTCACACTGGCCGACCTCGCGGCGGCGCGCGCCGACGCCTGGGCCGAGGGC
>JBAWFF010000370.1:0-35085 GCA_049591635.1 Acetobacteraceae bacterium
TGTGGCCACATCGCGTTCGCAGGCGCAGCATTATGTGGCCACTTCGCGCGGGTCTTGAAACCATCTCGGCGCCCTCCCTAGCGCGATCGCATTGGACCACCCCCATCGTCATGGCCGGACTTGTTCCACGGCTGTCCGGCACGGATTTCGCTTGGCGAAGCGCACGGCATTGATTCTACTCGCGTCTGGACGTTGGCGACGTTACCGGACATGAGGAGGGCAATGCCGTGCCGCACCAGAATACCGTGTTCCATGCGATTCTCCAGCGGGTCCCATGGAACGAGTTCGATCGGTTGGTCGAGGAACATGGCGCCGACGAGCGGGCGCACGGGTTCAGCACCAGGAGCCAGTTCGTGGCCATGCTGCATGCCCAGTTGTCGGGGGCCGGAAGCCTGCGCGAGATCGAGGCGGGGCAGCAGAGCCACGCCGATCGGCTCTACCATCTTGGGGCGCGGCCGGCCCGGCGCTCGACATTGGCGGAGGCCAACAAGGTCCGGCCGGCCGGCGTGTTTTCCGACCTGTTCGCATTGCTGGTCAGCCGCTCGCAGCGTGGCCGGGCGCGGCGCGCGATCGAGGGCGCCAACACGTATCTCATCGATTCCACCGCGCTGCCGCTCGACAGCCGCAGCGCGAATTGGGCGCGCTTCTCCTCGCAGGTCTGCGGCGCCAAGATGCATGTGATCTACGATGCCGACGCCGAGCAGCCTACTTACGTGGCGTTCAGCACCGCCAACGTCAACGACATCACCGCCGCCCGAGCCATGCCTATCCAGGCGGGGGCGACATATGTCTTTGATCTGGGCTACTACGATTACAAATGGTGGTCCAAGCTGGACGCCGCGGGCTGCCGCATTGTCACTCGCTTCAAAGCCAACACGCGGTTGCGCGAAACGGCGGAGCGGCCGCTGCCGGTGGGCAGTGTCGCGCTTTCCGATCGTGTGGGGCGGCTGCCGAAGCGACTGGCTTTCAGCCGCGACAACCCGATGCACGACCCGGTGCGCGAAGTGCGCGTGAAGACCGACACCGGCAAGATATTGCGTATCCTGTCCAACGACCTCGACGCCTCCGCCGACGAGATCGCCGCGCTCTACAAGCGGCGCTGGGCCATCGAACTGTTCTTTCGCTGGATGAAGCAGACCCTCAAGATCACCCGCTTCCTCGGCACCTCGGAGAACGCCATCCGCACCCAGGCGGCGATCGCCCTGATCGCGTTTCTGCTGCTCCGCCTCGCCCAGCAAACCCAAACCGCGATCAGCAGCGCGCTCGCCTTCGCCCAACTCGTACGCGCCAATCTCATGCATGCGAGAACGCTTCAGGCCCTCCTGGACCCCGAACCGCCGCGAATCACCAACCCCAATCAACTGAGCCTCGCGTTATGCAAGAGTTGAGCCGGACAGCCGTGGAACAAGTCCGGGCATGACGGTGAAAGGTGCAGTGCAGACCTGAAGGACGAACCGGACAGCCGCGGGCCGGAAGAGTCGTTCTAACCCCTGCCGCGACTGTCGCGGCGCGCCTGGGCCGATTTGACGGCCTTCGACACGCGGCCGACTTCCCGCGGATCGGCCTGCACCGTCGGTTTCTTGCTGGCCTTCGACTTCATTCCGCTGGATGGCGACCACCCCGAACTCGGATGGTGCGCGACCTGGGCGGCTCGCTTCATCGCCAGTGCCTTTTGCGCGACTTCGAGCCGGCTCGGCGCGTTCAGCCGCCGCAAAGCCTGCGTGACCCTTTTCAGCGCCTCGACCAGGACATCAGCCTTGGCGACGCTGCCGGCGTTGTCGCGCGCCGGCGTGGCGCCGCGCGGATCGGCCTTGCCGCGCATCTCGCGCTGCTGCTGGCGCGCGATCCGCCGTGCCCTGTCGCGGGCCGCGCGTAGGCGCTGGCCGATGGCCTGCAACTCCTCGCGCGAGCGCTCGTCGATGCCGGGAGGCTGCGTCTGCTCGACCAGTTCTCGCTCGGCCGTGGAGAGCAGCCGATCTTCGGGGTTCGACCGCTCACTCATTCGCGGATCCTCCAAGAGGACGAGGATGAAACCACGCCGTCTTGCCGCCTGCAAGCAACTGCGCGATCGTAGCGCGCATGGCCCCCCCTCTCACGCTATTTGACAAGATCTGGAACGCCCACGCGATCCTCACCCGCGAGGACGGCACCGCGCTGCTGTGGATCGATCGGCATCTTGTCCACGAGGGCAGTTTCCACGCCTTCGACATGATCGCCCATGACGGGCGTCAAGTGCACCGCCGGGACCTCACGTTCGGCGCCGCCGACCATTATGTGCCGAGCCACCCCGGTCCGATTGCCGACTCCGAGGCGGCTGGGCTGGTGCGTGGGATCGAGGCGAACGCGGCGCGGCATGGCTTTGACCTGATGGGGCCGGGCGACGCGCGCCAGGGGATCGTCCATGTCGTGGGTCCGGAACAGGGCATCACCCTGCCCGGCCTGACGCTCGTGTGCGGCGACAGCCATACCTCGACGCACGGCGCGTTCGGCACGCTCGCGTTCGGCATCGGGGCGAGCGAGGTCGCGCATGTGCTGGCGACGCAGACGCTGTGGCAGCGCAAGCCCCGCGCGCTGCGCGTCCGTGTGGACGGTGCGCTCGGCGCGCATGTCGCGGCCAAGGACGTGATCCTCGCGGTCATCGCCGCGATCGGCGCCTCGGGCGCGGTCGGTCACGTGATCGAATACGCGGGCGCCGCCATCCGCGCGCTGTCGATGGAAGGGCGGATGACGTTGTGCAACATGTCGATCGAAGCCGGCGGACGCGCTGGCATGATCGCCCCGGATGACACGACGTTCGCTTATGTGGAGGGACGGCCGAGGGCGCCAAAAGGCGTGGACTTCGACGCCGCCGTCCGCGCGTGGCGGCGCCTGCCCAGCGACGCTGACGCGGTGTTCGATCGCGAGGTCCGGCTCGACGGTGCCGGGATCGCGCCAACCGTCACCTGGGGCAACACGCTCGACACCGCGCTTCCGGTGACCGCGCGCGTGCCCGACCCGGACACGGCGGCGGACGCGCGGACGGGTGCGCGGATCGCCGCGCAACTCGCCTATATGGGGCTGACGCCGAACACCGCGCTCGACGGTATCGCGGTGGACCGCGTGTTCATCGGCAGTTGCACGAATGGGCGGATCGAGGATCTGCGCGCCGCCGCCGCGGTCTTGCGGGGCCGGCGTGCCGTCGTGCCTGGCCTGGTCGTCGCCGGGTCCGTTCCGGTGAAGCGCGCAGCCGAGGCCGAGGGACTGGACCGGGTGTTCACCGATGCGGGATTGCGCTGGGGGGAGCCGGGCTGTTCGATGTGCACCGGCATGAACGGCGACACCGTCGCGCCCGGCGAGCGCTGCGCCTCCACGTCGAACCGCAACTTCGTCGGCCGCCAGGGGCCGGGCTCGCGCACGCATCTGATGTCGCCGGCGATGGCGGCCGCCACCGCGGTCGCGGGCGCGATCACCGACGTGCGGAGGTTCGGATCGTGACGCCGTTCACCGTATTGCGGGCGCCCGCCCTGATCCTGGACCGCGCCAATGTCGATACCGACCAGATCATTCCCGCCCGCTTCCTGCGCAAGCCTCGCGGCGGGGGCTACAACCAGTTCCTGTTTCATGATGTGCGGGAGGCAGAAGCGGATTTCCCGCTTGGTCCGATGGGCAATCCGCCAATCCTGATTGCGGGCGCGAATTTCGGTTGCGGGTCGTCGCGTGAGGGCGCGGTCTACGCTCTCGCAGATGCCGGCGTGCGCTGCGTGATCGCGCCGTCCTTCGGCGACATCTTCGCGGCCAACGCGGCCAAGAACGGGCTGCTGACCATCGTGTTGCCGGCGGCGGACATCGCGGCGCTGATCGAGGCGGTCGGGCGGGGTGCCGAGCTGACGGTCGACCTGCCGCGCGAACGCGTACGCCCCGACAATGGGGCCGCGATCGGCTTCGCGATCGACGCCTTCCGCAAGAAATGTCTGGTGGAGGGACTGGACGATATCGGACTGACCCTTGCCCACGCCAGCGAGATCGCCGCGTTCGAGGCGACGGATCGGGCGGATCGGGCTTGGGCGGCACCCGACACACCCTGAAGCGCGGGAGAGGCGACCTCAATTTGCCGGGCTGACAAATACCTGCCTTGTCGCATAGGACAGCCAGACGTGGTGCTTTGCGAACCAGTCGGCGCCGAGCAGCATGTCGACGATCGGAAAGACGCGCAGGTTCGAGGCCAGCACAGGAACATCGAGCGTCGTTTGCTCGCCAACCCGAAGGCTTGACAGGCGTAGTGGCGCGACCGGGCGGGCGCGCGTGCCGATGCCGCGAGCCGTCATCGCCGATGGACCTGCGGCGAGCCCGAGCCGGACCATCCCGGGAGCGGCAATCAAGGTTTCGCTTGCCCCGGTATCGGGCAAGGCGCGCATGACCGCGCCGTTCGCCCGGACCATCAGGACAAGCGCGTCGCCGTACGCGGGCGCCGCTTGGATCGCGTCGTAGGCGCCGCTCCAGACGCCCGTCCGGGGCAGGAAGCGCCCGGCGCAGTCTTGCACCCGCCAGAGCGTCATCGTGCGCGCGCCGACGTTCAGCGCGACGTCGAAGGCGCTCAGGAAGTCGCGACCGAGCAGGCCGTCGATGATCCGCCCGCCGGCCTCCGGCGCGCCGAGCACGGCGACCGGGAGCATCGAATCGCGCGGCCCGTCTCGATGGTGAAGCGCGATGCCGGCGAGGGTCAGACTGGTCGTGTCGGCGACGCTGCGCCGGTCGATTCCGCCGATACCCCCGATCGTGCTGCCGACCCAGCGGTCCCGCGCGAGCTCGAGCCGGCGCACCGCCTCGGGCGTGACGACGGAGCGGGCGGCGCCGGTGTCGAGCTGGAAGGTCGCGTCGCGCCCGTTGATTTCGAGATCGACAAGGATGCGGCCGTCGGCGAGCATGAGGGGCACCGTCGCGAGCCGCGCCATCTCGCACGCGCCGGCGGGCCGCGCGAGGCAGGCGACGAGCACGAGGGCAAACGCCAGGAGGCGGACGGGGAGTGCCATCGCGCAAATCCTCTCACCGAATGTACACGCATCACGCCGACCGGACGGCAATATGTACACGGATTTTGTGTGCGGGAGCGAAAGATGTACACGGATCCGGGGCGCGCTAAGGCGCGATATACACACCCAACCGACAAAGGGGGGCAAGGCGTACGCAAATCCGCCGGCCCGACGTTCCGGCGCGACGTGACTCCCTCGTCAGGATTGCCGCGTTGACCGTCGCGATGGCGAGCCTGTAGGACTTCACGCAGGCGCGATCAGAGTGGGTTCGCGTCCGCACTGAAGCCTACGGCGGCGAGGGTTCAGATGACATGGGCCGGTGCTGATCGGCCGTTGGGCGGCCGGGATTTGGCGGAAAGCGGCCTGATCCGGGGGTCGTGGTCGTTGCGGGCGTGGCTGGTGCTGCTCGTCCTGGCGACGACCGCGCCGCTCGCGGGCTATGGCCTCTACCATGCGATCAGCAACTACTTCGCCCAGCGCGCCGCCCTGATCGGCAACACCGAGGCGGTCGGGCGCAGCGTCGCCGGGCTGGTGACGCAGGAACTGGATCGCGACGTGCTGGATCTGCAAATCCTGGCCGCGACGCCGCCGCTCCAGAACGGCGACTACGCCGCCTTCCTCTCGCGCGCCCGCACGTTCCTGTCGGGTTCGGACCCGACAGGAACACTCTCCGTGTTCGACGCGGATGGGCAAACGCTGTTGACGACCGGCCAGATCGGTGTGCGGCGGGCAAATCCGGAGGCCAGCGCGCGGGTGTTCGAGACCGACGCGCCGATCGTATCGGACCTTGATCCCGCCCCGGGGCGGCCACTGCGGATGAGCATCGACGTGCCCGTCGTAAGGGATGGGCAGGTCGTGTCAGACCTCGCGCTCAGCCTGCCGCTCACACGAATGCAGGCGATCGTCGTGGCGGAACGGCTGCCGCGCGGCTGGGGAAGCGCCATTCTTGATGGATCGGGGCGAGTGATAGCGCATTCCGTCGACGCCGACGCGATCGTGGGAACCCCGGCACGCCCGGCTGTGCTGCGACTGCTGGCCTCTGGCGTGCCCGAAGGGACGGCGGATGTCGAATTGCATGACGGCACCTCGGCGGTGGCGGTTCTCGAGCGGACGCCGCGGTTCGGGTGGAGCGCACTGGTCGCTATCCCGCGGGCGCAGATTTTCGCCCCGCTGCGCGAGACCGTGAGTGAGATGGCGACGGTGGGAGCGCTGGCGCTGGCGCTGTCGCTGGGGTTCGCCATGTTGATCGCGCGTCGGTTGGCCCGGCCAGTGACCGCGCTCGCCCGCCTCGCCGTTGCGCTCGACGGCGACGAGGCACTCCCGGCCCATGAGCCGGGCCTACGCGAAGCCGATGCGGTCGCGAGCGCGCTTCAGGACGCCGTGCGCCGACGCCGTCTCGCCGAGGAAAGCGCGAAGGATGCGGAGCTGCGCGCCGCGCGGCTGATCGAGGCGGTGCCTTGCGGGCTCATCGGCTTCGACGTTGGCGGGAACTGGTCGTTCGTCAACCGGGCGACCTGCGACCTCCTGGCGCGCCCCGCCTCGGTGTTGCTGGGAATGAGCGTGCGGTCTCCCGACCTCGACGTGCGTAGGGTGGACGGCTCGCCGATCCCACCGGACGAGCGAGCCTCGGCGTGGGCGCTGCGCGGGGAGACCGTGCGAGACCTGGAGGTCTCGATGCGCCGGGGCACTGGCGGACGGATCGCGCTGCTGCTGAGCGCCGTACCGGTGCGCGACCGCGAGGGGCGGGTCATCGGCGCGCTGACCGCGATGCTGGATGTCACCGAGCGGCGCGCCGCGCAGGACCGCCTCGATAACCTCCTGCTGACGCTGGAAGCGCGCGTGCATGAGGAGGTGGCCGCTCGCGAGGTCGCGCAGCGCGAAGCGGCGCAAGCCCAGAAGATGCAGGCGCTCGGCGAGCTTGCCGGCGGGGTCGCGCATGATTTCAACAACGTGCTGCAAGCGCTGTCCGGCGCGGTGGGGTTGATCAACCGGCACGCCGGAAACCCCGACGAGGTGCGTCGTTTCGCGGCTTCGGCGAGCGCGGCGGCGGCGCAAGGAGCGGCGGTCGCAAGCCGCCTGCTCACCTTCGCGCGCCGCGGAGAATTGCGTGCCGCCCCAGTCGAAGCCGCCGGGTTGCTGCGCGACACCGCCGAGATGCTCCGCCACACGCTTGGCGCCCATATCAGGGTAAAAACAGAGGCCGCGGACGGGGTCGGCTGGCTGATGGCCGATCTCGCGCAGCTGCAGACCGTGCTTGTCAACCTGGCTGCCAACGCGCGCGATGCGATGGAAAGTGGGGGCACACTCACGCTGCGAGCAGTGCCGGAGACGGTGGTGGATACCTCGCATCCGGTTGGGCTGAGGGCGGGACGCTACGTGCGCCTCGAAGCCGCCGATACCGGCACCGGGATGGATGCCGCGACTCTGGCTCGGGCGACCGAGCCGTTCTTCACCACCAAGCCGGTCGACAAGGGGACCGGCCTGGGCCTTGCGATGGCGCGCGGCTTCGCCGAGCAACTGGGCGGGGGCCTCGCCATCGCCAGCCTACCGGGGCGAGGGACGACGGTGCGCCTCTGGCTCCCCGCAGTGGATGAGCCGGTGGCTTGGGCAGTCGCGCCGGTGGTTCCCACCGTGCCCGCGCTGGAGGGCCTGCACGTCATACTGGTCGATGACGAAGATGGCGGACGAACCTTGCTGGCCGAGGAACTGGTCGAACTTGGCTTCGTGGTGCATGAGGCGCGGGACGCGAGAGAAGCAAGGGCCCTGCTCGACGTGGAGCGCTGCGACGTGCTGGTGACCGATTTCTCGATGCCCGGCGAAAATGGCTTGGCCCTCATCGCCGCCGCCCGGGATTCGCGCCCCGGTTTGCCGGCATTGCTGCTTACTGGCCTGGGCGCCGACCCGACATTCGCGAAGTCCTCCGGAACGGCGTCCGAAGGGATCACGGAGACCGTGGGCAAGCCGGTGCGCGTAGCCGACCTCGCGGCCCGGATCAGCCGGCTGGCAGCCGCCCGCGCATGACCGCGACGGTTGAGCCGCCGGGCGTCGCCGCACGGCGGAGCCGGGAGGCCGAACGGCTGCGGGAGAATCTGCACCGGCGCAAGGCACAGGCGCGGGCGCGCCAGAAGGCGGCCTCGGCGCCCCAGGCGGAAGGAGAGTCGTCCTCGCCCAGCCCTGATGATACAGCCGCGACTTCCGACCGGAGCTAGTCCCACGATGCCCGTGATGTCCGACCGCTGGATCCGCCGCATGGCGACCGAGCACGCGATGATCGAGCCCTTCGCCGAGGCGGGCCGGCGGGAGGGCGTCATCAGCTACGGCTTGTCGAGCTACGGCTACGACGCGCGAATCGCCGACGAGTTCAAGATCTTCACCAACATCGACAGCGCGGTGATTGACCCCAAGAACTTCGCCCCGACCAGCTTCGTCGATCGCGTGGCCGAAATCTGCATCATTCCGCCGAACAGCTTCGCGCTCGGGCGGACGGTCGAGTATTTCCGAATTCCGCGCGACATCCTCGTGATCTGCCTCGGCAAATCCACCTATGCCCGCTGCGGCATCATCGTGAACGTGACGCCGTTGGAACCGGAGTGGGAAGGCCAGGTGACGATCGAGATCAGCAACACGACTCCCCTGCCCGCGAAGATCCATGCCGGCGAGGGCATCTGCCAATTCCTGTTCCTGCAAGGCAACGAGCCGTGCGAGACCAGCTACGCCGACAAGGCGGGGAAGTACATGCGCCAACGCGGCGTGGCGCTGCCGCGATTGTGAGCCCTATGCCGGCGTCGTCTTGCCACCCCGCCGACGTTTGCACAGTCCCGTCCGTCGCCTAGTTTGGCGTGGGCAAGGGAGTGAGCGATGTCGGATCTGGGCGCGCGCGAGGCGATGGAGTTCGACGTGGTGATCGTGGGCGCGGGGCCCGCGGGCCTCGCCGCGGCGATCCGGGTCAAGCAGCTCGCGCCCGACGCCAGCGTGTGCGTGGTGGAGAAGGGCAGCGAGGTGGGCGCCCATATCCTGTCGGGCGCGGTGGTCGAGCCACGCGCGTTGAACGAGCTGATCCCCGACTGGAAGGATAAGGGCGCGCCGCTGATCACGCCGGCGACCGACGACCGGTTCCTGTTCCTGACCGCGAAGAGGGCGGTCCGTCTGCCGACGCCACCGGGGATGCACAACCACGGAAACTACATCGTCTCCCTCGGCGATGTGGTGCGCTGGCTAGGCCAGCAGGCGGAGGCGGCGGGCGTGGAGATCTATCCCGGCTTCGCCGCCGCCGAGGTGCTGGAGGAGGACGGTCGCGTGGTCGGGGTCGCGACCGGCGACATGGGGATCGGCAAGGACGGCCAGCCGACGGGCAGCTTCGCACGCGGGATGGAGCTGCGCGCCGCCTATACGCTGTTCGCCGAGGGCTGCCGGGGCTCGCTGTCGAAACGCCTGATGGTCCGGTTCAACTTGCGCGATGGCGCGGATCCTCAGACCTACGCGATT
Source organism: Acetobacteraceae bacterium (assembly GCA_049591635.1). Classification (GTDB taxonomy): domain Bacteria; phylum Pseudomonadota; class Alphaproteobacteria; order Acetobacterales; family Acetobacteraceae; genus DATFDN01. The sequence continues at coordinate 9,495 of JBAWFF010000370.1, forward strand.
GGCGTCAAGGAGCTATGGGAAGTTCCCGCCGACAACCACCACCCCGGCTTGGTCGAACACACGATCGGCTGGCCGCTCGACCTGGGTACCTATGGCGGCTCGTTCCTCTATGAGTTCGGCGCCAACCTCGTCTCCTTCGGGTTCGTCATCGGGCTGGACTACAAGAATCCCTGGCTCAACCCGTTCGAGGAGATGCAGCGATTCAAGACCCACCCGGCGATCCGGGGTCGGTTCGCCGGTGGACGGCGCATCTCCTACGGCTCGCGCGCGCTGAGCGAGGGCGGATACCAGTCGTTGCCTCACCTGATCTTCCCCGGCGGGGCGCTGATCGGCGATGCCGGCGGGTTCCTCAACGTGCCGAAGATCAAAGGCACGCACGCGGCGATGAAGTCGGGGATGCTGGCCGCCGAGGCGGTGGCCGAGGCGCTCGCGGGCGAGCGCCCCGCCACCCTCACGTCCTACCCCGCCAAGCTGCGAACCAGCTGGCTGTGGGAGGAACTGCGCGGCGTCCGCAACATCCGTCCGGCGTTCGCCAAGTTCGGGCTGCTGGGCGGCCTCGCCCATGCCGCGCTCGACACCTACGTCTTCCGCGGCAAGGCGCCGTGGACGCTGCACCAACGCCATCCCGACAACACGACGCTGATCCCGGCCGACAAGGCGCCGCGCATCGCCTACCCTCGGCCGGATGGGGAGCTGACGTTCGACCGGCTGTCGTCGGTGTTCATCAGCAACACCAACCACGAGGAAAACCAGCCGGCGCATCTGCACCTGTTGGACCCCGCAAAGGCGATCACGGTGAACTGGGAGGAGTACCGCAGCCCGGAAACGCGGTACTGTCCGGCGAGTGTCTACGAGATCGTCGGCGCCGAGGAGGGCCAGCCGCGCCTGCAAATCAACGCGCAGAATTGCGTCCACTGCAAGACCTGCGACATCAAGGATCCGACCCAGAACATTGACTGGGTGGTGCCGGAGGGCGCCGGTGGCCCGAACTATCCCAGCGGCATGTGACGTTCCGTCCTCCGACGATCAATTTGCGGTGACAAGCCGGCCGGAGCGGCGGTAGCGTTCGGCCATGCCGAACTCCCTCCCCACGATCCTCGTGATTTCGTTGCTCGCCGCGACGCTTCCGCTCCGGGCCTTGTCGGGTGGGCAGGCCGAAGCGGCCACCCCCGACCCGTCCGGTCTTTACGCGGATTACCTGGCCGCGCGGTTCGCGCAGGCGCAGGACGATCCGGCGATGGCCGCGGAATATTATCTGCGTGCGCTGGAGCGGAACCCGACGCAGCCTGATCTGTTGCGCCATGCGTTCATGGCGAGCGCGCTGAGCGGACGGGTGGAGGCCGCCGGGCTGGCGCGGCTGCTTCCCCGCGATACGTTGGCCCAACTCTGGCTGGTCGGGGCGGCGGCGAAGGCGGGCGACTGGGGAGGCGTGGAGAGGCGGGCGAGCGCGCTGGCCGTCGACAAGCTGAGCGATGATCCGCTCGCCGGCGTCCTGAGCCCGCTCCTGCTCGCCTGGGCCGAGCAGGCGCAAGGCCGGACCGACGCGGCACTCGCGGTTCTTCGCCCCCTGACCGAGGAGAGCCGGTTCCGGGCCCTGTTCGCGCTGCACGAGGGATTGATCGCCGACTTGGCGGGCCAGGAGGCGCTGGCGACGGCGGCGATGGCTCAGGCGCGCGACGTCGACGGCGCCCCTGGGCTGCGGCTCGCGCAGATTCTAGCAAGCTTCGATGCGCGCCACGGGCGCCAGGCGGCGGGTTTGCAGGAGTTGGCGCAGGCCGGGGCGGCGGCCCCGGAAATTGGGCTCGTGCTGCCCGGGTTGTCCAGGGCGATGGCGCTCCCGCCGGTAGGCGATGCGAGGGATGGAATCGCCGAGGCATTCCTTGCCGCCGCCGGATCGCTTCAAACCCAAAACGACGACCGGCGGGCGGCGGTGTTATTGGACATAGCGCTCGCCCTGCGGCCCGACCTCACGGCGGGGCGTCTGTTGGGCGCGGAGCTCGATGAGGCGGGCGGGCGGACAAGCGCGGCGCGGCTTGCGCTCGAGGCGATCCCTCCGACCGACCCGCTCGCACCGCTGGCGCGGCTACGTGATGCCGGGTTGCTGGCGGAGGCAGGCGATACCGACGCCGCCTTGGCCGCGTTCGACGCGCTGGCACGGGACTGCCCGCAGAGCGCTCTGCCGTTGATCCGCAAGGCCGAAACACTCCGCGCCAAGGGGCAGTTCGGCGAAGCGGTCGCGGCGTATGACCAGGCAATGGCGCGGGAGACGAAGCCGAACTGGGCGTTGTTTTACGAGCGGGGCGTGGCACGCGATCAGGCACATGACCGAGCCGGCGGTGAGGCGGACATGCAGAAGGCACTGGACCTCTCGCCCGATCAGCCGCTGGTACTGAATTACCTCGGCTATTCCTGGGCCGAGCGGGGCGAGCATCTGGGAGAAGCACGGCGGATGATCGAGGCCGCCGTGCAAGCCAAACCGAACGACGGGGCGATCGTCGATAGCCTCGGCTACGTGATGCTGCGCCAGGGCGATGTCGCGGGTGCTGTCCGTACGCTCGAACACGCGACCGAACTCATGCCCGACGATGCGACGGTAAACGGCCATCTGGGCGACGCCTATGCGGCGGCCGGACGGCGGCTGGAGGCGGGCTATGAGTGGCGGCGCGCGCTCATGCTGAACCCGGAACCCGAGGAGGCGCAGCAGCTGAAGGCGAAGCTGTTCCCCCCGCCACGGCAATCCGCCTTGGCGGCGCCGGCGGCGCGATAGGGCAGTTCGCGGCGCCGCACTGGAAGCCGGCTCGCCGTTGCCCACATCCGATACGCAATCGGGAGCAGGGGCGAGGGATGATCATCTCCGACGTGCTACGGATCAAAGGACGCAGCGTCGCCACGGTCCTTCCTGACGAGAGCATCCAGACCGCGGTCCGCAAGCTCGCCGACCTGCGGATCGGGGCCGTGGTCGTGCAGGACAAGTGGCAGAAGCTGGTCGGGATCTTTAGCGAGCGCGACCTCGTCAGGCTGCTGGTCAGCGAGGGCAAGGCGATCCTTGACCGTCCGGTAGGGGACCTGATGACCCGCTCGGTCATCACCTGCCGCTCCTCGGACCGGATCGATTCCGTGCTGGCCGTGATGACAATGCACCGGGTGCGCCACGTTCCGGTCGTAGACGACGGTGCGCTGGCTGGGATCGTCAGCATCGGCGACCTGGTGAAGCACCGGATGGACGAGAAGGAGATGGAGGCGGGCGTGCTGCTGGAGATTTCGAGGATGCGCGTATAAGGCGTCAGTCCGCTGGGTTTGCATCACGGCGGCTTGTCCCGGTTGCCGTGGCGTCCTAACTGATCGCGCCATGACCAGCGATACAGATCAGGACAACGCGGGCGCCGCCGAGGCCGACCTTCCACGGACCCCGGAACAGCTCATGGAAGCGGCCACCGCCCGGATCGCGGCGTTGGAGGCCGACGTCGCGGAACTTCGCGAGCGGTGGATGCGCGCGGAGGCCGAGACCCAAAACGTCCGCACCCGCGCCCGCCGCGAGGTCGAGGACGCGCGCCAGTACGCGGTGCAAAAATTCGCCACCGACGTGGTCGAGGCCGCCGAAAACCTGCGCCGCGGTCTCGACGCCCTGCCCGCCCCCCAGCCCGGCGAGCCCGAGATCGTCACCAAGATGCGCGAAGGCTTCGAGGGCGTCGAGCGCGGCTTCCTCGCGATCCTGGAGCGCAACGGCATCAAGCGCGAAGACCCGACGGGGCGCGCCTTCGATGCCAACCTGCATCAGGCGATGGGCGAGCAGCCGAGCGAGACGCATCCGCCCGGGACCGTCACGCAGGCCTGGACCCAGGGATGGACGCTGAACGGACGGCTGCTTCGTCCGGCCATGGTTGTTGTCGCCAAGTCCCCCTGAAAATCGGCTCCTCGCACCTTGCCGCGCCGGGGCCGGCTCAATACATCGGCGTAGCCAGGGGTTCATCCCCATCTGTTCATCCAGGGACGCCCGCGATGCCTCGGGTCGCGCGCGTCCGCTGCAAGGAGATTAGCAATTGAGCAAGGTCATCGGCATCGACCTCGGCACCACGAATTCCTGCGTCGCCATCATGGAGGGCAAGGACGTTCGGGTGATCGAGAACAGCGAAGGCGCCCGCACTACCCCCAGCATGGTCGCCTTCGCCGATAACGGTGAACGCCTCGTCGGCCAGTCGGCCAAGCGCCAGGCGGTCACCAACCCGTCCAACACCCTCTATGCCATCAAGCGACTGATCGGCCGGCGTTTCGACGACCCGCTGGTCGACAAGGACAAGGGCCTGGTGCCCTACCATATCGTGCGCGGCGACAACGGCGACGCCTGGGTCGAGGCGCGCGGCGAGAAATACTCGCCCAGCCAGGTCAGCGCGTTCATCCTCGGCAAGATGAAGGAGACCGCCGAGGCCTACCTCGGCGAGCCGGTCGCCCAGGCCGTCATCACCGTCCCGGCCTATTTCAACGACAGCCAGCGCCAGGCGACCAAGGACGCAGGCCGCATCGCCGGGCTGGAAGTGCTGCGGATCATCAACGAGCCAACCGCCGCCGCCCTCGCCTATGGCATGGACAAGAAGGGCACCGGGACCATCGCGGTCTATGACCTCGGCGGCGGCACCTTCGACATCTCCGTGCTCGAGATCGGCGACGGCGTGTTCGAGGTGAAGTCCACCAATGGCGACACCTTCTTGGGCGGCGAGGATTTCGACGCCCGCGTGATCGACTACTTCGCCTCCGAGTTCAAGCGCGAGCAGGGCATCGACCTGCGCAACGACCGCCTCGCGTTGCAGCGGCTGAAGGAGGCCGCGGAGAAAGCGAAGATCGAGCTGTCCTCCGCGAAAGAGACCGAGGTCAACCTGCCCTTCATCACCGCCGACGCCTCCGGGCCGAAGCATCTCGTGATGAAGCTCTCGCGCGCCAAGCTCGAGAGCCTGGTCGACGACCTGATCCAGCGCACGCTGGAGCCGTGCAAGGCGGCGCTGAAGGACGCCGGCGTGACGGCGGGCGAGATCAACGACGTCATCCTCGTCGGCGGCATGACCCGGATGCCGAAGGTGATCGAGGCGGTGAAGCAGTTCTTCGGCCGCGAGCCCGCCCGCAACGTCAACCCCGACGAGGTCGTCGCCATCGGCGCCGCCGTCCAGGGTGCGGTGCTGAAGGGCGACGTGAAGGACGTGCTGCTGCTCGACGTGACGCCGCTCTCGCTCGGCATCGAGACGCTGGGCGGTGTGTTCACCCGCCTGATCGAGCGCAACACCACCATCCCGACCAAGAAGAGCCAGGTGTTCTCCACCGCCGACGACAACCAGACCGCGGTTACCATCAAGGTGTACCAAGGCGAGCGCGAGATGGCGGCCGACAACAAGCTGTTGGGCCAGTTCGACCTCGTCGGGCTGCCGCCGGCGCCACGCGGCGTGCCGCAGGTGGAAGTGACGTTCGACATCGACGCCAACGGCATCGTCTCGGTCTCGGCCAAGGACAAGGCGACCGGCAAGGAGCAGCAGATCCGCATCCAGGCCTCCGGCGGCCTGTCGGAAGCCGACATCCAGCGCATGGTCAAGGAGGCCGAATCGAACGCCGAGGCCGACAAGAAGCGCCGAGAGTTCGTCGAGACCAAGAACCAAGCGGAGTCGCTCATCAATCAGGTGGAGCGCAACCTCGCCGAACACGCCGACAAGCTCGGCGCGCAGGAGAAGGGCGAGGCCGAGGCGGCGATCGGGGCGGCGAAGTCGGCTCTGGAGGGCTCGGACACCGAGGCGCTGAAACAGGCGACCGAGCGGTTGGGCCAGGCGGCGATGAAGATCGGCGAGGCGATGTACAAGGCGCAGGCCGCGAGCGGAGCGGACGAGCCGGGCAGTGGCGGCCCTGATGGGCCGTCCGGCTCCGGCCCACAAGACAAGGTCGTGGACGCCGAGTTCGAGGAAGTCGACGAAAACAAGAAGAAATCCGCCTAACCCTCGGGCGGATCAGCAGAAGGATCGCGCCCGCGCCTCGCCCGCGCGGGCGCGTTTTCTTTGACGGCAAAGGGTCACGATGGCCAAGCAGGATTACTACGCTACGCTCGGGGTCGCGCGCGATGCCTCCGCCGACGACTTGAAGAAGGCGTACCGCAAGCTTGCGATGCAGCATCACCCGGACCGCAATCCGGGGAACAAGCAGGCCGAGGTACGGTTCAAGGAAATCAGCGAGTCCTACGAGGTCCTGAAGGACGACCAGAAGCGGGCCGCCTATGACCGCTACGGCCATGCCGCCTTCGAGCACGGCAATGGCGCGGGCGGCTTCGACTTCGCCGCCGGAGGGGCCGGGCTGGGCGACATCTTCGATCAGATGTTCGGCGATTTCATGGGACGGCGCGGCGGCGGCCGGCCGACGCGCGCAGGCGCGGACATCCGCCAGCAGGTCGAGATCGACCTCGCCGATGCCTTCGCCGGTACCAAGGTCCAGCTTCGCGTGCCCACCCGCGTGGCCTGCGAGGCGTGCGCCGGCACCGGGTCGGAGGATCGTGGTCGTCCAGCGGAGACCTGCCCAACGTGCCGCGGTGCCGGCAAGGTACGCGCCCAACAGGGTTTCTTCCTGGTCGAGCGCACCTGCCCCACCTGCGCCGGCGCCGGACGGGTGGTCCGCAATCCGTGCCGCATCTGTCAGGGCCAGGGCACCGTCGCGCGCGAACGCACGCTCGATGTGAAGATTCCGCCCGGAGTCGAGGACGGTGTCCGCATCCGCCTGCCCGGCGAGGGTGAGGCGGGCGGCCAGGGAGCGCCGGCTGGCGATCTCTACGTCCACGTCGCCATCCGCCCGCACCCGATGTTTCAGCGCGAGCAGGCCAACGTGTTCATGCGCGTGCCACTGCGCATGACGATGGCCGCGCTCGGCGGGGACATCGAGGTGCCGGTGATCGACGGCTCTAAGGCCAAGGTGAAGATCCCCCCTGGCACCCAGACGGGAGAGCAGTTCCGCCTACGCGGCAAGGGCTTCTCGGTCCTTCGCAGCGCGGCGCGTGGCGACATGTTCATTCAGGTCGCCGTGGAGACGCCGCAAAACCTCACCCGCCGCCAGCGGGAGATGCTGGAAGAGTTCGAAACGGAAGCCCGCACCGCCGAAAGACACAGCCCGGAGAGCGAGGGGTTCTTCACCAAGGTGAAGGAGTTTTTCGACGGCGGTCGCTAGCACTTGACCGGTCGTCTTGACCGGTCTATCCAACCTCATGCGAGAAGTTCAAGCCTCCGACGCGAAGACCCGGTTCGCCGAACTGCTCAACGACGTGGAGCGGGGCGAAACCCTCGTCGTCACCCGCCACGGCCGCGCGGTCGCGCGGATCGTCCCGGAGCCCGATCAGCGTCAAGCGGAAATTGATCGCGCGATCGAGGCGATCAGGGAAATTCGCAAGCGCACCGGCAAGGCGACACGAGAGGAAATCCTGTCGGCGCGGCACGAGGGCCATAAGTACTGATGACCTTCGTCCTCGACGCTTCGGTGACGGTCGCATGGGCGTTGGAGGACGAGGAGAGCAAGGAAGCTTCGGCTGCGCTGGCGCTGATACGCGCGGGCGGAGCGAGCGTGCCAGCCGTGTGGTACTTCGAAGTTCGCAACACGCTCCTCGTCAATGAACGGCGCGGCAGAATCACGCAGCCCGCAACTTCGGCATTTCTGCGGGAGCTTTCGAGCCTTCCGATCGTGACCGATCGCGCCCCGAAAGACGCGGAACTGCTCTCGCTCGCCCGCCTTCATCGGTTGACGATCTACGACGCCGCGTACCTGGAATTAGCGCTCCGAGAATACGCGTCGCTGGCGACGCTCGACAGCGCCTTGATGCGCGCCGCACGGGAGCTAGCGGTTCCTCTCGTCGGGATTAGCTGACCGGGCTTACCCCAACAGCGCCGTCCGAAACCGGTCGCGCGCGACGTGCGGGAACAGATTGCGCCGGTTCTTCAGCGGTGGCCCCTCGGTCACCCGCAGTAGGATGAACGCAAGCCCGGTGCCCTCGCCCAGCAGGCGCCTTCCCTCCTCCATCTCGGCCTCGGTGTTGATCGTATGCACGACCGGGAAGCCCGCGCCCTCGGCGATCTTGTCGAGCGCGACGCCGAGGCCGGTGTGGCTGTCCTGGTTGCCGGTCTCCCCATAATGGCCGTTATCGACGCAGATGATCCGCAGATTGGGCGGGTTGGCGAGAGCAATCGTCGCTAGCGCGCCGAGGTTCATCAGCAACTCGCCGTCCCCGGTCACAACCAGCACGCGCCGGCGCGGCTGGGCGAGAGCGAGGCCGAGCCCCATCATCGGCGCCGCCCCCATCGCGCCACCCAGGCCGAAGACGTTGGGTGCGTCCTGGGTGATCGCGCACAACTCCTGCGCCGCGCCCGCTAGTCCGGCGACCACCAGAAAGTCTTGCGGTCGCTCGATCAGCGCGGGGACCGCCTGCCGCCGATCCAGCACCGGATCGGGCAGCGCCGCCATCTGCATCTTGGTCAGCTTCGCCATGACCGCCCCTCAGAACTTCTTGGCCCCGATGAGCCGTTGTGTCAGCAGCACGGCGACCGCCTGGCCGGCCTGGAAACTCATGGTCAGCGCGGCGCTCACGGCGGGGATGACTTGATCGGGTGCATCGGCGCGCAGGCAGACCACGCCCATCGCCTCCATCACCGGCGCCACGGCCTGACCCATCGGGAACTGCCACGGATTGCCCTCGCCGAACTCGCCGCGCATGCTGATGAGCGTCAGGAACGGGAAGCGCGCACCGGCGATCAGGGAGAGCATGTTGATGCAGTTCCCCGCTCCGGAGGACTGCATGAGCAGCACGCCGCGCGCACCGCCGAGATCGGCGCCGGCGAGCAGCGCGACCCCTTCCTCCTCCGTCGTGAGCGGGATCGATTGGGCGTCGGCATCCGCTAACGAGCGATCGATGAGGACGCGGTGACCGGCATCGGGGACATAGGCGAACTGGGTGACGTCGTTTCGCCGCAGAAGATCATAGAGGCCGTGAGCCCAGGCCGGATCGGCGGCATCCATCGTCTCGCTCCCGAATAGCCGCGCAAGCATGGCGCCAGAACGGCCCTCGAGGCAACATTGTCCTGGCACAAGGGCGGTCCTAGAGCGGTCTGGCAAGGCGATCGCTTGACGGACAGCGATCCGCGTTGGGGGATCACGCATGTCGATGAGCGCCGAGGTCCATCATCCGACGACCGAGGACCCAGTCAGCAACGTGCTGAAATGGATCCTTCTCGTCGTCGCTATCCTGACCTTCGGATTGATGGCCTGGGCGACAAGGCTGACCTACGAGACCGCGCCTCCCCAGCCCGACCGCTTCGTCACCGGCTCGGGCGCGCCGCTATTCACCGGCGATGACATCCTGGCCGGCAAGGCTGGATTCCAGAAGGCCGACCTGATGGACTACGGCAGCCTGTACGGGATGGGCTCCTACTTTGGCGAGGACTACACCGCCTCCACCCTGGTGCGTCTGGCGACGCTGACCGAGGACGGTGTCGCCCGTTCGCGCTATGCCCGGACGTTCTCGGCGCTCAGCAGCGAGGAGCAGGCCTCCGCTTCGGCGACGATGCGCGAGCAACTGCAACGCATCGACTTGACGCGAACGGAGGTCGTCGTTCCCGACGCGCTCGCCGGCGCGATCCGCGCGGCGCAGATCGAGATCGCCAAACGCCTCAACACAGTCGATGCCGCCGCCGGATGGACGCCGGCATACAGCCTCGGCCCGCAAGATGCAGCGCGAACCGCCGATTTCCTGATCTATTCCGCCCTCACGACGGTGGCGCGCCGCCCAGGCCTCACCTGGTCCTGGACCCAGAACTGGCCCTACGAGCCGATGGTCGGCAACACGCCGACCACTAATACCTTCATCTGGACCTGGATCAGCTTCTGCTTCACCTTCTTCGCCTTCGGCCTAGTGCTGTTCATCTACGAGTTCTGGCTCAACCATCCTGACGACGCACCAATGGACCCGGTGCTCGCGCGCATCGGCCCGCTCACGCCCAGCCAGCGCAAAGCCGGCAAATACTTCCTGTTCGTCGCCGCCGTGCTGCTGCTGCAGATCGCCGCCGGCACCATCATGGCGCATTCGTACTACGACCGCGTCAGCTTCTACGGCATCGACATCAACACCATCTTTCCGTTCAACTTCCTCCGCGACGTCCACATCCAGGCGCCGATCATCTGGATCGGCGTCGCCTGGATCGGCGCCGGGCTGTTCCTGGCGCCCGCGATCGCCGGCGGACAGGAGGCGCGAGGCCAGGGCTTCCTGGTGGATTTGCTGTTCTGGGTCACCGTCGCGATTGTCGTCGGCGCGCTCATCGGCAACTATTTCGGTATCATGGGCTATATCGACCGCGGCTGGTTCTGGTTCGGCAACCAGGGCCTGTCCTACATCCAACTCGGGCGGTTCTGGCAGATCGGCTTCTTCCTCGGCCTCGCGATCTGGAGCGCACTGGTCCTGCGCGCCCTGTGGCCGTCGGGCACCGCCTTGTGGCGGGCGACGCGGCAGTTCTGGTCCGGGCGTATCCGCATGGAGCACCTGATCTGGGCCTCGACCGTGAACGTCGCCGTGCTCTATGCGTTCGGCATGATCCCGCTCACCGGGATCGAGAAATCCTTCACCCTCACCGATTACTGGCGCTGGTGGGTGGTGCATCTTTGGGTCGAGCAATCCTTCGAATTCTTCGCCGCCACCATGAGCGCCTATCTGCTGATGGCGACCGGCCTGATCTCGCGCAAGCTTGCCGAGCGGGCGACCTATTTCGAGATCATCCTGATCTTCCTGGGCGGCGTGATCGGCACCGGACACCATCTCTATTGGGCGGGCGGGCCGAGCATGTGGGTGCCCATGGGCAGCATGTTCTCCTTCATCGAGGTGCTGCCGCTGGTGCTGCTGATCATCGAGGCGATCCAGCAGTACTGGCTCATCACCGCGCATCGCGAGTTCAAGTACCGGCTCGCCTACACCTACATCATCGGCGCGGCGTTCTGGAACTTCGTCGGCGCCGGCGTGTTCGGCGGCGGTACGCTGAACGCCCCGCTCGTGAACTACTACGAGCACGGCACCTTCCTCACGCTCAACCACGCCCATACGGCGCTGTTCGGCGCCTTCGGATTGCTCGGGATCGGCCTGATCTATTTCTGCCTGCGCTATCGGGCGAGCGATCGCCTCGCGTTTTCCGACCGTACCGGGATCGTGGCCTTCTGGCTCTACAATCTCGGGATGGTGCTGTGGATCCTGCTGAACTTCTTCCCGATCGGCTGGCCGCAGCTGGAGGCGGTGTACGAACACGGCTTCGCCTACGCCCGCAGCGCGGCGTTCTACGACACCACGCTCTATTGGCAGTGGATGCGGCTGCCGGGCGACGTGGTGTTCGCGGTCGGCGCGGTGCTGATGGCGCTCGACTTCATCGTCAAACTGCGCCCCTTGCAGCCGCAACCGATCACGGAGACGGGGTTGGCACAGCCGCAAGCCGGCGATTGACCAAACCGTCCGGCTCGAACCCGCATTCCCCCGACTCGGCACTCGGGACCAAACATCCCCGTCACCGAAAGGAGGCGAGGATGCCAGACGTAATGAACCGGGAGGAAGTTCTGGGCCGGTATCGCCATCTGCGCGAGGTCAGCAAGCGCCACCATAGTGCCGCCCTCCAATTCCTCGCCGGAACAGCTATCCTGGAACACGCTCGGCGTCTCGGCTTGGCGGCGGGTCGAACGGTGATCGCCGACAGCGACGAGGAGCTGACGCTGGTGTTCGATTTGGCTATCCACACCGCCAAGGAAGGCCGCACCCGCGCAATCGATCGCTACGCCAAGGCGGCGCGGCTGGCATCCGGCACCGACGAGTCGCTGACGCTTGATGCCATGCGCAACGCACGGTTCTCGATCTGGCGGGTCGAACGCCGCCACGATACGGCCGGGCTGATCGTCACCGACGCACTGCGCCAAGCCGATGCCTGGCTGATCGACGAAGGCCTGGAAGCGAGTGCCGAGGACGGGTTTTGTTTCGCCAGCCGGCTGTACGACATCGACAGCTTCGCGGTGACTTGCGGCATCGTCGTCCCCGTCGACCGCGACATCATCGAGGACGCCTTCGCGGATCCCCTGATCTGCCGCCATCCCGATCTGGAGCCGCTCGGAGATGACCCGCGATTCGCCGCCGCGATCTATCGGGCCGCGATTGACGACGGGGTTATGGAGCGTGTTGTGTACAACTGATCCGCGCGTCACGCCTCTCCAGCGATTCGGGTCAGCGCGGCCGGATCGCGGATCACGATCCGCCGCCGCCCGCCCGACAGGATGCCAGCGTCCTCCCAAGCGTGCAGCGTGCGGCTGACGGTGTGCAAGGTCGTGCTCGCCATCTCGGCCACGTCCTGCCGGGTGACGGGGAAAGCGATCTCCGTCGCCTGCTCGCCCCGCTCCCCCGACTGGCCGAGAAGCCTCAGCAGCGCATGGGCGATCCGCTGCTGGACGCGCACCGAGGCCACTTGACGCAACCGCGCAAAGGCCTCCTGGAGATAGGAGCCGACCGTCAGCAAGGCGGTTTCCGCGAAGCCCGGATGCCCCGCCGCCAGCCCGGCCCAGGCGGTGGCCGGCCAGGACAGGGCGACACTGGTGGAAGCGGCGATCGCCGTCCCCGGATAGGTGGGCAACCCGACCGCGACGGCGAGCCCGAAAAATTGGCCCGGCGCGACGAAATGGGCGACGATCTGGCCACCGTCCGGCGTCAGCTGCACGACCTTCACCTGCCCGCTCACCAGGAGAAAGAAAGCGCCGGCGCGGGCGCCCTCGGCGAAGACGACGGCACCCTCCGCCGCCACGACCCGTTTTCCGTCGCGCAGGATCTCGGCGCGCTCCGCGTCCGACAGGTCACGAAACGGCGGCAGACCGAGGATCAGCTTGTCATCCGCCAACACCACGCCTCGCTCCCGGCATCGTGGACCGCATGCGGCCTACCGCTCGCCGTACCCCGCTGGATGCGCCTCGCGCCAAGCGTAGGCGGTGCGGACGATATCCTCCAGTTTTTCGAACCGTGGCCGCCAGCCCGCCTCCCGTCTGATCCGTTCGGCGGCAGCCACCAGCACCGCCGGATCGCCCGCTCGGCGGGCAGCGAACACGTGCGGCACTGCGCGTCCGCCGACGGCCTCGACCGCGCCGATCACCTCCAGCACCGAGTAACCGGTGCCGTTGCCGAGATTGTAGGTGACGCTGCCCGCCGCCAGCCGCTCCAGCGCTAGCATATGCGCCTCTGCCAGATCACTGACATGGACGTAGTCGCGTATGGCGGTGCCGTCAGGCGTCGGGTAGTCGGTGCCGAACACTTCGAGCGACGGACGGCGCCCGAGCGCGGCATCGATCGCCAGCGGGATCAGGTGCGTCTCCGGCCGATGATCCTCTCCGATACGCCCGTCGGGGTCGGCGCCGGCCGCGTTGAAGTAGCGCAGGCATGCGCTCCGCAGGCCGTGCACACGCCCGGCCCAGAGGAGCGCCCGCTCCACCATCCATTTGCTCTCGCCATAGGGCGATCCGGGATCGAGGGGGGCGTCCTCGGCGATCGGCACCGTGTCCGGCGTGCCGAACAGATTGGCGGTCGACGACAGCACGAAGCGCAGAACACCGTGGCGAACACAGCTTTCGATCAGGCGGATGCCGCTGACGCCGTTCTCCAGCAAATAGCGGAACGGCAGCCTCATGCTCTCGCCCACCAGCGACAGCGCCGCGAAGTGGAGCACCGCATCCCACGGCCCGTCGGCCAGCACGGCATCGATGACGGCGGCATCGGCGAGGTCGCCTTCGATCAGCCGTACGCCATCCGGCAGTGCCGCTCGATGACCCTGGCGCAGATTGTCCAAGACCACGACCGCATCGCCGCGCCCGGTCAGTGCGAGGACAACGTGGCTGCCGACGAAGCCGGCGCCTCCCGTCACCAGATAGCGCATCACGCTCCTTTCGGGTCAGATGGGCCGTCGCACGAGAGGTAGCCGCCATGCATTACGGAATCCACCTGCCCCACATCGGCCGCAAGGCGAGCCCGGCGAACATCCGCGACGCCGCGGTGCAGGCCGAGGCGCTCGGCTTCGACGACGTCTGGGTGAGCGAGCATATCATCGTTCCGCGCACCGCGAGCTATCCTCCCTCGCCGTCGTTCTACGACCCAGTGCTGACGCTCACCTGGGCGGCGGCTTCGACCAGCCGCGTCCGACTCGGCACCTCCGTCCTGGTGCTGCCGATGCGCCACCCGTTGCCGCTCGCCAAGGAGCTGGCGACCTTGCAGAACCTGTCCGAGGGACGGCTGATCCTCGGCGCCGGTGTCGGCTGGCTGGAGGCGGAGTTCGCCGCCCTCGGCGTGCCGTTCCGCGAACGCGGCCGGCGGATGGACGAGGGCATCGCGATGATGCGCGCCGTCTGGTCCGACGACCCCGTCAGTTTCCCCACGGAATGGATTCCCGCGGTGATCGACGACATGCGGATGCAGCCGCGCCCGGCGTCCCCGATCCCGATCTGGATCGGCGGCAGCTCCGAGCCCGCCTTGCGCCGTGCCACCCGCCTCGACGGCTGGCACGGCAGCCGGGTTACGCCCGAGCAAGCCGCGCCGATCGTTGCCTGGCTTCGTGCCGAGCGTCCCGATCCCGCCTTCGCCCTCTCCGTGCGCTGCCGCTGGGATGGCCGCGACGAGGGTGAATTGCGCGATCGGTTTGCCGCCTATGGCGAGGCCGGGATCGGGCACCTTCTGGTCGAGCCGGAGGAGCGAGACATCGCCGACTGGCGCCGTGCGGTCGAGCGAATCGCGGCGGCTCGGGCCTGACGCATCGCCGTCAGGCCGCCGCGCGCTGCGCCCCGAACGGCCCATGCCCCGCGCCGAGATGCCCAGCCTCCGTGGCGGCGGCACGGAAATATTCCAGGACGTAGACCCGCACGGCACTGGTCCGCCCGCCGCGCCGCCGCAGCGCGTCGATCGCGCGGATCAACGCGTGCACGTCCTGGCCCTCCCGCTCGGAGATTTCACCAAGAGCCTCCCACAACTCCGGCTCCAGGCGCATGCTGGTGCGCCCGGTGTCGGCGACGACGTTGCGGTTGACGAGCCTGCTCGGAGGCATGGGCATTCCTTCGACGATCCGGAGCCCCCACCCAAGCACGGCTGCGTTAAGGGATGGTTTCGGGAACGCGAGTTTTCAAATCGGCAGCTTGGCTGCCTTCATCCGCTCCATCGAGAACCGGCTGGAGACGTTGCGCAGAGGCACCGCGGCGATCAGGCGGCGGTAGAACCCGTCATAGGCGGCGATGTCGGGCACCACGACGTGCAGCAAATAGTCGACGTCTCCGCTCATGCGCCACGCATCGACGACCTCGTCCATGCCGGCGATCACCTCGGCGAAGCGGGCAAGCCAGACGCCGGAATGATCCGCCGTCTCGACCTCGACGAATACCGCGACCGGCAGGCCGATCTTGGTGGGGTCGATGACCGCTACCCGCTTCAGGATGATGCCGTCCTGCTCCATGCGCCGAATGCGCTTCCAGCATGGGGTCGCGGTCAGACCGACGCGGGCGGCGATGTCGGCGAGCGACAAGGTAGCGTCCTCGCTCAACAGGCGCAAAATCTCCCGATCGACCCGATCCAACGCCTTGTCAGCCGTCATGGTCTCTCTTTCGCCGTGGACACCGCCCTATACTGCCGGCGCGGAGAAAATCCTACTCCACGGTTTGAGACTGCTCTTCCGGCGTCCGCAGCGTGAGCGCCAGGGCGTGCAATCCGCCGGCGAACTCCGCGGCGAGCGCCTCATGGACCGCGCGGGAACGGGCTATCCGGCTCATCCCACGGAACGCCTCGGCGATGACGAGCACCGAATAATGCGTCTCCCCGGCTGGACGGGCACCGGAATGACCCGCGTGCTTGGCGCTGTCGTCAGTAACGCGTAGCTCCGCGGGCGCGAAACCCGCGCGCAAGATCGCTTCCAGCCGCTCGGCCCGGTTGACATGGGGGGATTGCATGGCAGCCATATCGGTCCTGGATAGGTGCCCGCCAAGTGCCTGCCTCTACGAAGATGGGGGCATTGCCAAGGCGATCGAGCGGCGCACATAACCCCTCATCATGCCCCGCCGCCCCTCGCGACCCCGGGCCTACGCACCCGACCCGGCGGCGCCGGGCCGGGCCTGCGACATGCCCGGCTGCGGCGCGATGGGCGAATACCGGGCCCCGAAGTCGCGGACCGACCTGCGCGAGTATTGGTGGTTCTGCCTGGAGCACGTCCGCACCTACAACGCGTCGTGGGATTATTATCGCGGCATGACTCCTGGGCAGATCGAGGTGGAGCTTCGCCGCGACACTGCTTGGCAGCGGCCGAGCTGGCCACTCGGCCGTCTGGGGCCGGCGGATTGGGAGAAGGAACAGCTCCACGACCCGTTGCATGTCCTCGCCGCGGGACGGCTGCGACGCAACGGGACCGATCACCGGACAGCATCCCATCATGCCCCGGCCGAGTTGAGGGAGCCACTGTCGACGCTCGGCCTGTCTTGGCCGCTGACGCTGGACGCACTGAAAACCCGCTATAAGGAGCTGGCGAAGGCCACCCATCCCGATACCAACGGCGGCGACCCGGTCGCCGAGGAGCGATTTAAGCTCATCAATCTCGCCTATGCCGCGCTTCGCTCGCGTCTCACGCAGGAACCGGGCCTCGTCGCGGCCGGTTGAACAGCTTGGTCGCGCGGCTTAGACTCGATCACGAACGAAGAGGACACGCTGGCTGATGAACAAGGTCGCCGCACTCGCCGACATCCGCCCTACGTCGGCCATCGATGTTCCCGACACCGACGTCTCGGCCCGCGAGGCATTCGGCATCGACACGGACATGGTGGCGCCGGCATTCTCGATCCGCACCGAGCATGTGCCCGACATCGATCCGGCCTATAAATTCGACAAGGAGACGACGCTCGCGATTGTCGCCGGTTTCGCCTTCAACCGCCGCGTGATGATCCAGGGCTACCACGGAACCGGTAAATCCACCCACATCGAGCAGGTGGCGGCACGGCTGAACTGGCCATGTATCCGGGTGAACCTCGACAGCCACATCAGCCGCATCGACCTGATCGGCAAGGATGCCATCGTACTGCGCGACGGCAAGCAGGTGACGGAGTTCCGCGAGGGCATCCTGCCCTGGGCCATCCAGCACGCCTGCGCGCTGGTGTTCGACGAATACGATGCCGGCCGACCCGACGTGATGTTCGTCATTCAGCGAGTACTGGAAGTCGAGGGGAAACTCACCCTGCTCGACCAGAACCGGGTGATCCGCCCGCACCCGTCGTTTCGCCTCTTCTCGACCGCCAACACCGTGGGCCTCGGCGATACCACCGGACTCTATCACGGCACCCAGCAGATCAATCAGGGCCAGATGGACCGGTGGAACATCGTCGCCACGTTGAACTATCTGCCGCACGCGCTGGAAACCTCGATCGTGCTCGCGAAGATGGGCGAGGAGGGCAACGAGCCGGGCATGAAGAAGCGCATCGAGGCGATGGTCGCGCTTGCAGACCTCACCCGCGCGGGTTTCATCAACGGGGACATCTCCACCGTCATGTCGCCGCGCACGGTCATCACCTGGGCGGAGAACGCCCGTATCTTCGGCGACATCGGATTCGCGTTCCGGATGACGTTCCTGAACAAGTGCGACGAGGCGGAGCGGGCGACCGTCGCCGAGTACTATCAGCGCTGCTTCAACGAGGAGCTGCCGACCGGGCTGATGATGTCGCGGAAGGCGTAATGAGCGGCACCAACAAGGACAACACCCGCGCCGAGGAATTCAAGCGGGCCACCGCCGGCGTGTTGCGCGCCATCGCCGAGATTCCCGACGTGCAGGTCAATTTCCAGCCCGGACCGTCCGGCGTGTCGGGCAAGCGGGCGCGCCTGCCGCTGCCGACGCGCACCCTCCCCGCCCCGGAGATGGCCAAGCTCCGCGGCGCGTCGGACGCCATCGCGTTGCGCCTGCGCCACCACGACGACGCGGTCCACACCGCGCGAATGCCCGCTCGCCGGGAGGCGAAGGACGCCTATGACGCGCTGGAGCAAGTCCGCGTGGAGGTGGTCGGCGCCCGCCACATGGCAGGCGTCGCCGCCAATCTGCGTTCCAAGCTGACCGAGGAGTGCGAGTCCGAGGGCTACGACCGGATGACGCGGCGCGACCAGCTGCCGATCGCCGCCGCCCTCGCGCTGCTGGCCCGTGAACGGATGTCGGGCGAGCCGGCGCCGGAGCCGGCCCGTCAAGTGCTCGGTCTGTGGCGCGGCACCTTGGGGGAAGGCGCCGAGGACGCGCTTTCCGAGCTCGGGCGCACCCAGGCCGATCAGCGCGCCTTTACTCGAGCGGCGCGCAAGCTGCTGGCCGCCCTCGAACTCGCCGAGGCCGAAGCCGACGCCGACCCGGACGATCAGACCGAGGAGGGCGAGGAAGGCGGCGAGCAATCCAGCCAGCAGGATAACCAGGAGGGGGAGGGCCAGTCGGAATCCGACGCAGAAAGCATGGCCGGCGCGCAGCCTGACGAGATGCAGGGCGAGGCGGCCGACGACGAAGGCGACGAGAGCGAGGAGGACGCCGCGATCGCCGAGGGCGACGATCGGCCGGGCGGGCCCCAGCCTCGCCGGGAGCGCCCCAACCCCGACCACGACGCCGTCTACCGCGCCTACACCCGCCTCCATGACGAGGAGATTGACGCCGAGGAGCTGTGCGACGCCGAGGAACTGACCCGGCTGCGCCAGCAGCTCGACCAGCAGCTCCAGCACCTTCAAGGCGTCATCTCCAAGCTCGCCAACCGCCTCCAGCGCCGACTGATGGCCCAGCAGCAGCGGTCGTGGGAGTTCGACCTGGAGGAGGGGCTGCTCGACGCCGGACGGCTGTCGCGCGTGGTCATCAACCCGATGCACGCGCTGTCCTACAAGCGCGAGCTGGAGACCGCGTTCCGCGATACGGTCGTCACCTTGCTGATCGACAATTCCGGCTCGATGCGGGGCCGGCCGATCACGGTTGCCGCCATGTGCGCCGACATCCTTGCCCGCACGCTTGAGCGTTGCGCCGTGAAGGTCGAGGTGCTGGGCTTTACGACCCGCGCCTGGAAGGGCGGGCAGAGCCGAGAAAAATGGGTCCAGGACGGCAAACCGCGCAATCCCGGCCGGCTCAACGATCTGCGCCACATCATCTACAAGGCGGCCGATCAGCCCTGGCGGCGGGCGCGCAAGAACCTCGGCCTGATGCTGCGCGAGGGGCTGCTGAAGGAGAACATCGACGGCGAGGCCCTGCTGTTCGCCTATCGCCGCCTGATCGTCCGCCCGGAACACCGGCGCATCCTCATGGTCATCAGCGACGGCGCCCCGGTCGACGATTCCACCCTGTCGGTCAACCCCGGCAACTACCTCGAAAAGCACCTGCGCGAGGTGATCCGGGAGATCGAGACGCGCGATCAGGTGGAACTGATCGCCATCGGCATCGGCCACGACGTCACCCGCTACTACCGCCGCGCGGTCACCATCGTGGACGCCGAGGAGTTGGGCGGCACGATGCTGAAGAAGCTGACCGAGTTGTTCGACGAGGATGCCGACGAGGCGTGGGCGCGCGCGGCGATGGAGCGCGCGCCCTTGGTGGCGTAGACCGCCGCCGCCCCGCCCCGAAGGCGACGCGGCGGCGTGGGGCTCATGCCTCGCCGAAGATCGGCAGGGCCCGTCGGTTCCAGGTGCTGTTCACCACCAGGGCGGAGCCCAGGTAGTAGGCGAAGAATGCCGAAATGAACAGCAGGATGCCGCCGGCGATGGCGACACCGCCGCCGAGCGCCGCCGCCGGCGTCAGCCCAAGCACTCCGATCCCGGTCAGCGTGTAGCCGCAGGCGAGGAACAGCAGGACCGCCGCCATCACCATGTTGCGCCGTAGCGCGGCGAGCAGCATCGCGAGGGCGATGAACGCGAACGAGAAGTTCAGCCACCCAAGCACGTCGAACGAACCCGCCGCCCGCGGGACCAGGCCGGAGGCCTGGAACAGCAGCATCAGGCCGACCATCACGCTATAGGCGCCGAAGCAGCAGAACACGCTCCCCGCCAGGGTATTGGCGCGCCGGAAGGCGTACAAGCCTCCGATGAACTGCCCGAGCCCGGCGAACAGCAGCAAGACGACCCCCAGGGCCGGTTCCGCCGCGGCGCCGACAAACCCGCCGAGCACCGCGCCGGTCATCCAGGTCCCGGTCGCGAAGCCGAACCACGCGAGGGTGCCGGGCTCGCCCACCGAGGCACTCGCCCGCCCCTCCAACGCCTCGATCTCCGGCTCGGGCAAGCGCGAGACGACCGGACCGCCGGCCGTCCACGATTCGTGCTTCTCGACTAGCCGGAAATCCCTGAACTCAGCGACTTCCGCCATGACCACATCTCCTTTCGCAAGCGCGCAATGCGCACTCCGCATGTAGGATCAGCGGTTAGGGTATTTCGTTTCCTAGCAATCATAAGAACGCGACAGTTCCATTTGTTCATGCTGCGTTATGGGCGTCGAAAGAATGCGTCCGCGGCGCTACGGTGGCTCTGCTTGCGACCGATGTCGGCCTCCACCCGGGCGATCTCGGCGCGCAATTCGCCGATATACTCGCCGAGTTCCTCGACGCTCATGCTGTCGAGGACCAGTTTCGTCAAGCGGGCGTGGCGGCGCGGCTCCGCTGCCTCTTCTTCAAGCATCTTACCCTCCGATCATTGCCGATCCGCTCTTGACCTGCTCCCGGCCGACCGTCATATCAGATACCTGCCCGCTGCCACAGCGCGTTCAGCCATCCCCGCGCGAGGCGCTCCGGATCGAACGGCTGACGCGCGGGCCTGAAGGTGACATATCATGGCTCTGCCGCTGATGCCGAAGGCCACCGCCGTGTGGCTGATCGAAAAGACCGCGCTCACATTCACCCAAATTGCCGAGTTCTGCGGGATGCACCCGCTGGAAGTGCAGGCCATCGCCGATGGCGAGGTCGCGCAGGGGATCGTCGGCTACGATCCGGTCGCCAATGCCCAACTCGACGCCAGCGAGATCAAGCGCTGCGAGGCCGATCCGGATGCTCGCCTGAAGGTCCTGCCCAGCAACCTGCCGCAGCCGAAGCGCTCCCGGGGTGGGCGCTACACCCCCGTCGCCAAGCGGAACGACCGCCCCGACGCGATCGCCTTCGTGCTGCGCAACTTCCCGCAATTGTCGGAGACACAGGTCGGCAAGCTGCTCGGTACCACCAAGGAGACGATCCAGAAGGTGCGCGAGCGCTCCCACTGGAACAGCGCCAATATCAAGCCGCGCGACCCCGTGATCCTCGGCCTGTGCAGCCAGACCGACCTGAACGCAGCCGTCAATGCGGCGAATGACAGATTGGAGCGCGACGGCCAGATCGTGCCGCAGCCCCCGCCACCCGAGGCCGACGAGGCGGCCTAGACCGTCTCGCCCACAGACTGGAGACGCTCGATCTCCTCCTTCACATGCAGTTTCTCGATCTTGAGCCTGGTGAGGGTGTCGCTGTCGGGCCGGGGCCGATGGTCCTCCTCGCTGATCCGGGCTTCCAGTGCCGCATGGCGTTCCCTCAGGGAATCGAGATGGGCTTGCAGGCTCATGTCACCTCCATTGGCTCAGACGCGGCATTGCCGCAGATCTGACATGTGGGGATCGCGATCAAACCACAACCCGCCCGTCGGCGGCGAGCGAAGAATCCGTGCGTTCGGTCCGCGAACCGCCAGCCGTGGTATGCGCGCTCCATGCTGACCGATCGGGATTCCCTCCTCCGCCGGGTCCACGAGCTTCGCAGCGAGCATCGCGACCTCGACACGGTGATTGCCCGCCTGGCCGAGCAGGGCTCGCTCGATCAGATCCAGATCCAGCGGCTGAAGAAGCGGAAACTCCTGTTGAAGGACGAGATCGCCTGGCTCGAAAACCGGCTGATCCCCGACGACATCGCATGAGCCCCGGTGCACCGCTGGTCGGCATCATCATGGGCAGCCAGTCCGACTGGCCGACCCTGCGCCACGCCTGCGAGACCCTCGCCCGGCTGGAGGTCGATCACGAGACGCGGATCATCTCGGCCCACCGCACGCCCGATCGCCTGCGGGCGTATGCACAGACGGCCCGCGGGCGCGGCCTGCGGGTGATCGTCGCCGGCGCCGGCGGGGCCGCGCACTTGCCCGGCATGTGCGCCGCCTGGACCCCGTTGCCGGTGCTCGGCGTCCCGGTCGAGAGCCATAGCCTGAAGGGGCTGGACAGCCTGCTTTCGATTGCCCAGATGCCGGCCGGCATCCCGGTCGGCACACTGGCGATCGGGCCCGGCGGTGCGGTCAACGCCGCCCTCCTCGCCGCCGCGATCCTTGCCTTGTCCGATCCTGCCCTGATGGCGCGCCTCAATGCCTGGCGCGCCGCGCAGACCGAAGCGGTCGCCGAGGTGCCGAGCGATCCTCCATGACGTTCCCCCTGCCCCCCAATTCGGTCATCGGGCTCGTCGGCGGCGGCCAACTCGGACGGATGTCGGCCCTCGCCGCCGCCCGGCTCGGCTATCGCTGCCACATCCTGACGCGTGAGGCCGACAGCCCGGCCGCCCAGGTCGCGCACGGCGTCACCATCAGCGACTACGCCGACCCCGCCAGCCTGCGCGCCTTCGCCGAACAGGTGGACGTCATCAGCTTCGAGTTCGAGAACGTCAGCGCCGAAGGGCTGGACCTGCTCGCTTCGATCAAGCCGGTTCGCCCCTCGCCGGGGGTCCTGCGGATCAGCCAGGATCGGGTGGTGGAGAAGCAATTCCTCAACGATGCCGGCGTGCCCACCACGGCGTGGGCGATAGTCTCGACCCTGGAGGAACTGGCGGACGCCGCCCAGCGGATCGGCCTGCCGGCGGTTCTCAAGACCACCCGCTATGGCTATGATGGCAAGGGCCAGGCCCGGCTGCTGACCCCCGACGACCTCGCGCCAGCGTTCGCAAGATTGTCCCCCAAGCCGTTGATCCTGGAAGGCTTCGTCGATTTCGCCGCCGAGATCAGCGTGATCGTGGCGCGTGGCTCCGACGGTGCGTTCGTCGCCTTCGACACGGTGGAGAACCGCCACCGCGACCACGTCCTAGACCTCACCTTCGCCCCCGCCCGCGTCTCCGACGACGTCGTCGGGCAATCGCAGGCCATCGCGCATCGGATCGCCACGGCACTCGACGTCGTCGGCCTGCTCGCGGTGGAGATGTTCGTCGACGCGCACGGGCGGGTGCTCGCCAACGAAATCGCCCCGCGCCCGCATAATTCCGGCCATTGGTCGATCGAAGCCTGCCCGGCGAGCCAGTTCGAGATGCACATCCGCGCCATCGCCGGACTCCCATTGCCGGCGGCGACGCGGCACGCCGACGCGGTGATGCGCAACCTCGTCGGCCCCGAGGACATGGCGCTGTGGCCCGAGATCCTCGCCACGCCCGGGCTGATCCCGCATCTTTACGGCAAGGCCGAGGCCCGGCCGCGCCGCAAGATGGGCCATGTGACGCGGCTGTTCCCCAAGGGCGCGTTGCCGGGAGAGCACGGTATCGCCGCCGTGCTGGGGAGGCTGGCGCGATAAGGCGGTATGCGGCTATTTCGCGGTGGAAGGAGCGTCCGCATGAGCGATCTCTACGATGCCGACATCCTGCTCTGGAGTGAGCGCCAGGGCAGCCTGCTGCGCCGTCGCGCCGCCGGCGAGTTGGTCAACGACGCCGAGATGGATTGGCCGCACATCGCCGAGGAGATTGAGAGCGTGGGCAGCAGTCAACTCGCGTCCGTGCGTTCGCTGCTGACCCGCGCGCTGGCGCATATGCTGAAATGCGAGGCATGGCCGGCATCGCGGGAGGTTGCGCATTGGCGCGTCGAGGCCGTCCGCTTTCGCCAGGAGGCGCTCGACGTCTATTCGCCTTCCATGCGTCAGCGCCTTGATCTCGAACGCATCTACGGCCGCGCGGTCCGCCAGCTTCCCGACACGATCGACGGCCAATCCCCGTTGCCCATTTCGGCGACCTGCCCGATGACGCTGGACGAATTGCTGGCAGTGGACGAACCGTAACCGGGCCGGGCAAGAGCGCGTTGCCACGGCCATTTGGCTTGCAGCCGAACGTGCAATATGTTAGTTAGTGTATCTGAATATCGGGAAGCCCATCGTGAGCGACATCAACGGCCCCGGCGATGATCTGATTCTCCCCTTCATTTTCGTGCCGCACGGTGGCCCGGAACCGCCCGAACTTGCTGAATATAAGGCAAACCATCCCGATTGGTTCACCATCCCGGCGACCTTCGAGCCGCATGAAGTCGTCCGCCCACCAGATGAGGCTCCTCAACCTCAACCACCGCCGTTGCAGGATTCGCCTGGGCGGTGGGGAGGGCGGTGCGACCCGCCGAACCACGCGCAACGCTGGGGCAGTGGCGATTTGGCCGCCGCCTCTCAGGCGTTCCAACAGGCGAATGCGCTGCATGGCGATCCGGTCGCCGCACTTCGGGCGTTGCGGGATTCGCCGGAGAAATTCACCGGCGGCCAGTCGCCCGCACGGCTCGAACCCAAACGCGGCACGGTGGAACTCGCGGGCACGGACCCGAGCGGGTTAATACTTGACCAAGTCGGTAATGCGGCAAATCACCCGAAACACAACCTCAACGCGAGTCCGACGACCCAGGCGCCGGACCCAGCGGCCGAAAAGGAAGAGACCGAAATCGGCTCTGATGGATAATCCCGAGAGCCAACCGAGTCCGTCGCAGTACGGGATTATATTGACCGTAAGACATCCTAACGCCGATCCCCTGAAGGTTAGTGAGGTGTTCGGCCTATGTATTCTCGGAATACAATTACAGAACAGGACCATAATAGGGACGAGCCGTAACGGGCCTACCCCGCCGCCGCCACCGCGTGCCCGGCCGACAGCCGGTAGATCCGGTCCAGTCGCTCCACCCCAATCAGCCGGTGCGCGATCAGCAGTACCCCGCGCCCCCGCACCGCCTCATTCAGCGTCGTCAGGAACGCCCGCTCCGTCTCCGCGTCCAAGCCGGCGCACGGCTCGTCGAGGATCAGCAGCGGCGCGGGCGACAGCAGGCAGCGGGCCAGCGCCAGCCGGCGTCCCTGCCCACCCGAGAACCGCGCGCCCCCCTCGCCGACCCAGGTGTCCAGCCCATCGGGCAGCGCGCGCACCGTCTCGGCGATGCGCGCCGCCTCCAGCGCGGCCCACAGTGCCGCCTCATGGGCATCGGGACGCGCGAGCAGGAGGTTGGCGCGGATCGTGTCATCGAACAGATGAGTCGCCTGCCCGAGCCAGCCGATCCGCGCGCGCACGTCCGACGCGGCCAAGGTGGCGATGTCCGCCCCTCCGAGGCTCACGCGACCCGCCTCCGGCGCGGCAAGCTTCAGAGCCAACGCGGCGAGGGTGGACTTGCCGGCACCCGACGGCCCCAGCACCGCGACGCGCGCCCCGGGTGGCACCTCCAAGCTCATGGCGTCGAACACCAGGGGATGGTCGGCCTGCCAGCGGAACCGGACGCCTTCAAAGCGCAACGCCGCCCCACTAGGCGGCTTCGCGGGCCGAGCCGGCTCGGCGACCGGCGCGCGCATCTCGGCCGCCTCCAGGACCCTCC
>JBAWFF010000371.1:0-8237 GCA_049591635.1 Acetobacteraceae bacterium
GTCGTCATCACGCCGGTGATCGCGCCGCGGATCAGCGGCTGGCCGCGCCCGGTCAGGCTGCCGTTGTCCGACAGCCCCTCGGCGAACGCCATCGAAATGCCGGCGCCGATCGAGGCGGCCAACCCGACCAGGAACGCATCGCGCGACCTTCCCGTGGCGAAGGCCGAAGCGAACACCGGGGCAAGCGTGGATACGGACCCGTCCATCAGTCCGGCCAAGCCTGGCTGCACCACGCGCAGGACGAACTGCCGCCTTGCCGCCTTGTCTTCCGCCTGGCGCACCGGCTCGGTCAGGCTCGTCGCCTTCAATCGGCTGGCCAATTGCTCATGCGCGACCTCGGCATCGGCCAGATCACCCAGCAACTTGCGGACCGAGGCATCGGTGGTCCGGCCGGCGGCGCGGCGGTAGAAGTGCTGGGTCTCCAGTTCCATGCTCTCGGCGAGGTCGCGCACCGCGTCGAGATCGAGCGGGCGGAATTGCCAGACCGGATTGCGGCGCAGGAAGCCGCGCACGTCGTGGCGGCGGATCAGCGGGATGTGTTCGCCGAACTTCTCCTGATACAGTTCGATCAACCGCCGCCGGTGCTCGCCCTCCTCGGCCGCCATGTCAGTGAACAGCCCGGCGGTCGCCGTATAGTCGTCGCGCAGCCCCTCGGCGATATCGGCATAGATGCGCCCGTCCTCCTCCTCGTTGGAGATGGCGAGGGCGAGGACCTCGCGTTCGGACAGATCGGAGAGGTCGCGCATAGTCGGCTATGTGCGCCGCGGGCAGGGGGCGTCAACCCGGCGCGCGGCGCACCAGCATCTCGCGAATGTCGGGCAGGTTCTCCCGGCCCCAGAACAACTCGCCATCCAGCACGAAGCTCGGCACGCCGAACACGCCCGCCGCCTCGGCCTCGCGGCTGATCTCGGCGGCACGCGCGCGGCCCTGTTGCGCCCAGTCCGCGAAGCCCAACGGCGCGCCTGCCTCCGCCAGGACCGCGGCGATCACGGCGGTATCCTCGATGTCGAGCGCTCGCTGCCAGAACCGCTCGAACACCATGTCGTGGTAACGGCGGAACACCGTCTCGCCGCGCGCCCGCGCGAACAGCATCCCGGCGGCGGCGAGGCTGGAGTCCCAGATCTTGCGCGGCCCGCGGATCGTCAGCCCGCGCTTTCGCGCGATGCGGCGGCAGTCCATGTAGCTGTACCGCACCCGCCGCCACTGATGCGCGTTGCGGCTCTCCTCCAATACGCGCCCGCTCTCGTCCAGGCGTGCCGAGCCGAGATAGGCCGGTATGTCGAGCACATAGGGGCGCCATTCGACGCGCACGCCGGTGTCGCGCTCCAATTCGTAGGTCAGGTCTTTCGCGAGATAGGCGTACGGGCTCTTGTAATCGGTGTAGGCGATCAGCGTTCGCGGTTCGCTCATGCCGTCCTGACGTCGGCGAGCGCGGTGTCGATCGCGCGGCCCACCCGGTCCACGATCTCGTCGATCTCCGCCGCCGTGACGATGTAGGGCGGCGCGACGATCACATGGTCCCCCTGGCGGCCGTCGATCGTGCCGCCCATCGGGTAGATCGCGATCCCCTCGTCGAGCGCCGCTTGCTTCACCCGTTCGTTCAACCGCAGCGCGGGGTCGAACACGCGCCGACTCGCCCGATCGGCAACGAACTCCATCGCCCAGAACAGGCCGCGCCCCCTGATGTCGCCGACATGCGGATGGTTGCCCAGCCGCTCGATCAGGCCCTGCTCCAGCCGAGTGCCCATCGCGGCGACGTTGGCGACCAATCCCTCCTCGGCGATGACGCGCTGCACCTCCAGCGCTCCGGCGCAAGCGACGGGATGGGCCTGATAGGTGTGCCCATGCATGAAGGCGCCCGAACCGGCGCGCACCGCCTCGACCACGCGCCCGCCGATCAGGATGCCGCCGATCGGCTGGTAGCCGCCGCCAAGGCCCTTGGCGACGACCTGGATATCCGGCGTCACGCCCTCCTGCTGCCAGGCGTGGGTCGTGCCGGTGCGGCCCATGCCGCACATGACCTCGTCGAGGATCAGCAGCGCGCCGTGCCGATCGCAGATCGCCCGCATCCGCTCGAAATAGCCCGGCGGCGCGGCGACGCATCCGGAGGTCGCGCCGACGACGGGTTCGGCGATGAAAGCGACGACGTTTTCCGGGCCGAGGCGCTGGAATTCCGCCTCGAGTTCGTCGGCGAGTCGCGTGACGTACTGTGCCTCGGTCTCGTCGCGACGTTGGAAACGGTAGGCAAAGGCGGGCGAGACGTGGCTGAAGGCCGGGCTCAGGATCGGCTCGTAAAGAGCGCGGCGCATCATGTTGCCGCCGGCGGCGAGGGCGCCCAGCGTATTGCCGTGATAGCCCTGCCGGCGGGCGATGAAGCGCGTGCGCTCCGGCTGGCCGATCTCGACGAAATACTGCCGCGCGAGCTTGAGCGCCGCCTCGGTTCCCTCCGAGCCCGAGGAGCAGAAATAGGCGTGCGTCAGCCCGCCGGGCGAGCCATCGAGGATCATGTCGGCCAGCCGCTCGGCCGGCTCGCTGCTGAAGAAGCCGGTGTGCGCGTAGGCCATCGCGCCGGCCTGCCGCCCGATCGCCTCGGCGACACGACGGTTGCCGTGCCCGAGGCAGGCGACGGCGGCGCCGCCCGAGGCATCGATGATGCTGCGCCCATCGGCGAGGCGCAGGCAGATGCCCTCGCCGCCGACCGCGACGGACGGCGTGCCGCCCGCGCGATGCAGAACCCGGCTCATGCCGAGGCCAATGCGGGCTGGGCGGGGGTCAGGTGGGCGACGCGGGGCAGCACCTCCTCGGCCAACATGCCCAGCGAGGTGCGCCATGCCTCCGGGTTGTCGGCGTAGTCGAAGCCGAACACCAGGATTTGCCCGAACCCGCCGACCTCGTCGTAGACGCGCTCCAGCTTCTCGGCGACCGTCTTCGGCGAGCCGATCAGCCAATTGTGGCGCGCGCAGTACTCCGCGGTCACGTCGCCGTCGGGAACGGCGGGGTCATGCTTGAGGTAATCGAGGAACCCGAAATTGCCGAGCAAGGGGAGGAAATACTCGTTCATCATGCGGCCCATCATGCCGCCGACGGACAGCCGCCACGCCTCCTCATCGGTTTCGGCGACGAACACCTCGCGCACCAGCCGCCAGTCGGCGCGCCTGGGCGTCCGCCCGCTGCGCCGCGCGCCCTCCTCGACCGCGTCCCAGTGACTGCCGACATAGCCCGGGTTGAGGTTCAGGCTGAGCGGCAGGAACCCGTACTCGCCGGCGATTTTCAACGTATCGGAGTTCTTCGACAGCCCGGCGACGCCAATCGGCGGGTGCGGTTGCTGGAGCGGGCGGATATGCGGGCGCAGGACGCCGAACATCGGCGGCGGCTTCGACACCGTCCAGAACTTGCCCTCGTAATCGAACGTCTCCTCGTCACCCCACATCCGCAGGATGATCGCCAACGCCTCGCGGGTCATCTCGCGGTTGACGCCGGACATGCCATCGACGCGAAACATCGCCCAGTCGCTCGGCAATCCCGACGCGGCGACCCCGAAATTCAGCCGTCCGCCGGAAAGATGGTCCAGCATCGCGACGCGGTTCGCGAGTTCGGCCGGGTGATGAAACGGCAACAGGAAGCCGCCGGGGCCGATGCGGATGCGGCTGGTCTGGAGCAGCGCCTGTGCGACCAGCAGGTCGGGGGTCGGGTTCGGCTCCCACGGCGCGGTGTGGTGCTCGCCGATCCAGGCCTCCGTGTAGCCCATCTCGTCGAGCCAGCGCAACGTCTGGAGGTCCCAGTCGTTCGCCGCTTTCGGCGCCCGCTCCGGAGGATGCGACGGCATCGTGAAGTAGCCGAATTCCATGACCACGCTTCCAGTAAATGGCTGCGTCGTCAGGCTACACCCGGTTTTCCGGGGGCGCGAGAGGGTTCAGGCGGCCCGGCGCACCGACGCGGCGGTCGCAACCGGATACTCGCCTGTGGCCTGAAGGCGCACCTCCAGCACGCCACCACCATCGCACTCGACCGGTATCGTGGCATCGCCATCGGTCCAGCGCCAAACGGCGGTGGCCGCGTGCTCCGGAACGTGCCAGCCGCGCGACAATGCTTGCCGGTCGGTCGCGATCTCGCGGGTTTCCGATCCCGCACGCCATAGAAGACCGGCGACGGCGACCCCCAAGCGGCGCCAGTCATCGGCGTACGGACGCATGTCCGCGGGAAGGAAATTTCGCGACAGCAGCCGCAATTCAGACGCCCCGGGCGGAACAGCGAAGCAGTAGCGTCCATTCGCGTGGGCGTGCGGGCGGATCACCGCGCCGTCCACCATCAGGCGCAAGTCGGGATCGACACTGACGGTGCGCTGGGGTGCGATGAATCCCATCGCGCGCGCCCGATCGGCCAAGGCGCGCCAGATTGGCTCCACCTCGACGACAGAACTCGCATGTGGCGCGCAAGAGGGTGCTTCCGGAACCTCCGCCATCAAATCGGGGTGTAGCACCAGCGGCAGGCCGGAGTTGGCGAAGAAGTCGCGGTTGCCGGTATCGAGATAGCTCTCGGCCGGCACGCCCTCGGCCAGCAGGATCGCGTGCTCGTCCAGCTCGACATGGTAATAGGTGACGGCGGCGAGACCGCGCTCTTGGACGATGGACATGCCGTTGATCAGCAACTTGGCCCGGACGAGGCGGTCATTGATCAACAGGGCGTGATCGGGCGAAACCAACAGATCCCGCGCCGGCAAGCCGTCGCCGAGGGACCCCGCACGGAACCGAATCGGCGCCGCCAGCTCTGGCCGGGGGTGAGCCGCGAGGTCCAACCGGCGTTGGCCGACCCAGCGCACCCGTTTTGCCCGTGCCTCGGCAGCTCCCGCCACGAGGACGAGCTCGCCCTCTCGCAAGGTTTCCACCCGTCGCTCGCCGCTGGGCGTACGGATGTGGGTTCCGCGGGCGAAGCAGACGAACACGTCGATCGCCGCCACACCCGGTGTGCCTGTCAGGGGGTCGGTGATCGTCGTCTCGACCGCCTGATAGTTCAGCGTCGGGTCGCCGCGGAAATTGCTGAACCGGTAGATGGGCGTGCCACCCTCCGTGATCAGCAGGACGCCGTTAACGCCGGTAGCCGGCGGGGTGTATGTCACCGTGAGAGGGCCCGACTCCGCCTCTTCGATATAGATGTTATCGCCGGCGGCGAAAGACTGGATCACCTGCGGATCAATACCCGGAGCCCCGGCCGTGGGGGGCTGCGGCGTGTGGATGTAGAGGCTGCCGGTATCAGCGGGGTTAGTACTGAATGTAATATAGCCCCGGGGCACGCCGCCCTGCTCGACAAGGGAGTTATTGCCCGCGAGGGTCACGTAGGACAATCCCGAGCGCGGCTCGAGAAGCTCGGCGTTGGCATCGAGCTTGATCACGCCATTGCCTACCGCGTTGCTGACCGTCAGTTGGTCGCCCGTACCGACCACCAGCGCCGGAGCGCCCGCGGCAAAATTAACGGAGCGAATGGTCAGCGAGGCGATGTCGTCAAGCGGGACGCCGCCGAAGGATGGCGGCGCGATGATAACGTCCGACGTGGCGCCCGGTATCGCACCATCCGACCAGTTGGCAGTGTTACTCCAGTCGAAGAACTTGGTGCCGCCCAAAGAAACGGACTGAGAGAACAGAAATGTCACGGTCGCCATGGGTGTTCCCTTATGGGAGAGGCCGCCAGCGCCTCATTTGGCTTAAGAACTAACGATCCGTCAACTTTTTTTAGCAACCGTTCAGCCCGTGCCGTACACCGCCTTGGCGTTCTCCAGGAACACCCCGCGCCGCTGCGCCTCCGTCATCCGAACCGGCAGCGCCTGGGCCGGGTCATCGAAGTCCCAGTGCGGGTAGTCGGTGGCGAACAGGATACGGTCCCAGCCGATCCACTCGAACGCTTCCGCCAGCTGCTCGCGCGGCTCCGGCTCCTCGATGGGCTGGGTGGTGTACCAGACATTCCGACGCATGTACTCGGACGGCGCCATCGTCAGGTCGGGCACCTCCTGGCGCAGCGTCTTCCAGTGCTTGTCCATCCGCCAGCCGAGCGCCGCCGCCCAGGCCGAGCCGCCCTCCACCATCACCAGCTTCAGCGACGGGATGCGGGCGAACACCCCCTCCATCACGAAGCTCGTCACCACCGCCTCCGACGCCTGGGCGTGGCCGACCATTTCCTCAATGTAATAGGATCCCCAACCGCCGGCGGAGATCGGCCAGCCGCCATAGCCGAACGCGTGCACCGCGACCGGCAGCCCGGCCGCCGCCGCTGCCTCGTAGATCGGCCAATAGCGCCGATGCCCCAGCGGCTCGGAGGTCCGGCTCAGCAGCAGTACCTGGGCGAAATTCCTGTCCCCTGCGCGCAATTCGATCTCCCGCGCCGCCGCCGCCCCGTCCTCGTAGGGTACCACCACCGAGGCACGCAGCCGCGAATCCCGCGACGTCCATGCCTCGATCTGCCACTCGTTGGTGGCGTGGCAGATCGCGCCGGACAGATCGAGGTTCTGCACCCCCTGACCCGTCTGCAACGGATTGAGGATGCCGAGTGCCACGTTGTTGCGATCCAGATGCTGCGCCGCCATGAACCCGAGATCGCTCCCCGGCGGCCGCCCATCCGGCAGCCAGGCGTCGCGCCGGCACGCCGCCGGCTGCCCCTTCGGATACGCCGGACCCTTCTGCCAGGGTTGGCGGAAGGTGGTCCCGAACGCCGCCAGATGCTCCTGCCAGCGCCGCGAGAGCCAGGGCTTCAGCTGATCGGTCGAGACCAGCCGCGGGTGGATGTCGCAATCGGCGATGGCGAGGCGGGAGGCGGCCCGCGCTTCCGCGACGGGACGGGCGGCGACGTGAACGTTCATGCCACGGTCTCCTTCAGCTTGGGGTACGTACGAAGCGGGTTGTCGACCATGATCTTGCGCGCCAATCCGGCATCCAGGCCAGCGGGCAGCGCATCGGCGCCGTCGAACTGCCAGTGCGGGTAGTCGGTGGCGAACAGCAGCATCTCGTCCGAGCCGATATGCTCGATCAGCCGCGCCAGCAGCCCCGGCTGGTCGGGCGCGTCCATCGGCTGCATCGTCAGGCGCACCCGCTCACGCACGATCGAGATCGGCGGGTCGCTGACCCAGGGCACTTCGCTGCGCAGCCCCTTCCAGAACTTGGTCAGCCGCCACAGATGCGCCGGCAGCCAGGAGACACCGGATTCCATTAGTACCACGGTCAGGTCGGGGAACTTGGCGAACACGCCCTCGGCGACCAGGCTGGTCAAGGTGGAGGCGAAGGCCGACGCTTGGCTCACGTAGTCCTCGATATAGGTCGACGGCCAGCCGACCGGCGTCACCGGATGGCGATAGGTGCTGCCCGCGTGGATGCCGACCGGCAGGCCATGCCGCTCGGCGGCGGCGAAGATCGGCCAGTTCTGCCGCCGCCCCAGCGGCACCTCGCCCGACACCAGCAGCAGCACGGCCACAAAGCGCGGATCGCCCGCCCGTCGCTCGATCTCGTCCACCGCGCGCTCGGCGTTCAGTTGCGGCACCACGATCGAGGCCCGCAGGCGCGGATCGGCGGTCAGCCACTCGGCGGCCAGCCAGTCGTTGACGGCGCGTGAGAAGGCGCTGGCGAGGTCGTCGCTGAACAATACCGGCGCCCCGTAGAGGCAGTTCAGGATCGCGAGCCGTGTGCAGAACGGATCGAGCGCCTCCCGTCCGAGCCGGCCCGGATCGGACGCCCCGTGCCCGTCCGCATCGCGCCAGTCGGCGCGCACCGAGAGCGGGTTGCGAGTCGGATAGGAGATCGGCACCAGCGGCTCGATCCCGCGCCGCACCACGTTGTCGCGCCAAACCTCGTCGAGATACCGCAGCAACGCGCCCAGCCGGGGAACAGTCGGGTGGAGGTCGCAGTCGATGGGGCCGGCGGCCATCATGACGCAATGATATAGGCTAAGCTTGGCGACGCGGATAGGCTACATGCCGCCGGATGATCCCGGTCACCGCCACGATCGCCCTCGACGAAGCCGAGTTGCAGGAGAGCTTCCTGCGTGCGTCGGGCGCCGGCGGTCAGAACATCCAGAAGGTCGAGACGGCGGTGCAGCTGCGCTTCGACGTCCGAGCCTCGCCCAGCCTGCCCGACGACGTGCGCGAGCGCCTGATCCGCCTCGCCGGGCGGCGGCTGACCCAGGACGGCGTGCTGGTCATCACCGCCCAGCGCCACCGCACCCAGCAGCGCAACCGCGACGACGCGCTCGCCCGACTG
>JBAWFF010000372.1:0-9071 GCA_049591635.1 Acetobacteraceae bacterium
GGAGCTCTTCATGATCATCGTGCACCACTTAAACGACTCCCGCTCGCAGCGCATCCTGTGGCTGCTGGAGGAATTGGGTCTACCCTACGAGATCGAGTCCTATCAACGTGACGCCAAGACTCGCCTGGCTCCGCCCGAGTTGCTCGCCGTCAATCCGGTCGGCAAATCCCCAGTCATCACTGACGACGGCAAGCGGATCATCGAATCGGGCGCCATCATCGACTACATCATCCGCCGCCACGGGGGCGGCCGCCTACAGCCCGATCCGGCGAGCGAGGCGTACGACGAATACGTGCAATGGCTGCACTACGCCGAAGGCTCCGCCATGCTGCCACTGCTGCTGCACCTCTACGTCGCCCGCCTCGGCGAGGCGGGTGCCCCGCTGCGCCCGCGCATCGAGAGCGAACTCGCCAACCATCTCGGCTACATCGACACGGCGTTGCGGGGGCGGGCGTTCCTGGTCGGGGACTCGCTCACCGGCGCCGACGTGCAGATGAGCTTCATCGCCGAACTCGCCGGTGCGTTCGGCAAGCGTGCCGCCTATCCGGCGATGGACGCGTGGGTAAAGCGGCTGCACGCGCGGCCGGCGTATCAGGCGGCGGTGGAGCGCGGAGGGGCTTACGCCTACGGGCGGTGAGAGGACGTTCGGCTGCGATGCTCGCGTTTCCGGGCATGACCGGCTGGGGAGCGATCACGACGCCAAGCCATTGGTGTCAATCGTCGTCCATTGCCTGGAGCAAATCCAGCCGCGCGAGGCCAGGATAATGGTGAGCCCGCGATAGCAGCTTTTCGATGATAGCCCGAGCCATCTTGCGCATCTCGATTAGGTCGGCGACGCGCAAATCGTCCACGTCCCGTCCATGCAGGAACTCATTTCGGCTGGAATAGAGCCGCTCCATGTCAGCTACGGCTTGGCTATCCTGCATGAGACGCCCAATGCGCCTCCGAGTCGCCGTGGTGTGTTCCCTCGGCAGCCCCACTGCCGCCTCGATGGCGACGATGTGGGCGAGAAACTCGTCGATCCCTCCTTCCCTGAACGCACGATTAACGAAGTGAATGACGTTGTCGGAGAGAACCGCTGGCTCTCTCGCCAAGTTTGCGAGATTCCATGCGGCCTCCAGATGGTCCTGCAAGCGGCCGACCTTCTCGACGTCCAGAGGGAGTTCAACCGGAACCTCGAGTTCGACCTCCTCGCCCGCGTCTGTCCTGTAAAAATTTGGTTGCCAAGTGAGTGTCGAGGAGTCGGGCGGCGGTGACGGACTGTCCAGCGGATCGTCGACAACCGTGTAGCACCACGGCACCTTGAAGGGTCGCCAATCGTCATGCCACCTAAGCCAGTCCTCCCACGGAAGCATCCAAATCACGAATAGTCCGCGCTCCATGATCGAGGGAAGCGGGCTCAAATGGGCCGTAACATGGCGCTCATGAGGATCGTCGGTAAGCCGATCAAGCCACGGGTACAGCCGTGACCGAAGCGGGGTTATAATTGGACGGGTTTCACGAACAACGAGCCAGAAGAAATCCTCGAAGCGTCGGCTATCGAATACCCAGTTTCTGTTGTGCCTCACCAGCCGAGCAGCGCGGACCATCTGGTCCAACTCACCTCTGCTTATCTTTCGGATTTCGTACGGTCCAAACTTTAGCTCACGTGCGTTCTCTGGCGCGCCGAAGATCTCATGATCGGCAAGATCGAGAGGGCAGAGATGAACAACCTGAGTTTCCGAGGCAGTGAAAGCGTCATGTAGTCGCAACGCCGCATGATCAGCGGATGGAACAAACGTCTCCATTTCGGTCGTCTGGAACCAAGGAGCGCCGATATCACAGAACAGGTTCGTTAGTCCGGACTGAACTGGTCGAAGAAAGTTGCCGCCGGCCGTCACTGAAGGATACAATTCCATGCACGTCGATTCAAGAAACTTGAATCCGGCTGTCTTTGTGATCTCCTGCGACGGGTTTGGGTCTGTATCCCACAACCCACGAATGGCAGACAGCAACCGCTCCGACGGAGCTGTCATCGGACTTGCACTGCTAACACCGTGGTCATCCTCGTGGACTCTCCCTTCCGATTTTGCGTCGCTTGGTCGCGGTCCCCCTCTTGCCGGCGGCAGTCGCACGTCGCAACGCCGCGACATCGGCAAGGTCCTGGGGACGTCCCGCCGCCAACTTCGGCGCGATCAGGTCGTCTCCGCAGATAAACCAGGCCGTAGGCCCGTCTCCATGTCGATTGGCACCGCAACCCTCTTTCGCACCCGGTCGAAATCGACGCCGCTGATCTCTGGCAGAATGCCCACCATGAATGGCGGCGACCCCATGCGAAAAAGCTACCCTTCGGCGCAAAATCATCCGGTTTTAGATCCGCGAGGGACGCACCGAAGTTCGCCAATGCCCGGCGGCTCGTGCTGGGAAACGCTCACACGAGATGGGACACTCTGCATGCATCGCGGCGCGGGAGCCTCCACCCTATGAAGCCCCCTCCCGCAGCAACCCCTCCACATCCAGCGCCCGCGTGAACATCGCCAACGCCCCGTCCGGCCCACGCGGCCACTCCGCTTCCTGACGATCCCGGTACAGCTCCACCCCGTTCTGGTCGGGGTCGCGCAAATAGAGCGCCTCGCTCACCCCATGATCGCTCGCGCCGTCGAGTTCGATCCCCGCGTCCAGCACCCGCCGCAACGCGCCGGCCAGCGCCGCCCGGGTCGGATACAGGATCGCGGTGTGGAACAGCCCCGTGCTGCCCGGTGGCGGCGGGGAGCCGCCCAGGCTCTCCCAGGTGTTCACCGCGATGTGGTGGTGGTAGTCGCCCGCCGCCATGAAGGCCGCGCTCGAACCATATCGCTGCGTCACCCGGAGCCCGAGCACGCCGTGGTAGAAATCGAGCGCCCGCTGAAGGTCGGCGACCTTCAGATGCACATGCCCGATACGCACGCCCGGATCGATCGTTTCCATGCCTGCTATCCTCCTCTGACCAGCTGCCCGGCGATCCCCGGCAGATCGGCGAACCGCGCCGCGACCGCATCGGCCTCCTCCGCCATCTCCGGGGTCCCGTACCCCCAGGCGGCAAACACGCACGCCATCCCGGCGCCGTGCGCGCCGCACACGTCGTTGCGATGATCCCCCGCCATCACCGCCCGTCCCGCGTCGCCGCCGGCGGCCCGCAGCGTGGCCAGCAGATGCGCCGGATCGGGCTTGCGGACCGGAAAGCTGTCGCCCCCGCCGACCGCGGCGAAGAACCCGCCTAGCCCGAACGCCTCCAGCAGCGCCCGCGCCGGCGCCTCCAGCTTGTTGGTGCAGACCGCCAAGCCCCATCCGCCATCGCGCAACGCCGCCAGCGTCGCCTCCACGCCCGGGTAAAGCCGCGTCGCCTCCCTCGAATGGGCGGCGTAGTCGGCGCTGAACGCCTCGACATCCGCCCGACCGAAGCCCCGCCCACGGGCCGCGAACGCCCGCTCGATCAGCCGCGCTACCCCGTCGCCGATCATCGCCTTCGTCTCCGCCAGCGTGAACGGCGCCAGCCCGCGCGCCGTCATCAGCCGGTTCAGCGCCGCCGCCAGATCAGGCGCCGAGTCGATCAGAGTGCCGTCAAGATCGAGCAGCAAAGTGGCGCGCATCACAGTGCCGGTCCGTTAGGTGATCGTATTGTCACAAGCCGTGCTTTGACACACCGTTGTCCGGCCCGCTACCGGAAGTAGTGATATCCATGGAAGCGTGATGCCAGCAACCGCCGTGATCCTGGCCGCCGGACTCGGAACCCGCATGAAGTCGGCGACCCCGAAGGTCCTGCATAAGATCGCCTTCCGGCCCATGCTCTCCCACCTGATCGCCAGCTGCGAGGCGGTGTTTGACCGCATCGTCGTCGTCATCGGCCCGGACATGGACGCGGTTGCCCGCCAAGCCGCTCCGCATCCCTGCGTCATCCAGGCCGACCGCCTCGGCACCGCCCATGCCGCCCGCCAAGCCGAGGCGTTGTTCGGTGACGGTGAGGTCGCGATCCTCTATGCCGACAACCCGCTGATCCGCCCCATCACCTTCCGCCGCCTGCTGTCCCGGCGAGCCGAAGGCGACGCCGTCCTCGCCTTGCTGGCCATGCGTCCGGCCGAACCCGGCCAATACGGCCGCGTCATCGCCGCCGGCGACTACGTGGAGCGCATCGTCGAAGCAGCCGACGCGACGCAGGAAGAACGCGCGATCGGCCTCTGCAACGCCGGCGTGCTGTGTGCCGCCGCCGCGGACATGGCGCGCTGGCTGGCCGACATTCGCCCCCACAACGCCAAGGGCGAATACTACCTGACCGATCTCGTTGCCCTCGCCCGCACGGAAGGCGGCCGGGTCGGCGCGATCGAGGCGGCGGAGCGCGAACTCGCCGGCGTCAACTCCCGCGCCGAACTCGCCGCCGCCGAGGCGACCGTGCAATCCTGGCTCCGCGCCGCCGCGTTTGAAGCCGGCGTTACCATGACCGACCCAGCTTCGGTCTTCCTGGCCGCCGACACCGTGCTGGCGCCCGACGTGACGATCGGCCCCAACGTCGTGTTCGGGCCCGGCGTGCGGGTCGGGCGCGGCACCGAGATCCGCGCCTTCAGCCATCTGGAGGGCTGCGTGATCGGCGAGGACTGCATCATCGGCCCGTTCGCCCGCCTCCGCCCCGGCACCGTGCTCGGCAAGGCCGCCCATGTCGGCAATTTCGTCGAACTCAAGGCGACCAGCCTCGGCGCCGGCGCCAAGGCCAACCAT
This sequence comes from Acetobacteraceae bacterium, assembly GCA_049591635.1. GTDB lineage: Bacteria > Pseudomonadota > Alphaproteobacteria > Acetobacterales > Acetobacteraceae > DATFDN01. Next base: position 4,729 of record JBAWFF010000372.1, read on the forward strand.
CTCGCCTATCTGGGCGATTCCGAAGTCGGCGCGCGCAGCAACATCGGCGCCGGCACCATCACCTGCAACTATGACGGGTATGTTAAGCACCGCACCACGATCGGCGCGGACGTCTTCGTCGGCTCCGATTCCGTGCTGGTCGCGCCCGTGGCGGTGGGCGACGGTGCCTTCGTCTCGGCCGGCAGCGTCATCACTCGCGACGTGGCGCCCGACGCGATGGCGTTCGGACGCGCGCGCCAGCAGGACAAGCCAGGCGGCGCCGCCGCCTTTCACGCGAGCAAGAGGGAGAGCGGCTGATGTGCGGCATCATCGGCGTGATCGGGACCCGCCCGGCGGCGCCCCTCGTCCTCGACGCGCTGCGCCGGCTCGAATACCGCGGCTATGATAGCGCCGGCGTCGCCACCCTGGTGAACGGCCACATCGACCGCCGCCGCGCCGAGGGCAAGCTCGGCAACCTCGCCAACGTGCTCGACCGCTCCCCGCTCCCCGGCACCACCGGCATCGGTCATACCCGCTGGGCGACCCACGGCGCCCCGACCGAGGGCAATGCCCATCCGCACGGCACGTCCCGCGTCTCCGTCGTCCACAACGGCATCATCGAAAACCACGCCGAACTGCGCCTCGAACTCGAGGAGCAGGGCCAGGAGTTCTCCACCGAGACCGACACCGAGACGGTTGCCCAGCTCGTCGACCTCAACCTCAAACACGGCATGGAGCCGGTCGCCGCCGCCGGCGCCGCCTTCAAGCGGCTTCAAGGCGCCTATGCGCTGGCCATGATCTTCGCCGGCCACCCCGAGCTGATTGTCGGCGCCCAGTTCGGCGCCCCGCTCGCCGTCGGCTACGGAGAGGACGAGATGTACGTCGGCTCCGACGCCCTCGCCCTCGCCCCGCTCACCCAGCGCATCGCGTACCTGAAGGACGGCGACTGGACGGTCGTCGACCGCCAGGGCGCCCGCTTCTTCGACGCGACGGGCGCGGAGGTCTCCCGCGAGGTGAAACTCACCCGGCTCACCGGGGCCGCCGTGGGCAAGGGCAACTTCCGCCACTTCATGGAAAAGGAGTTACACGAGCACCCGGCGGTGATCGGCGATACGCTGCACCAGATGGTGGACCCGGCGACCCGCGCGGTCACGCTGCCCGCGTTGCCCTTCGACCTCGCCGCGATCGACGGCATTACCATCAGCGCCTGCGGCTCCGCGTTCTATGCCGGCCTGGTCGGACGCTGGTGGTTCGAGGCGATGGCCCGCGTGCCGACCGATGGGGACGTGGCGAGCGAGTTCCGCTACCGCACGCCGCCGATGCGTCGCGGCGGCCTCGGCCTGCTGGTCAGCCAATCGGGCGAGACCGCCGACACGATGGCGGCGCTGCGCTACATGCGTGCCCAGGGCCAGCACGTCCTCTCGATCGTCAACGTGCCCGAAAGCAGCATGGCGCGGGAATCGGACTGCGTGCTGGAGACCGTCGCCGGACCGGAGATCGGGGTCGCCAGCACCAAGGCGTTCACCGCCCAGCTCTCGGTCCTCGCCTGCCTCGCGCTCGCCACCGCCCGTGCCCGCGGCGCCATCACCGCCGCGCAGGAGGCGGCGATGACGCAGGCGCTGCTCGAAGTCCCCAGCCGCGCCGCCGAGGTGCTCGAGAACGATCAAGCGATCGCCGAACTCGCCGCGCGCATCGAGCGCGCCCGCGACGTGCTCTATCTCGGCCGCGGCAATTGCTACCCGATCGCGCTTGAGGGCGCGCTGAAGTTGAAGGAAATCAGCTACATCCACGCGGAAGGCTACGCCGCAGGGGAGATGAAGCATGGTCCGATCGCCCTGATCGACCCCGCCGTCCCTGTCGTCGCCATCGCGCCGTCCGGCCCGCTGTTCGAGAAGACCGCCTCGAACCTCCAGGAAGCCGCCGCGCGCGGCGGGCAGGTCATCGTGTTCAGCGACGAAGCCGGCGCGGCGAAGCTGCGCGGCATCGCGGCCGAGACCGTGGTGCTGCCGACCGTCGATCCATTCGTCGCGCCAATCCTCTATGCAATTCCGGTGCAGCTACTCGCCTATCACGTCGCGGTGTTGCGAGGCACCAATGTCGATCAGCCGCGCAACCTGGCCAAATCCGTGACCGTTGAATAGGCGGCATGGACTACAACCTGGACATTCTCGTGCAGGGCTATCCGGGCAAATCCGTCTGCCACGGCGGCCTCGGCTGGAGCACCATCGCGCTGTTGCGCGGCGGCGGGCACGTTGCCCTGATCGACGTCGGCACGTTCAGCCATCGGGCCTCGCTGATCGCCGGCCTCGCCCGCCACGGCCTGGCGCCCGAGCAGGTCACCGATGTCCTCCTCACCCATGCGCATCATGACCATGCGATCAACTGGGTGCTGTTCGACCGCGCCCGCATCTGGATCGGTGATGCGGAACTCGATTGGGCGGTGAACGAGCCCTGGGGCCGCACTCCGGTCCCCGAACTGTACATCAGGGAATTGCGCGGCGCCGCGACCCTCAACCGCGTCCGCGACGGCCAGGAGGTGCTCCCAGGCCTGGTCGCCCACGACGCGCCCGGCCATACGCCGGGCCATATGATGTTCGTCTTGCGGGGCACCGACCGCGACGTGATCTTCACCGGCGACGCCGCGAAGAACCGAGCCGAATTGCTGACCCGATCGGCGGACATGACCTACGATCCCGCGGTTACCGCGGCGACGATCGAACGCATGTGGGAACTCTGGCGCCGCCGTCCCGGCACGATGCTGGTTCCGGGCCACGATCTCCCGATGATCCTGGACCCGGACGGGCGTCCGATCTTCGTCGGCATCCGCGAAGCCGCGATCACGGCCTGGTTCGATGACGATCTGGAGACGACCACGCGCTTCGAGTTGACGGTCCGGCACTGATCCGATGGCGGCGATCGTGACCTCCGTCAGCCTTGATGCGGCGCATCACTTCAGCAAACCCGTCCACGAAAGCATCCGCCTTCTCGAGGGCCTCGGCGTCGAAGGCGACGCCCATCTCGGCGTCACCGTCAAACACCGCTCCCGCGTGCGCCGCGATCCGACCCAACCCAATCTGCGGCAAGTTCACCTGATCCATGAGGAACTGATCGACGAGCTTCGCCGAGGCGGCTTTCGTGTCGGCCCCGGCCTCATGGGCGAAAATGTCACCACGCGTGGCGTCGACCTGCTCGCCTTGCCGCGCGGCACCAGGCTGCGCCTTGGCGCCGACGCGGTGGTGGAAGTAACCGGCCTCAGAAACCCCTGCTATCAGCTTGACGGTTTCCAGCCCGGTCTGATGGCGGCGGTGCTCGACCGCGACGCGGACGGCAAGCTGATCCGCAAGAGCGGTGTGATGACCGTCGTCCTCACCGGCGGCGACGTTCGCGCCGGCGACGCGATCCGGATTGAACTTCCCCCACTCCCGCACCAGCCGCTCGAGCCGGTGTGAATCCGATCACGACGCGTCCGGCATCGCCGGCGACAGTCGTCCGCCCATCCGCAGCGGTTCGATGCGCGCGGCGAGGCCGGTCGCATCGTCGGTCTCCACGAAGACCCCGCACACCGTCGCCTCACCCTCCGCCGGGGCCAGCCGCTCGCCCGGCATCTTCCGCCAGAACCGGGTCGCCGCCCCCAGCTTCTGCATCCCGATGACGCTGTCGTAGTCCCCGCTCATGCCGGCGTCGGACTGAAACGCCGTGCCGGCGGGCAGGATCTGGTGATCCGCCGATGGGCAGTGCGTATGGGTGCCGACGATCAGCGACGCCTGACCGTCGAAACTATGGGCGAACGCCATCTTCTCGCTGCTCGCCTCGGCGTGGAAGTCGATGACAATCGCCGCGACCGTGCCCCCCAACCGGTACCGCGACAGCGCCTCGGCGGTGCCGCGGAACGGGCAGTCGAGCGTGTCCATGAACAGCCGGCCCATCGCCTGGAGCACCAGCACCTGCCGCCCACCCGCCACGTCCACCACGGCGGCGCCGGCACCCGGGGTGCCGGGCGGGAAGTTGAGCGGGCGGAGCAGGCGCGGAGTCTGGGCGATGTAGGGGATGATTTCCTTGCGGTCCCAGGAATGATTGCCGAGGGTCAATACGTCCGCGCCGGCGGCGAACAACGCGTCGGCCATCTCCGGCGCCAGGCCGAAACCGTGCGAGGCGTTCTCCGCGTTGACCACCACGAGGTCGAGACGCAGCCGCGCGCGCAGTCCCGGCAACGCGTCGGCGACTGCCTCACGGCCGGAACGGCCGACGACGTCGCCGATGAACAGGAGCCTCATCTCGCGGCGATCCCAAGCCGCAACACCGTCATGCCCGCGAATGCGGGTATCCACGACTTTGGCGGCGGCCAAGGAAGTCGTGGATACCCG
>JBAWFF010000373.1:0-8506 GCA_049591635.1 Acetobacteraceae bacterium
CGAGGTGAACCTGAAAACCGGTGTGTCGCGCCTGCTCGCGGCGGGGAACGGCAAGACCGGTGGGCGAGTCCAGGGCCTGCTCGTCCCGAACGAGGCGCAAGCCGCGCCGCCGGGCGCAACCCCGGCCCAGACCGGCGCCGCGCCAAGCGCGGCGAAGCCGAACGGAGGCAAACGATGAGCGGAAGCCGCGGATTTCGCGTCGTCGCCGGGGCCGGCGGCCTGGCGGCCAACGGGCTCGGGAAGACGTACAACCGGCGCCCGGTGGTACGGAACGTGACGCTCAACCTCCGCCGCGGCGAGGCGGTCGGGCTGCTCGGCCCCAACGGCGCCGGCAAGACCACGACATTCTACATGATCGTCGGGCTCGTGCGCCCCGACACCGGAGCGATCCGCCTCGACGGCGCCGAGATCACCCGCCTGCCGATGTACCGCCGCGCCCGCCTCGGCGTCGGCTATTTGCCGCAAGAGGCGAGTGTGTTTCGCGGCCTGAACGTCGAGCGCAACATCATGGCCGCCCTCGAGGTCGTGGAATTCGACCGCGACCGGCGCGATCAGATCCTCGACGAGCTGCTCGCGGAATTCGGCATCGGCCATCTGCGCCGCACCCCGGCGCTGGCACTGTCGGGCGGCGAGCGCCGCCGCGTGGAGATCGCCCGCGCGCTGGCGACGCAGCCCGCCTACATCCTGCTCGACGAGCCGCTGGCCGGCATCGACCCGATCGCGGTCGGAGAGATCCGCGACCTCGTCTCGCATCTGAAGGATCGTGGAATCGGCGTGCTGATCACCGATCACAACGTGCGCGAGACGCTGGAGATCATCGACCGCGCCTACATCATGCACGACGGCCAGGTGCTGATGGAGGGCCGCCCGGACGAGGTGGTGGCGCATGAGGGCGTCCGCCGCGTCTATTTGGGCGAGCGGTTCAGCCTGTAACAACCGCCGGAACGCGCGCGCATGGCGATCGGCCCGCGCCTCGATCTTCGCCACAGCCAATCGCTGGTGATGACGCCGCAGCTTCGCCAGGCGATCAAGCTGCTGCAATTCACGAATCTCGAAGTCACCGCCTTCATCGAGCAGGAACTGGAGCGCAACCCCCTGCTGGAACGCGACGAGGCGTCCGACGTTCCGGCTGTCGAAGCCGCCGCGCTCGATCAGCGCCCCGGGCAGGACGAATTGCAACGCGACGTGGCGGAGATGGCGCGCGCCGAGACGCTGCCCGAGGCCGGAGCCGAGCCGTTGGATGCGGCCCACGCGGAACCGTACGATCCCGGCGGGCCGGGCGACGGCGTCAGGTTCGAGGGGCGCGGCGGCTCACTCGATTTCAGCGGAGACGACCGCGGCATGGACGACATCGCGGAGATGCGCCGCCCCCTGCGCGAACATCTCGGCGAGCAGCTCCGGCTCGGCTTCGACGACCCCGTGGATCGCCTGATCGGCGCCCATCTGATCGCGCTGCTGTGCCCGGCCGGCCGGCTCACCGCCGCGCCCGAAGCGGTGGCCGAGGCGTTGGGCATCGCCGTCGCCCGCATCGAAGCGGTTCGCGCGCGCATGATGCGGTTCGACCCGTCGGGCCTGTTCGCGTGCGACCTAAGGGAGTGCCTCGCCGCCCAACTCGCGGAGCGCGACCGGCTTGATCCGGCGATGGCCACGCTGCTCGACAATCTCGACCTGCTTGCCAAGCGTGACCTTCGCCAGCTGATGGCGATCTGCGGCGTCGATGCCGAGGACATCGTGCAGATGGTCGCTGAAATTCGTGCCCTCGATCCCAAGCCGGCGGCGAGTTGGGAGAGCGAGCCGATCCGCGTGATCGTGCCGGATATTCTCATGCGCGCGGCCGCCGACGGCGGCTGGCTCCTGGAACTCAACCCGGAGACCCTGCCGCGCGTGCTGGTGAACCAGCGCTTCTTCGCCCGCATCGCGCCGCGCGCGGGCAAGGAGGCGCGCGGCTTCCTCGCCGAGCATCTGGCAAGCGCGAACTGGCTGGTAAAATCGCTGCAGCAACGCACGCAGACCATTCTCAAGGTCGCCGCCGAGATCATGCGCCAGCAGGACGCGTTCCTCCGGCGTGGCATCGCCCACCTGCGCCCGCTGATCCTGCGCGATATCGCCGAGGCAGTGGAGTTGCACGAGAGCACGGTTAGCCGAGTCACGGCGAACAAGTACATCGCGACCCCGCGCGGCATGTTCGAACTGAAGTATTTCTTCACCACCGCGATAGCCCGCACCGACGGCGGCGATGCCCACAGCGCGGAGGCCGTCCGTCACCGTATCCGTGCCCTGATCGGGGCCGAGCATCCCGACCGCGTGCTCTCCGATGACGCGATTGTTGAGTGCCTTCGGACGGAGGGCGTGGACATCGCCCGCCGGACCGTGGCCAAATACCGAGAGGCCCTGCGGATCCCGAACTCCACCCAGCGCAAGAGGGAGAAGGCCGTACCGGCCTGACGTGCGTTATGACTCTATCAGGGGTCGGGACGGCGCGGGAGAGTTTCATGGAGATCAGCGTTTCCGGGAAGCAGATCGACCTATCCGATGCGCTGCGCGCGCGCGTGGCGACGCATCTGGAGGGGATTGCCCGCAAGTATTTCGATCGCGCGCTGGAGGCCCAGGTCACGTTCGGCCGGGCGCGCAGCTTCTTCACCTGCGACATCAACCTCCACGCCGGGCGCGGCCTGAGTTTGCGCGGCGAGGGCGAGGCGGCCGACGCGCCGACCGCTTTCGACGATGCGGCCGAGCACATCGCCAAGCGCCTGCGCCGTTACCGCCGCCGGGTCAACGAACATGCCCGCGACATCGCCAACCGCGAGCGGCCGGAGGCGGCGCGGCAATACATTCTCCGCCAGGAAGCCGATGGCGCGGCGGAACCGGCCGCCGATGCCTTCGCCACCGTGATCGCCGAGCAGTTGACCGAGATCAGCCGGCTGTCGGTGGGCGAGGCGGTGATGCGGATGGACCTGGCCGACCAGCCGGTGCTGATGTTCCGCAACCACACGACGGGGGAGCTGAACGTGATCTACCGCCGTCCCGACGGCAATATCGGCTGGATCGACCCGGGAGAGCCGGCGGCGTAGTCGCTTCCCCTCCCTCCTCCCGCAAGGGACTATCGCGTTCACACATCATCCACTCCTCGCGGCCAAGCTCAGGACATGGGCCCAACCGACGAGAGCGACTCCCCCTCCCCTTGCGGGAGGGGCCGGGGGGAGGGGTCGCAGCGTCCCGGCTGCTGCACGCGCGTTCGATGCGCCGGTCTCCGACGCGCGCCGAGCGCATGTTGTGGCGCAGCCTGCGTGCTGGTCAGATCGACGGCCTGAAGTTCCGCCGCCAAGCACCGATCGGCCTGTTCATCGCGGATTTCTTCTGTCCGTCGGCACGCCTCGTCATGAGGTTGACGGCATCACCCACGACGATCGGCGTGCCGATGAGTGCAAGAGCGCTCGCGGCTACCCGGCGCCGCCGACATGCACCGGCGGTACCGCCCCGAACCACTCGCCCCGCGCCCGCTCCAATTGCGCCGCCAATCCCAGCAACAAATCCTCGCGCCCGAAATCGCCATAGAGCTGCACCCCGATCGGCAGCCCGTCCGTATCGCGACCGGCCGGCAACGAGATCGCCGCCAGTCCGGTCTCGTTCGCCGGCATCGTGTAGCGCGCGGCGTCGGTGAGGCGATTGATCCAGGGGTCGATCTCCTCGTCGAGCAGCAGCGAATACGGACCGTTCGCCTTGGCCACGCGGATGGCGATCGCCGGGCACAGCAGGGCGTCGTAACGGGTCATCAGCGCGCCCCACTGACGTGTCACGGTGTTGTTCGCCTCCATCATCGCGAACATGTCCAACACCGAATAGCGCTGCGCGGCGACATAGTGGCGCCAGGTCATCGGCTCCAATCGCTCGTGCAGTTGCGCTTCGCTCAATCCCCGCCGCTCGGCCATCGTCTTGAACATCAGCCGACTGCCGACCCAGCCGGTGATGAAGCCCCGCCACAGCGTCTCCCACGCGCAGATTTCGCGATCGCCGATTTCCTCGACGTGATGGCCAAGGCCCTCCAACACGCGCGCGACCTCCCGCACACGCGCCGCCACCTCGGGATCGGTGCGGGTCGCGCGGCCCCAATCGCCGGTCGAGAGCGCGATCCGCAGCGGCGCCGGGTCGCTTCGCAGCGCGTCGAGATACGACCCGGCGGGCGGGGCCATGCGGATGAACGATCCGCCCTTCGGCCCGGCGGTAATGTAGTCCAACACCGCGGCGGTATCGCGGACACTGCGCGTCACCACGCCCTCGACACTGGTGCGGGAGACGTATTCGTTGCGCGCGAACGGCGGGGCGACGCGCCCACGTGATGGTTTCAACCCGACCAATCCACAGAACGAAGCCGGAATGCGGATCGACCCGCCGCCGTCGGTCGCCATGCTGATCGGCGTGACCCCCGCCGCGACCGCCGCGGCGGAGCCCCCGGATGAGCCGCCCGGCGTGCGTTCGAGGTTCCACGGATTGCGCGATACGCGAAGCGAGCCCCGATAATCGGTCACGGTGTCGAAGGTCAGCCCGAATTCCGGCGTCGTGGAGCGTCCCAACGGGACCATGCCGGCGCGCAAATAGTTCGTCACCAGCGGGTCGGTCTGCCCCAGCACGGTACCGGCCAGCAGCGCCGAACCGGCCTCCTGGCGGCGCCCCTTGAGACCCGAGCCGAGGTCCTTGAGGAAAATCGGCACGCCGGCCAGCGCTCCGGCGGGATCGGGTCTGTCGATGCCGGGATCGGCCAGCACGTCCTCGAACACCTCGATGACCGCCTCCAGCCGGGGATTGACCCGCGCCACGCCGGCAGCGGCCTGCGCCGCCAGTTCGCCGCGGGTGAGTTTGCCCGTCCGCACCAGGTCGGCGAGCGCGATCCCGTCCGTCCGGCCCCATTCCTCCCAACTCATGGCGAGCGTCGTGGCCATTGGCCTGTCTCCGTCGGTTGCCGGCGCCGGTCGCGCGAGCCTATCCTGCGATGAAACAGTTCAAGGGGAAATGCAGCCATGAACGCCGTCACGAAGCCGGTCTACGATCGGGCGGTCGAGGACCTGGGCAACATCGTCGAACTGGGACACGTCAACGTCACCGTGCCGGACCAGCATCTGGCGACGCTGTTCTACGTGTCGGGCCTGGGACTGACCCGCGATCCGTTCCTGATGACCAGCACCGACAACATGTGGATCAATATCGGGCGCGCGCAGTTCCATCTGCCGACCCGCCCGCCGCAGGTGGTGCGCGGTACGACCGGGCTGGTGGTGCCCGACCTCGACGCGCTGATGGTCCGGCTCGAGAAGGTCGCCAAGCCGTTGGAGGGGACCAAGTTCAGCTACCGGGCCAGCAATGACACGGTGGAAACCACGTGCCCCTGGGGCAACCGCATCCGCCTGCACGCGCCGGACGCGGCCCGCTTCGGCCGGATCACGCTCGGGATGCCGTATGTCGAATGCGATGTGCCGAAGGGCACGAAGTTGGCGGGGATCGCACGCTTCTACACGGAGATACTGGACGGCGTCGCCGGTGTCTCGGAAGACGCGAAGGGCGCGTACGCCTGGGCAGGAGTGGGCGACGGCAATCGCGTCCTGTTCCGTGAGACCAGCGCCAAGCTGCCGAAATTCGACGGCCACCACATCCAGATCAGCCTCGCCAATTTCTCCCGCCCGCACGCGTTGCTCGCCGAGCGTGGGCTGATCACCGAGGAAAGCGATCAGCACCAGTACCGCTTCACCGACATCGTCGACGTGGACACCAACAAGCCGCTGTTCACCATCGAGCACGAAGTGCGGAGCATGAAGCACCCGATGTACGCCCGCCCGCTCGCGAACCGGAACCCGGCGCTCACCGCCCGCACCTACGCGCCGGAGTGGGATCACGGGCGCTGGTCGATGCCGGGATAGGCCTTATCGCTTGGGATGCTCCAGGAAGAAGCGGAGCATTTCGCGGGTGGCGTCCGGGCCGGCCGGATCGGTGAACGATCCGGCCGGGCTGCCGCCCATCCAGGCGTGGCCGGCGCCGTGGACCACCCATTGCTCGAGCACCGGCCCCTCGGCGCTTCCGTACGTCGTTCGCGTATACGCGTGCCCGCCGGGAACGCGGCCTTCCTCGTTGCGGATGTCCATGGTCGCCTCCGGCGCCGACTGGGCGATGACGGCGTCGGCATTGGCCGGATTGACCGTGCCGTCGCGGTCGCCGTGGAAGACGATGGCTGGCATCGGCCGGCGACCCTGCCCCGCATGACCCTGGCGCATCGCCGCGAATGCCGACGAGAGATCGGTCGCCGCCCCGCAGGCGAGGCCCGAATGCACCCCGATCGCCGCGTACAGATCGGGGTACCGGGCACCCATGATCGCCGTCGCCGCCCCGCCGGCGGAGAGGCCGGCGACGTAAACCCGGCGCGGGTCAACCGCGTAGTGCTCCATCACGTCGCGGGTAATGCCCGCGATCAGCGACGGCTCGCCCAGGTCGCGGCGCTGATCGCCCGCGTTGAACCAGTTCCAGCATCGTGACCCGTTCGCCGCGGTCGTCTGGGCGGGATAGGCCACCAGACAGGTATGCGCCTCGGCGGCCGCGTTCATGCGGGTGCCGGCGGCGAAATCGTCCGGCGACTGGGTGCAGCCGTGCAGCATGACGACGAGGGGAACCGGGCGCCCGGCGTAACCGCTCGGGACATAGAGCTTGTAGGAGCGACTTCCGGCTCCGTTGCTGAACGTGGCGGCGAGGAATTCGCCCGGATCGGCGGCGTCGCTCGCGGTCGCGGGGAAGGGATTGGCCCGCTCTCGGGCGACATGGTTTCGCACCTGAACAGGACTAGCCCGTCTCGCCGAGTCCTGCAAAATGCGTTGCAGGCGCGCGGTTGCCTTGGAGAGCCGGCCGACGCCGCCGAGGCGGTCGCCGCCAGGAGGCGGTCAAGGGGAGCCATGTACATAGATGTGACCTTCGCCATTCAGTGGGTGCGATCGCGCAGCGCGGCACGGACCTCGGGGCTCGCGTGCAGCGCCCCGAGGACGGTGACGGAGCCGATGGTGGCGCGGGCTAGCTCGGGCGTGACGTCCGAAGCGATACTGGCCAGGCCGAGGACGTTGATTCGCAGCACCGTCCCCGCCTCGCGCGCCGATTCGAGAGCCTCGCGGCTGTAGTGCCGAAGGCCGAGTTCGAGCGTCTTTCGGGTGACCGCGTGGCGCACCACCTCGGCATGGCGGTCGAGCTGGTTGCGAATCGCCGTGCGGATGAAGTCGGTCCGGTTGGCGTAGAATCCGTCCTGGACCATCAGGTCGATATGACCGAGATCGACGAACCCAAGATTGACCGTGACCTTCTCGCTATCGTTCGCCATCCCGACACCATCCATCTGGATGGCATTTGGCGGCGATCCCTCAAACCTACAAGTAGCGGCCGTTCACGCCGGCGCGCGTGCCTGCTAGAGCCGGCCGGTGACCCGGGCAGAGCGCATAGCGATTGGCAGCATCGGCCTCGGCTGCCTGGTGCTGGCGCTCAAGGGCGCGGCGTGGTGGATCAGCGCCAGCGCCGCGCTCTACTCGGACGCGCTGGAGACCACGGTCAACGTCGCCGCCAGTGCGATCGCGCTTTGTGCCATTCGCCTCGCCGCCAAGCCGGCCGACGAGGACCATCCCTACGGGCACGACAAGGCGGAATTCTTTGGTGCCGTGATCGTCGGCGTGCTGATCGTCATCGCCGCGCTGTCGATCTTTCGGGAGGCCTGGAAGGAGGCGTGGGCGCCGCACCTGCTTACGCTCGGCGGGCGCGCGATCGCGCTTAACGTGGCGGCGACGGTGCTGAATTTCGTGTGGTCGCTCCACCTCACGCGGCAAGGGCGGCGGTTGCGCTCCGCCGCGCTCGCCGCCGACGGGCGCCATCTCATGGCCGATGTCGTCACCTCGGTCGTCATCGTCGTCGGTGTCGCCATCGTGTTGCTGACGGGCCGCGCGTCGATCGACCCGGCGATCGCGGCGCTGGCGGGCGTGTATGTGCTGTACTCCGGGATCCGGACGGTCTCCGCCTCGGTGGGCGGATTGATGGACGCCGCGCCCGACCCGGCGGTGGTGGCGCGAATACGCGAGGTCGTCTCCGACGCCGCGACCGGCGCGCTGGAGGCGCACGACCTGCGCAGCCGCCACGCCGGGAGGCTCGCCTTCCTGGAGTTTCATCTGGTGGTGCCGGGCCATATGACGGTCGCCGAGTCGCACGCGATTTGCGACCGTATCGAGGCGGCGCTGAAGGCGGAGATGGAGTATCTGGTCGTCACCATCCATGTCGAGCCCGAGGTCAAGGCCAAGCATCACGGCGTCCCGGTCCTCTAGCCCGCTCGGCTGGGCCGGGGTCTCGGCGCTGCTGCACGCGGCGGTGTTGGCGGCCATCCTGCTGCGTCTGAGCCCGAAGATGCCCGCCGAGCCTCCCCCCGAGCCCTCCATCGAACTGCGCCTGATCGAGACCCAGGGCGCCGGCCCGGCGGCGCCAAGCCCGCCAACCCAGCCAGCCC
>JBAWFF010000374.1:0-2109 GCA_049591635.1 Acetobacteraceae bacterium
GGTGGCGAGGCGCAGTTGGGCGGGATCGACGGGCATCGCCGCAGGGTATGCCAGCGCGGGGAACGTAGCAAGAACTAGCGCCGGCTCAGCGCTTCGTCGCTGCCTGCTTCATCTTCTGCCAAATCTGCTCCGCAGCTTCGATGCGCGCCTCCAGGTCGTACGGCACGCTGGGCTCGATCCGTGACGGCGTGTTCGGCTTCCGGGCACTGACGATACGGATGGGCTGGGGACCGGAATGCACGGCCTGTGGTGCCTTCTGGCGCCGGATGCGGGCCGGCGGCCGGGCGTAGACGATAGTGGTCGGCATCGACCTGAAATGGGGAGCGAACGTGGAGTGGTCCCACTATTAGCGCTCAACTCTCCGTTCTGGCGCGAGCCGCAGGAACCGGCGCGTCCGCGCGATCTTAGGGCGGTGCGCGCCCCCGCCAGCGGGGGCGCCATACCGCAACCCAAACCACGCACGATCGAGGCACCATCATGAAGGAAGAAGTTCGCGAGCTACTCGGGGAGGAACTCAAGGATGCCTACAGTGCGGAGAAGCAGGCACTGCGCTGTATGCAGAAGGCTTTGAGAAAAGCCACCGCGCCAGCTTTGCGCGAGGGCATCCAATTGCACATCGCTCAGACGCAGACTCAGATCGAGCGTGTGGAGAGCGCGATGGAGAAGCTAGAAATCCGTCCTGGTCGGAAGGTCTGCGAGGCCATGCGCGGGCTGGTCGAGGAGGCGCAGCACGAAATCGAAGAGCATGACAAAAGCCCCATTCTGGACCTCGTCATCGTCGCCGGTATGCAGCGGATCGAACATTACGAAATCGCCGCATACGGCACCGACATTGCGCTGGCGCAGGCGTTGGGGGAGCAGGAGCTCGTCAAGCTGCTGACGGAGACCCTCGCGGAAGAGAAGCAGACGGACCTCAAACTCACGGAGGTCACCCGGCAGCACATCATGCCTGCGGCCATGGGCGGCGGGGATGAAAGCGGCGAGGCCGGTGGTCGCAAAAGTAAAGCGCGGCAGACCGCCTGAACTGGATGGCGCAGGGGCCGCTCCGCAAGGAGCGGCCCTGGGTTGGCTGAATGCGACATTGGCCGCCGACGACGGAGCAGCCGCATCGCTCAGCCCCAAAACGAGAGTCCCCCTGCCCTCGCGGGACGGGGTAAGGAGGAAAGGGGCTACCCGCGGCGGCGGACGACTCCGAGCCCGAGTAGCCCGGTGCAGAGCAACGCCACGGAGATCGGCTCCGGCACCGCATTGGGGACGGCGGTTTCCTGCGCCTGCGAATGCGAAAGGACGATGCTCCCAGATAGCGACGCCAAGCCGTCCACGCCGACGTCGTCGAAGGTGATATCGAGCGAATCCACCATGATGCTGTCGGCGGTGACGGTCTGGGCGTTGGAGACGATCGTCAGCCCGAGCGCGTCGAACAACACCGTGTTGGGTGCCGTCCCCACGGTCACCGGAACGCCGAGGACGGTGAGGCCAGTGATCGCGGCCGATCCGCTCGGCATCAGGGAGCCGAAGTCGCCGCTGACCTGGGCCGTCGAGGAGATCAGGGTGGCCGTCAGCACCGGGACGCTAAGCACGCTGATGGCGAAATCGGCGACCGAAGCCGAGGCCGATGTCGTTCGTGGTCCGGGAAGCCCGTTCACGTCCGACGCCGCCGCCGCGTTCAGGATTCCGGCGGTGATCGAAAACGCGGGCGTTCCCAGCGAGAGCGATGCCACCGAGTTCGCGACGCTGTACGGGGGCGGCGCGGTACCGGACGCCGTCGGCAACGGCCCGCTGGTAAGCGTGGTGCTGCCGAGAATGGTCGTGAGGGTCAGGTCGATGCTCTCGGCGTAGGCCGAGCTGCTCCCGGATATGACGGTCGCATGAGCCGCGCCCAAACTCGCCAGCAACAAGCCGATCCCGCAGAGAAGCGGCGTAGCTTCGCGTAGGCGGATGGGGAGTGTTGATGCCATGGGACATTCCCTTCAAGAACCGCCAGCTTATGAAGCTGACGTTAAAATACTTTGCGTGGAGAAATAACGCAGGGTCAATTTAAATCCTTCGAGGAACTTACGATTCCATTAGAAGAATGCTGTGACGATCCCATCCCAGCCCGGGCGCGGC
>JBAWFF010000375.1:0-30223 GCA_049591635.1 Acetobacteraceae bacterium
TAGTGGAGGGCTTCCAGGAATTTACGGTCGTCATGCCCCGGTTCTCCCCGGCTCGATTGCGCCGCATCAAACACTTCCAGCACGATCGACCAATCGCGCTCCGTCATTCCAGTCAGCATGCCCGGCCCCCTGATGCCGGTCATGCAGTGATTCGAACAAAACCCGATTCGGGAACCCGTCAGAAACGCATGTCAGGGATTCCGTCCACACGGCCTAGCAAAGCAGAAAAGAGAAGCTAGACTTTAGAACAGGTGAAATATGGAGATACCGATGACCAGTCTTTCCGACGTGATCGCGCGCACCAAGCGCGAAATTGGACTGCCCTCGGGCGTGAAGATCAGCGTCACCAAGGATGGTGGCGATGTGGTGCACGGAAGGACGAAAATTGTAACCGCTGGCCTTAACAATCTGCTCAAGGAGCAGGATCTCCTGGACATGCGCGTTGGTGCGTTTTGCGAGCGGTTCGCGCGGTGCATTGGAGCGCAGATCGGAGCGAAAGTGACCCTGGAGTTCGCCGGCCAGGCAGTAGACGGTCGCCGCGCCCTCAAGACGCTAACATGAGGATCAGGCAGGAGTTTCCGACATTGCATTCTAAATCGACTTCTACGATTATCGACATGAATTTTGTTTAGGGGGACGTCACAAAGGCGATCGGCAGTGCGGTGCAAAGAGGCTCCAGCGTCTACATCTACGACGAAAAGGGCCGTCAGCTCGGCGTCGTTGGTGCGGGTTCTGGGCCTAATGATGGTCTTCAAGGACGCGCTGGCTCGACCGTCAGCGTCCGGCGTGGAAACTCGATTTACATTTACGACGAGAAGGGGCGGCAGAAGGGCGTGACATCTGCAAGGTAGTCCCCGCCAAGATCGCACATTGAAGCGTCTCTATCTGATGACGCGCCGCTAACCGGGTTGAGGAGGAAGGCTGATGCGCCGCTATTTCGCGGAATTTAACCGTGTTGTTGGGGACAACATAAGATCCGCTGCAAAGCGGTTAAACCGGATAGGACTGAACACGAGCGTACTCCCTCACAGGACATCACTCGTGATCGAGCGGCCCAGGTCGATGCCTTGGGCACAGTTCACCGCCACCATTCTCGCGGTTCTCCAGCCTCGCCGTGGCTCCGTCATGATGTCCAGCGAGTATTCTGGCAGGGCTTGGATTTGCCAGAACGGCGAAAATCATCCGGGACGCTTTCAGCGGCTATGATCCGATCATAGGGCTATGGCGTAGACATAGTGCTCATCATCGTCGGTCGTGGCCCGCCAACCACGCCGCAGAAGTATCTCCCTACGTTGCACTGCTGACTGGCGCCCGCGCCTAGCCGACAGGATCCAACACCACGACGGGAATTTCGCGCTCGGTCTTCTTCTCGTAATCCGCATATGGTGGCCAGAATTGCAGAGCCTTTTTCCAGAGCCGGGCGCGCTCCTCGCCGGCCGTGGTCCTGGCCTTCGCCTTGAACTTCCTTGGTCCGACCTGGACCTCGACCTCCGGATTGGCCAGCAGGTTCTTGTACCAGCCCGGGTGCTGCGGCGCGCCGCCCTTGGACGCAACGATGATGTAGCTGTTCCCGGTCTCACCATAGAACAGCGGGAATATGAATTTCTCGCCGGACTTCCGACCGGTCGTGGTCAACAGAAGCGACGGAACCGTCATCTCCGAATGGCCCGGCGGGGTGACGGTATACATGTGCCCGTCGGTCCCCTTGCTGGAGATGTAGCGGTTGTAGTGGTCGATCATCCATTGCGGAAGATTGGGGGCGAGCTTGGCTTCGGTCATCGTTGGCTGTCCTTCTGAGTCTGACCCGGGACGCTAGACCACGCTCCAATCTAGGCGGAGGTCATCACGCCCGACAAGGCGTTCATCGGGATCGCAAGGCGGTCGCGCCGCTCAGGGCGAGCGATCGTGAATGCCGGTTCGCGCGTCCCGATCCTAAGCTGAAACCCAACCGATGAGAAAAATACCGATGCGCCACATCGCCCTTCTCGTGCTGGCCGTTGTCCTGGGTGGCGCGGCGCCACCGCTCCAAGCGGTTCCGACCGATGCAACGGTCCCGGGGTATCACGGAGACGAAGCCCGCGGCGGCAATTACGTCACGCCAGGACTGACCTGGGAGGCCGTGCTGAGCGTGCGCCAGGATGCCGGCTTCGATGGCCGGGTCGAAGGCCATGTGTATGCACAACCCCTGTACTGGCGCCCACGAGGCGCGGCCCATGGCTTGGTGATCGTCGCGACCGAGAGCGATGTGGTGGACGCGCTCGATGCCGTCACCGGGCGCCTCGTCTGGCACACCACGCTTGGCCGGCCGGTGCCGCGTTCCGCGCTGCCATGCGGCAACATCGACCCGCTTGGCGTTACCGGCACGCCGGTGATCGATCCGTCCGCCGGCGCGATCTACCTCGACGCGATGACGGAACAAGCGGGCGCGGCCGAGCATCTCGTGTTCGGATTGCGGCTCGGCGACGGCGCGGTGCTGCCCGGCTGGCCGATCAACGTCCGGCAGGCGCTGCGCCAGCACGGCATCGCCTTCGATCCGCGGGTGCAGAATCAGCGGGCGGCGCTCGCCCTGTTGGCCGGCCGCGTGTTCGTTGCCTTCGGCGGCAATTTCGGCGACTGCGGCAACTACCACGGCATCGTCCTTGGCGTCGCCACCGATCCGCCGCGACCGATCGCGGCCTGGGCGACGCGGGGATCGAAGGGGGGCATCTGGGCACCGGGCGGGATCAGCGTCGCCGACGGGGCGCTGTTCTTCGCAACCGGCAACACCGATAACGCCGAGCATTGGGCGGATGGCGAAGGTGTGTTCCGCCTCGGCCCCGATCTCGCGCGCTCCGCCGATCCTCGCGATTTTTACGCGCCCGCCAACTGGAAGTCCCTGGATGACGACGATCTCGATATGAGCGGGGTGAGCCCGCTGCCGATCGACCTGCCGGACGGAACACACTGGCTGGTCGCGCTCGGCAAGGACGGGAACGCCTATCTGCTCAACCGTGAGAAGCTAGGCGGCATCGGCGGCCAGATTGCCATCATTCACGCCGCCGGCACCCCGATCATCACCGGTCCATCCGTCTATCGGAGCGGGGGGCGGACCCTCGTCACCTACCAGGCGCGCCGCGCGGTCTGCCCGGATGGGCGCACCGGTGCCGGAATCGCGGCAATCGCGGTCACCGTGACAAGCCTCGCCCCCGCATGGTGCGCACCGCTCGATGGGCGCGGCGCACCGATCGTCACCACCATGGACGGGCGCTCGGATCCCATCGTGTGGGTCGCCGGCGCGGAGGGCGACGACCGGCTCCACGCGCTTCGCGGGGATACCGGTCAGTTGCTCTACACCAGCCCGGAGCCGCTCGGCGGCCTGCGCCACTTCGTCACTATCCTGGCAGCCGAGGGGCGCCTCTACGTGGCCGGGGATGGACGGGTCACGGCATTCACCTGGCCCGCGCGCTGAGTCGCGCCATCGACCGTCCGCTTCTATGCGTTGTCGCTCGCGCGGTCCGGTTTCAGGTCGATCAACGGCGTGCCGTCGAGGCAATCGAGCCCGCGCACGCGCACCGTGCTGCCTTCGATCGCCACCAGATCCACGACCGACGAGGCGATGGGATTGGGCCGGACCGGCGAACGCAGGGCGAAGGTTCCAATCGTCCGCCCAGTGCGGATCGGCGTTTGCAGAACCAGATCGCGGCGCGAGCGATGCATCCAGTAGAGGACCTGGACCCGTCGATGATCGGCCAGGCCGCTCAGCGCCGCGCGCCAGCGCCCGTCGATCACGATGGAACAGATCGGGCCGTCCGGACTTCCCCGCTTCGGGCACTCGCCGCGGCTGTGCCACGGCGTGCGGATGACGCCGATGAAGTAGATACCTTCATCGCCTTGCGCCGGAAGCTCGACCGCGACCTCGCCTGAACGCAATGGCTCATCTGGCATTCGGCGATCGCCTGTTGCAGACGCGGTTCAGCGCGAGAAGGTGCTTGCGCGCCGCGAGCGCGGTATCGATCTCGATCGCGCGATACCGCTCGATCACGGCTTCTCCGGCCGGCGTCAGTACCGCGCCGCCGCCCCCGCTCCCGCCCGCCACCGTCTCGACCACGGGCGTACCAAGGCTGCGGTTGAGATCCTCGACCAACTCCCACGTGCGCCGATAGGACATCCTCAGTACGCGGCCCGCCGCGGAGATCGAGCCGGACCTGCCGATCTCCTCCAGCACGGCGATCTTGCCTGGTCCGATCCGGGCCCCGGACGCGAGATCGATCCTGATACTGAGGCGGTCGTTCGCCGCCGTTTCCCGTGCTGCCTTCGGCACCGCATCTCCATCGCGGGATGACCCGCGCCCCCGCTGGCAACGTCATCGAACATAATGTCACTGAGTCTCTCCGCGCTATATCTCGGCGGAAATATCGTTGCAAGCGGGAAGCCGCTTCGCCAGCAAGGAGGGAGCGCATGAGCCAACACCCGGCCGTCACCGAAGGTCGCGTTGCCGTCATCACCGGGGCGGCGAGCGGGATCGGCTTGGCGGCCGCGACGCGGCGAGTCTGCCTCGCCGATCTTGGCGCGGATGCCCTGGAGGAAGCCGCCGTGACGGTCAGGGCCGCCGCGAAGCATGGCGCGGTTCCTGGCCTCGTAGGATCAGCCGTCGCCGGGCGGTGGCTGCCTACACCAACGCCCGTCAGCGTGAAACCTCGAATCCCCCCACGCGGCAGTCGCGCAGGATCTCCGGGCGAAAGCACAGCCCGTGGCCCGGGGTTTCCGGCGGCCGCAGCATACCCTGAACCGGGATGGCCGGATCCACCCACAGATCGTCGTTCCAATCCATGTATTCGAGGTAGCTGGCGTTGGGGATGGACGCCGCCAGATGCACCATCAGTTCGTGGAAGCAGTGCGGCGCGATCTTGATGCCCCAGGTGTCCGCGACCGCGGCGATCTTACGCAGTTCCGTCAGGCCGCCGCGCATCGGGTCGGGTTGCAGGATGGGCGTGCTGGGCGCCGCGAAGAACGGACGCAGGTCGAATCGGGTGAAGTGGCTCTCCCCGCCCACGACGCGCGTACGCAACGCGGCGGCGACGCGCCGATAGCCGTCGAAATCCTCGCAGACGACCGGCTCCTCCAGCCAGTAGATGTCCGCATCGTCCATGTGCCGCCCTGCCTGAATCGCGGTGGCGGCATCCCAACCCATGTTGACGTCGACCATGATCTCGACGTCGGGACCAAGCGCGTCGCGCATCGCATGCACGTTGCGCACGTCCTCCCGCCACGGGCGCAGATGCGCGACCTGCATCTTGATCGCGCCCATGCCCATCTCGGTGAACTGACGCGCCCGCGCGATCATGCCGTCGCGACCCAGGCCGCGCCAACAGCCGGAGCCATAAGCGGGCACCGTATCGCGGCTCTTGCCCCATAGCCGATACAGCGGCAGGTCGGCGCGCTTGCCGAGGATGTCCCACAGCGCGATGTCCACCGCCGACAGGCAGAACACGGCAATTCCGCCCCGGCCGAGCCAGTACGTGCTCGACCACAGCGTCTGCCAAATCGCCTCTATTTCGGTCGCGTCACGGCCCAGCAACTTGGGCGCGATCATGGTCCGCAGGCACGCATCCAGCGCCTCCAATCCGCCGGAGAGGGGCTGGAGATAGCCCATGCCGGACAGCCCGCCGGCGGTGCGGATTTCGAGGACGAGGAACTCGCGATGCGTCGGCGGCATGATGCCGTTGGGCGGCGGTTCGCCGGCCCAGGGGACATGCAGCAAGCTGGTGCCGACGGACGTGATCGTCATGTCCATCCCACTCACTCCCTTTCAGATCAATGGATCGGCGAGGCCACGTCCTGGCCGAAATAGGCGCGCTCCAGCCGGTGCGGCAAATCGGGTTCCGCAGTCGACGCCACCAGCACGATCCTTCCGCGCGCGAGTGCGTAGACGCGATCGGCGAGATCGAGCGCCTTCTCGATCAGCTGCTCGACCAGCAGGACGGACGTGCCACGCTCGCGCAGGCTGCGCGCGACGGACAGCACGCGATCGACCAGCACCGGCGACAGGCCGGCGGAGGGTTCATCCAGCATCAGCAGCCGCGGCCGGCGCACCAGGCCCTGCGCCACGGCGAGCATCTGCTGCTGTCCGCCCGACAGCGTGCCCGCGCGGTCGTGGCGCTTCTCGGCGATCTCCGGAAAGAAGGACAGTGCTTCCTCGACGCGAGCCGACCGCTCCCCGCGCGGCAGGTCGTAGCCCGCGAGCAACAGGTTGTCGGCGACCGAAATCTGGGTGAACACGCGGTGGCCCTGGATGACGTGCACGAGACCCGCGCGTGCCGCCTCGCGTGGGCCGCCGCCAGTTATATTTCGTTCGCCAAAACGAACGCTTCCGCCGCTTAGGCTCAGCAGCCCGGCGATGGCGCAGAGCAGCGTGGTCTTACCGGCGCCGTTCGGCCCCAGCAGGGCCACGACCTCTCCCGTGCCCACGGTCATGTCGACGCCGTGCAGCACCCGGATCTTGCCATAGCCGCTATGCAAGTCGCGCACCTCGAGCAAGGGGTCAGGCGCCGAGATAGGCACTGACCACCTCCTTGTGGGCGCGGATCTCGGCGGGCGTTCCGCTCGCGAGTTCCTTGCCGAGATTGAGCACGGTGACACGGTCGCAGATGTCGAAGATCAGGTCGGCATGATGCTCGACCAGCAACACCCCGACGCCACGCTTCGCGATCTCGGTGA
Source organism: Acetobacteraceae bacterium (assembly GCA_049591635.1). GTDB lineage: Bacteria > Pseudomonadota > Alphaproteobacteria > Acetobacterales > Acetobacteraceae > DATFDN01. The sequence continues at coordinate 6,697 of JBAWFF010000375.1, forward strand.
TCAGTTGGCCGAGCCGGTTGATCTCCTCCGTGGAGAGGCCGGCGGCCGGCTCGTCGAGCAACAGAAAGGCTGGGCTGACCATCAGCGCGCGAGCGATCTCCACGAAGCGCAGCTCGCTATGTTGCAGCCGATCGGCGCGGACATTGGCGAGCGCTTCCAATCCGACGGCGCGCAAGGCCGCCAGCGCGTGTCGGCGCAGCGATGCCTCGTCGCGGAGATGACGCGGCAGGCCCAGCATCGATTCGACGAAGCTGCCCCGCCCGCGCACCATCCCGCCGATCATGACATTGTCTAGGACAGAGGCTTCGCCGACCACGCGCGGCGTCTGGAAGGTGCGCGCGATCCCGTGTTCCGCCCGACTCTCCGGCGCCCCCGCGAGAAGCGAATAGTCCCCCATTCCCGCCGCGCCCGCCTCGGGACGATAGTAGCCGGAAATGACATTGAGCGTGGTTGTCTTGCCGGACCCGTTGGGACCGATCAGCCCGTGCACCTCGCCTGACCGAATCGTCAAACCCAATCCGTCGATCGCGCGTACCCCGCCGAAGCTCAGCACGATCCCGTCGAGGACGATCGGGGCCGAACCCCGGCTTTGGTCCAGCACATGGGTGAGCAATGCCGGGCGGGGGACGATCGCGCGGTTGCTCTCGAGCGGGCGGCGGTTCTTGAAGTCCAGCAACTCGGCGATGCCGCCCGGCGCCAGCAGCACGATCGCGAGCAGCAGCGCCGCATAGAGGAATGTCGACCACGCCACGAGCGGCGCCGCGAACTCTGGCAGCACGGTCAGGATGATCGTGCCGAGCAGCGGCCCCAGGATCGAGCCCCGGCCGCCGATCAGAATTGCGATAAAGAACAGGATCGACAGGTCGAAGGTGAACGCGTCGGGCGTGATGTAGGATTGCAGCGCGGCGAACAGGCCACCGCCGACGGCGGCCGTGGCGCCGGAGAACAGGAAGACCGCCACCAGCAGCGCCGATTTGGAGACGCCGGTCGCCTCCGCCGCTACCTCCGCGTCACGGATCGCGACCAGGCCGCGACCGAACCGGCTGTGGGCGATGTTCGCACTCATCCACGTGCAAAGAATCGCCGCGGCCAGGCAGAAATAGAACAGTCCCCAATGGGCGGCGAAGATGCCGGTCAGCGTTGGTCCGGCGATTCCGATGCCGCCGCCGGTGACGCTCTGCCAGGCAAGCGCGACCTGGGTGATGATGGTCGCGAAGCCCAAAGTGGTCATCGCGAAGTAGAAGGTGCGCAACCGCAAGGCCGGCAGACCGATGATCAGGCCGAAGATGGCTCCCGCGACCGCCGCGATCGCCAATGCGAGATAGGGAGAGAGCGCGGGGAGCACATTGCCCGCGACCAGCACGCTGGTCGTGTAGGCGCCCAACGTCAGCAGGGCGACCCAGCCGATCGCGATCTGACCCGCGAAGCCGACGACGAGGTTGAGGCCGGAGACCAGCACCCAATAGGCGCAGGCGCGCGTCGCGATCAGTCCCCAATAGTCGCCGCTGAACAGCGGCAGGCACGCGGCGACCGCGAACAGCACGAGGAACGGAAGCACCCGGGACAGCAGATGGCCCAATCCGACCCTGTCCTCCGGGAGCGCCGACAGAACGGTACTCTCGTCCATCACACGCGACGTGCGCTGGCGGTGCCGAACAGGCCCTGCGGCGCGGCGAGCAAGGCGATGATGAAGACGGCGAACACGGCGACGGATGCGAAGACCCCGCCGACGGCGAAATTCGCCGCTTGCTGGAACAGTCCGAGGCCGAACCCGGCAATGACGGCACCGCGATTGCTGCCCATGCCGCCGAGCGCGACCGGGATGAAGCCATAGAAATTGAGCAGCGGGGCGTTGGCGAAGAAGGCGAGGAGCACCTCGCCGCCGCAGAACCCGGCAAGCCCGCCGATCATGCCGGCGATGGCGTAGCTGGCCATGCGCAGCGCTTGTTCCGGCAGACCGAGGGCGCGGGCGGCGAAATTGTCCTCGGCGATAGCCAGAAACGCGCGTCCGACCAGGGTGCGCCGATAGAGGAACTCGAGACCGACGATGGTTACGGCGCACCCCAATACCGGCAGCCAGAAGCGCTGGTCGGCCACGCCCGTGCTCCAGCCGATCAGTCGCGGGAAGGGCTGGGGCTCCGTGCTCCACTCGATCGCGGTGAACTGCTGAAGCATGAGGGCGAAAGCGAGGGTCGACAGCACGTAGAGATGCTTTTCGAGACTACCAAGCACGGGACGGACGGCGACAATCTCCGTCACGACGCCGATCGCCGCGCAGCAGGCAAGCGTGGCAAGCAAGCCCAGGAGCACGGGAAAGCCAAGGCGGGTGATGAACAAGGCGCCGAAGACGCCACCCAGCATCCCGAGAACGCCGGCGGTGAAGCTGAACACCCGCGAGGCGGTAAACATGACGTTGTACGTGATGCCGATGAGCGCGTAGACCCCACCCATCGCCAGCCCGTAGCCGACGATCGATTGGAGCATCGGCTCAGCTGTAGCCGGGCGCCAGCGTGAATGCCCCGTTGCGGACCGAGTTTGCCTTGGACATCACGACCTCATCGGTCGGATAGCCGTTGTGCTGGGTCGGCGAGAAACTGTAGTCGCCGAACTTCCCTGGCCACTTCTTCAGCGTGTTCCAGTAGCCGATGATCGCCTCGGAGCTGCTGGAGCCGCTCTTGCCGACCGCCTCGGCCACGAGGTTCACCGCGTCCACCGCCTCGGCAACCCACCACAGCGAGGTGTCCGACAGCTCCACCTTGCCCTTCAGCTCGTCGACGAAAGCCTGGGTGCCCGTGGGCAGCTTCCCGGACGCGTCATAGCTGCAGTTCTTGTAGCCGACGATGTAGACCTTCTCCCAATACGCGGGTTTCTCGAGCAGGTGCGCGACATCGCCTGATCCCATCGCCGGATGGCCGGAGAACACCACGTCCCAGCCGATGCGTCCGCGCGCATTCATCATGCGCGCGTCGAGGCCGGTGCTGTCGCTCCACACCACGACCACGTCCGCGCCGGCGTTCTTGGCGCGGAGCAGGTCCGGCGAGGCGTCCTGGGCGTTGGCATCGATGACACCGTGATAGACCACCTTCGCGCCCGCCTTTTCGAACGCCGCCACCGACGCGCCGACCGCCGTGGTGCCATATCCCGTGTTGTCGCCGACGACCGCGATGTTCTTCGCCTTGAGCACGTTCAGGCAGTAGTTGCGGTTCGCGTCATCCCATTGGGTGTTGCTGGGCGACAAGCGGAATGCGTTCGGGTACTTTTCCGGGTCGATCAGCCGGTCGACCACGCCGATCGTCAGGTTTGGCACCTTGAAGCGCGCGAGGATCGGCGTGGTCGCCAGCGCCTCCCCGGAATTCGTCGGCCCGAAGACGGCGTGGACCTTTTCGCGTGCCGCCATCTCGGTCGCGGCATTCACCGCCTTCGTGGGATCGCCTTGCGTGTCCCTGGTGACGACCTCGATCTTCCGGCCGTTCACGCCGCCCGCGGCGTTGATCTTGTTCACCGCCCAAAGCACGCCCCGATTATAGCCGATGCCGGGCGCGGAGTTGGCGCCAGTGAGCGCCGCGAGCCAGCCGAAGCGGATCGGCGTGCTGTCCGCGATCGCCGGCCGAGCAAGGCCCGCGGCCGCCACCGCCGCCGAACCAAGAGCAAAACCGCGACGCGTGAGTGCCATCTGAACGTTCCCATTGCTGATGCGAGTTTCGCGGGGACAATAGCGAGTCCCTTCCCCAGCGCAAATCGGACGGGATCGCGATGGTTCCGCCCTATTGGCAGGCGCCGACCCCGCGGCCATCATTCGCCTAATGGGCGCGGAAGGAACGTTCATGGCGACATCAGGGGATATCGTGCCGGCGGCGCCGACCCGCTTCGGCCGCATCACGCCGCCAAACGTTGCGTGGCTGTCGCGAGCCGCCCACGAGCCGGTGCTCGACCCCGACCTGCCGATCATCGACACGCATCACCATCTCTGGGATCGCGACGGGCGGCCCTATCTGCTCGACGAACTCCTCGCGGACCTGCGCAGCGGCCACAATACGGTCGCCACGGTTTTCCTGCAGTGCCACGCGATGTATCGCGCCACCGGAGCGGAGGAGATGCGCCCGGTGGGCGAGACTGAGTTCGTCGCCGGCATCGCGGCAATGAGCGACAGCGGACAGTACGGGCCCGCCCGTGTCGCCGCGGGCATCGTCGGCTTCGCCGACCTCACCCTTGGGGGTCGCGTCGAACCGGTGCTCGCGGCGCACATCCGCGCCGGCGGCGGGCGTTTCCGAGGCGTCAGGCACTCCGGCAATTGGGACGCGAGTCCGGTCATCGGCAACGGCGCCCCCGCGCCGTATATCTACCAGCGCGGTGACTTTCGGGAGGGACTACGCAAGCTCGTCGCGATGGGTTTGTCACTCGATGCATGGGTGTTTCACACACAGCTTGGGGAAGTGGTCGAACTCGCCCGGGCGGTGCCCGAAGCGCCGATCATCATGGGCCATGTCGGCGGCCCTCTCGGCTACGGACCGTATGCCGGTAAGCGCGATGAGGTGTTCGCGGCCTGGAAGGCAGCCGTCACGGAACTGGCGCGCTGCCCGAACGTCGTGATGAAGCTGGGCGGGATGATGATGCGTCTCGCCGCGTTCGACTACGGCACAGCGCGCGCCCCGCCGACCTCCGAGCAATTGGCCGCGCTGTGGCGCCCCTGGATCGAACCCTGCATCGAGCTGTTCGGCCCCGACCGCTGCATGTTCGAGAGCAACTTTCCCGTCGAGAAGATGGGGATCGGCTGGATCGCGCTGTGGAATGCGTTCAAGCGCATCGCCGCCGGCGCCTCCGCCACCGAGAGGCGCGCGCTGTTCGCCGATACGGCGCGACGCGTCTACCGTCTCGGCTGAGTACAGGAGGAAACGATGGGCCGTGGCATCCTGATCGCCGCGTTCGACTTCCGAGACGCGCACGAGGACGAGTTCCACGACTGGTACGACCTGGAGCACGTCCCGGAACGCGAGCGCGTCCCTGGCTTTCGCACCTGCGCACGCTGGATCGGCGCGAGCAACCCGAAACAGGCGATCGCCACATATGACCTCGACAGTCTCGACGTGATGGGAAGCGCCGCGTACATGGCGATCGCGCACGACAATCTGTCGGTCTGGTCGAAGCGGATCGCGCGCATGACCAATCGCCTGATGCGCTTCGAGGGCGAGCAGACCCTCCCCGGCAACCAGGACCCGCCACCCGACGCCGGCGGGCTTCTGCTCGACGCGATGAACGTGGTTCCCGAACACGAAGCCGAATTCAACGAGTGGTACGACAAGGAGCATATACCCGCCCTGGCCGCGGTTCCCGGAACGCTGTGTGCCCGCCGCTTTCGCGCGCACACGGGTTCACCTCGCTACGTGGCGCTGTACCATCTCGCCTCGCCCGAGGTGCAAGCATCGAAAGCGTGGAAGGATGCGGCGAGCTCCCCGTGGACGGATAAGCTGCGCCCGTTCTTCCGCGACCATTTGCGCATCGTGGCGCGGCGCTATACGCGCGGCGCCTGAGAGAGGACCATCATGCGCATTGGCACCATCATCCACCCCGTCCCGCACGCCGAGCTGGCGCGCGACCTCGCCGACTACGCGCGGCGCATCGAGGCGAGCGGGTTCCCGGGGATCTGGGTCGGCGACTCGCTGGGCCGCGGCCGGGCGACCCTCGACCCACTCACCATCCTTGCCGCGCTCGCCACCGTGACGGAGCGCGTCGAATTGGGTGTCGCCGTCATCCAGGTGCCGTTGCGCAATCCCGTGGAACTTGCCCATCGGGTGCAGTCGTTGCAGGCGCTGTCAGGGGATCGCTTGCGCCTCGGCGTCGGCGGCGGCTCGACGAAAGCGGATTTCGATCTCGTCGGCGCGGATTTTGAACAGCGGTTCAAGACCCTGATGCGTTCGCTCGACATCATGCGTCGGGTGTGGCGCGGCGGGCCGGTCAATGGCGGGACTCTGTCTCCGTGGCCAGGAACCGAAGGCGGCCCGCCGATCCTGCTCGGTGCGTGGCGCAACGCGCGCTGGATCGCCTACGCCGCGACTTCGTGCCAGGGCTGGACCGCCTCCGGCCGCTACAGCCGCTGGGAGGATCTGGAGCGTGGGATCCGCCTCTATCGGGAGGCGGGCGGCACCCACGCGGTGCTGTCCAACGTCGCGGTCGATTTCAGCGGCGGCGCGGAGGCCGAAGCGCTCGCCAAGGTTTCCAATGTCTGCCTGATCTGCTCGCCGGAAGAGGCGCGGCGACGGCTGAAGCGGCTCGAGGAGATGGGCTTCGACGAGGTCCTGCTCGTCTCCCATCCAGGGGTGCTCGACGACCTCAAGCGCGCCCGCGACCTGCTGTAGGCTCACCGCTCCGCGTCGACCGCCCGCGAACTGTTGCCCTTGGCACCGGCCCCCACGCGCTCCACCTCGGCGTTGATCTGCGCCCCGAGAAGCACGGCGAACGCCGACAGATACAGCCAGGTCAGCAGCACGACGACCGCGCCGAGCGAGCCGTAGGTCGCGTTGTAATTCGAAAAATGGGCGACATAGGCGCGCAACCCGAGGGAACCGAGTATCCACAGCAAGGTCCCGGCGATCGCGCCGGGGGTAAGCCAGCGCCATTTCGGCGGGTGGCGGTCGGGGGCGAACCGATAAAGCAACGCAAGCAGGGTCATGAGAACCACGATGAGGATCGGCCACTCGACGATCAACGCCACCCATTTGAAGATCCCGCCGGCACTCGTCCCAAAGCTCGCCAAGGCGGCCGGAATGCCGGCCACCAGCACGATGGCCAGCAGCACGCCGACGAGCAGCGCCAGCGTCATCGCCAGGGCGACCAGGTTGAACCGAAGGAAGCTTCGCGTCTCCGGCTCGCCATAGGCTATGTCGAGCGCGGACATCGTCCCGCTCATGCCGCGCGAGGCGGTCCACAGCGCGAACACGAGCCCCAGCACCGCGCCGAGGCCGAGCGCGCCGCCGGAGGCGCTGACAATCTGGTGCAACTCCGTCCCGATGAGCTCGCGGGCCGAGTCCGGCAGCACGCCCGCCATCGCGTTGACCTGCGTCTCGACCTGCAACGGATTGAACAAGAGCCCGTACAGCGAGACCAGCGCCAGCAGCGCGGGAAACAACGCGAGCAAGACGTAGTAGGTCACGCCGCCGGCGATCAGGAACAGGTTCTTGTCGTTGATTCCCTGGAAGGTACGCCACAGCACCCCTTTCCAGGAGACCGCCGGCGTCGGCTCATTCGGCACGGCCGCTCCACATGAAGGATGCGCGCCCGCGGCCGCGCATGGGGACTGGATTACGCCGCATCGGCGGCACAGCGCAATTCGCCCAGACGGCGGGTGACGCCGATGCGGTCGAGATATTCCAGCACCTGGATCGTTAGGTTCCGTCCGATGCCCGTGCTGGCATTGTAGGCGGCGGCGGTGAAGGCGTGTTCGGGCGGCTGGCCCGCCAGGTCGCGGGCGACAGCGGCGAGACGGTCCACCGTCTCCGGCAGGAAGACGCGGTTCGGCGCGATCCGGTGCAGGCGTCCGAACCGCTCCAGCCGCTTGAGCGCCGGATCAAGCGTCACCAGCGGCATCTACACCGCCTCGGCGAGTTCGCGCACGCGCGGCGGGCGAAGGCCTGGCTGATCGAGCAAGGGCGACAGACGGACCCACAGCGCCTGGTCCTCCGCGCCCAGCGTGGCGGTGTGGGTGGCGAGGCGGAGGGCGGCGCCGTCGCGCCGAACGACGCTTTCGCTCAGCAGTCCCGCCAACACGGCTTCGGCGATTGCCGGCGCGGCCCCGGCGTGGGCCAGCAGGACGGGCTTGTTCGGGCCCGCCAGGTCGGGGTGGGCCGCATGGTGCTCGGCGAGACGGCCCAGCAGCCGCGCGCGCAACGTCCCTTGCGTCGCTTCAGACAAAGCCACGTCGCCGACGACGATTCCCGTCGAGGGGACGATCGGCGCCAGGTTGCGGGCAAGCGCGAAGCGGCGAAGGTCCACCGCCCCTTCCGCCGCCAGCAGGCGGGCGAGGGCGACCGATGGGTCCGCGTGAGCCTGCGCCGTCAGGCGCGCGAGGCGCTCCGCCGCCGCGACTCGGCGCGGCGGTGGGAACGGGTCGATCACATGCCCGCCGGCGACGACACGACCCGCGTCGGCGTCGCGCAACACCAGACGGTCGCCGTGCAACGCCGCCACGGGCCGATCGAGTAGCAAATGCACGAAGCCTTCCGCGCCCGCCTCCACATCGCTCGCTCCCGGTGTCAGCACGCGGGCAAGCACGTCCGACGCGCCGAGATGGGCGTGCGCCGGGCGGCCATGACGCAGGCCACGCGCCGCGACCGTCCGCACCACCGCGTCGATCCGCGAGGTCGGGGCATGGAGGCGAGGGTGAACCAGCCAGTCGCCGCGCCGAATGCGGGCGCGCTCCAGCCGGGCGCCCGCGATGACGAGCGCGCAGCGATCCCCGGCCACGGCGCGGGGCGCCGGAGCGTGGCCGACGTGAAGGCCGCGGACCCGGACGCCAAGACGAGGCGGGGTGAGCATCAGCGTCTCGCCGACCTCGACCGCGCCGGCGGCGACAATACCGGTGACCACGAGGCCGACTCCGGTCAGCAGAAACGCACGGTCGATAGCGAGGCGAAATCCGCCAGCTTCGGTGGCGACGGGCATCGACCGCATCTCTCGCGAGAGCACGCCGATCAATCCTGACAGTCCGTCACCGGTCTGGCTGGAGACCGCGAGCACCGACGCATCTCCATATCCCGCCTCGGCGAGAAGCCTCCGCGCCGATCCCTTCACCGCCTCCGCGCGCGCCGATTCGACCCGGTCGGACTTGGTCACGGCCGCGATCAGGCGCGGCACACCGGTCAGACGCAGCACGTCAAGGTGTTCACGCGTCTGAGGCATCACCCCGTCATCGGCGGCGATAACGAGCAAGGCGACCCGGATCGCCAGGACGCCGGCCAGCATGTTGGCGATGAAGCGCTCATGGCCCGGCACGTCGACGAAGCCGACCGGCGTGCCGTCGGGCAACGTCCCATAAGCGAAGCCGAGGTCGATCGTCATGCCGCGCCGCCGTTCCTCCGGCAGGCGGTCGGTATCGGTGCCGGTCAGCGCGCGGATCATCGCGGTCTTGCCGTGATCGACGTGACCCGCCAACGCAACGATCATGGCGCGACGATCATGGCGGCAGGTCGATCCAGGACAGGTGTCCCCCCTTCCCCGCCCCGGTGTCGAGGAACACCGCCGTGCCGCCAAGCACGCCCTTGCGCACGTAGGGCCGCCCGTCGGTGCTGCGCCGATCATGCCCGCAATACACCGTCAGGTCCGCCGGGATGCGATCGACCCAGCGGAGGCTGCGTTCCGGGTAGCCGTCGGGTTGGGTTCGCCCGGTCGGTTCTCCGAACAACGCGCGCGCGACCGCCCCGTGAACGCGCGCGAACCCCACCTCCGGCGGCGGCCCTTGGAGCATGTCGGTGTGGAAACCGCCGTGCACGAACAACCGGCTCCCCTGACGGACCCAGGCCGGCGCCCGGCCGATCTCGATGAGCGCGCGGTGGCGCAGCATCGGGTCGAGTTGCGCGAGGGTCGCCCCCAGCCCCGGCTCGGGGCGTACCGGCTGACCGGCGAGGGCGCGGGCAAGCTTGTGTTCGTGGTTGCCGAGCAGGAAGAGGCCCTTTCCGGCGTCGATCAGCGCGAACATGATCCGCAGCACCTCGTCGCTGCGCGGGCCCTGGTCGGTGAGGTCGCCCAACTGCACGATGAAACGCTCGGTCGCCGCCGCCCAAGCGAAGGCGGCGGCATCGCCGTGAACGTCGCCGAGCACCCGCACCGACGCGCCCGGCGGGATGGTCATGCGCCGATCCATAGCCCATCACATCGGTGACGGCACCGATCCGACAAGGTGCGCGGCGTTGCCGTTCGCGTCAGACGACCCGGCCGGAGCCCGCCTCGATCAGATGCATTTGGTTCAGATCGACCGTCAGCGGCAGGATTTCCCCGGGCGCCGCCAGCGTCTGCGGCTCGCAGCGGGCGCAGAGCGGGATGCCGTCGATGAAGAAATGGACCATTGTCTCCATCCCCATCGGCTCGACCACGTCGACCGGGGCATCCATCCGCGCCCAGCCGGGCTTGTCGTCGCCGTGCAGGTCGAACATGTGCTCCGGACGGACGCCGAGCACCATCTCACGGCCCTTGTAGGGCGCGTATCGATCGGTCCGCGCCGGCGGGATCGGCAGCGTGATCTTGTCGTTGATCCGTACCGCGAGGCCGTCGCCGCCGTTCTCGACGCGAACCGGCAGGAAATTCATCGCCGGGCTGCCGATGAAGCCGGCGACGAAGCGCGTCTCCGGGTTGTGGTACAACTCCTGCGGGGTGCCCACCTGCTCGATGATGCCCTGGTTCATCACCACCACGCGGTCGGCGAGCGTCATCGCCTCCACCTGGTCGTGCGTCACGTAGACGGTCGTGGTGCGGACCGTCTGGTGGACCTTCTTGATCTCCGTGCGCATCTGCACGCGGAGCTTGGCGTCGAGGTTCGACAGCGGCTCGTCGAACAGGAAGACCTTGGGATTGCGCACGATGGCACGGCCCATCGCGACCCTCTGGCGCTGCCCGCCCGAGAGCGCCTTCGGCTTGCGATCGAGCAGCGGGGTGATGTCGAGGATGCGTGCCGCCTCGTCCACCCTACGCTTGATCTCGTCCTTCGGAAACTTCCGCAGCTTCAGCCCGAAGGCCATGTTGTCGAAGACGCTCATGTGCGGATAGAGCGCGTAGTTCTGGAACACCATCGCGATGTCGCGATCGCGCGGCGGCACGTCGTTCACGACATTGCCGCCGATCCAGATTTCGCCCTCGGTGATGTCCTCGAGACCGGCGATCATCCTGAGCGTGGTCGACTTGCCGCAGCCCGACGGGCCGACCAGCACGACGAATTCGTGGTCCCCGATCTCGAGGTCGATCCCCTTCACCGCCTGGACGCCGCCATCATAGGTCTTCACGATCTTGCGGACAGACACTTCCGACATGGTGTTTCCTCAACCCTTCGTGGCGCCGGCGGTCAGGCCGGCGATGTAGTAGTCCATAAGGAAGGCGAAAATGATGACCGGCGGGATCGACGCCAGCACGTTGGCCGCCATGATCTTCCCCCACTCGAACACGTCGCCGCGGATCAGGTCGCTCACCACGCCGACGGTCAGCACCATCTGATTCGACGTGTAGAGATAGGCCAGCGGATAGATGAAATTCCCCCAGGCGATGGTGAAGGCGAAGATCGCCGCCGCGATCAACCCGGGCATCGCCACCGGGATGAAAATCCGCCACAGCATCTGCATGTAGCCAGCGCCGTCGATCAGCGCCGCCTCGTCGAGTTCCTTGGGAATCGAACTGAAATAGCCGATCATGATCCAGGTGCAGAACGGCACCGTCAAGGTCGGGTAGATCAGCACGAGGCACCAGTAGTTGTTAATCAGCCCAAGCCAGCCGGTGACCTGGAACAACGGGATGAACAGCAGCGAGGCGGGGATCAAGTAGGTCAGGAATATCCCGGTGCCCAGCGCGCGGCTGCCCCAGAAACCCATGCGCGACAGGCTGAAGGCGGCCAGCACGGAGATCACCATGGTGATCGCCACTACGCACACGGTCACGATGACCGTGTTGAGGTAATACATTTGGAAGTTGTGGTAGGTGATCAGGTACCAGAAATTCGCCAGCGTCGGATGGTGGACGATCCAGGGATTGCCTTTCTGGGCCGAAATCTCCGCCGATGACTTGAAGCTGGTCATCAGCTCGTACCACGGCGGGATCAGGAAGATGAACGCGAAGAAGCCGAGCGCGAGGTAGCTGCCCCAAAGCGCCCAGCGGCGGTCGTTCCGATGCTTGCGCCGGCGGACGGCCGCACGGGCGCCGAGGGTCGCGGCGGTGGCGCTCATGCCCCGATCTCCTGGTTGCGCTTGTTGACGCTGCGCAGGCCGAAATAGGCGCACACCGCCAGGATCGGCAGCATGAACAGGCTGACCGCGGCGCCCATCGGGATGTTGCCCGACTGGATGCCGACCTGGAAGGCATAGGTGGCGAACACATGCGTCATGTCTTCCGGTCCGCCGGAGGTGAGGATCCGCACGATGTCGAAATCGGCGAAGGTGACGATCAGGCTGAACAGCGCGGTGATGGCGATCACGTTGCGCAGCATCGGCAGCGTCACGTGAACGAGCTTCTGCATCGCGCTCGCCCCGTCGATCGCGGCTGCCTCGTAAAGCTGATCGGGCACCGATTTCAGCGCCGCCAGGTACATTATGAAGAAGAATGGCGTGCCGTACCAGATATTCACGGTGATGGTGCAGAACCGCGCGATCCAGCCGACGCCGAGCCAGGGGACCGGGGCCAGGCCGAACCAATTCTCCAGTATCCAGTTGAAGGCCGAATAGGACGGATCGAACATCCACCACCAGGTGAGGGTCGACAGCGCCAGCGGGATCACCCACGTCACCAGCAGCAGCCCACGCCACAGGCGCTGGTAGTTGTTGCCGATGTTCTGCATCAGATGCGCGAGGATGAAGCCGATCACCACCTTGAACACCACCGAGGTGATGGCGAACAGGCAGCTCTGGAAGATGACCAGCTGGAACGTCTGGCGGTGCACCAGGAAGATGTACTGCCCCAGGCCGACGAAGGCCGTCATCTTCTTGTTCAGCAGGCTGAGATAGATCGCGTAGATCGCGGGATAGATCACCAGTCCGAGGATCAGCAGGATCAGCGGCAGGGCCATCACGAAGGCGATCGTGCTCCGCCTTCTGCTGAACCGGCGCAGGCCGCCGTGCGAGCGGCTGGCCGCGATGCCACCACGGGCGATGTCAGCGGTTACGCTGCTGCCGTCAGCCATCGGTCTCTCCTGAATGGAGCGAGGGAAACGATCTCGGCAGCACGCGGCTCGCGCGCATCGGTTTGACCCCGTCCAAATGAACGCCCTTCCTCGAGAACCCGAAACCCAGTTTTTTGCGGGGCTCGGGCCCCATTGGGCGCGGCCTCGTGGAGCCGCGCCGTGTCTCAGACCGCAAGCGCCCGCAGCCTATCGGCTCACGGCTGCGGGCGCAATGCCGGCCTGTCAGTGACGCATAGGTAACAGAGGTCCTACATCTTGAACCCCTCCAACTGGTCCTGCGCCCAGGCGGTCGCCTGCTTGATGCTGTCGCCGTGCTTGATCCGGGCGAGCATGTTGTTGTGGATGGCTCCCTGATAGATTTGCACGGCGATCGCCGGCTTCGCCTCCGAGCCGGTCAGGCTTGGCTCGGCGTGGTGCCAGGGTCGGATCGGGTAGTTGTAGACGGTGCCCGGCGGCGGCTCGACCGTCTCCCATATCTTGAAATCCTGCATGCTGGGGAACGGCGGCAGGTCGTAGCCGAAGACTGCGTTGTCGCGGGCCTCGATCTGCTCGCGTTGCAGCAGGTATTCGATCAGCTCCTTCGCCGCCGTCTGGTTCTTGCTGAAGCTGTAGAGACCCCAGAAGAAGGTCAGCGTCGGCACGAACCGGCCCTTCGGCCCGACCGGGGCCGAGAAGGTCCAGCAATCCGCCGCGATCTTCGGCGCGTCGCGCCTGGCAACCGCCCAGGCCGACGGCGGATTGAAGATCAGCGCGCTCTTGCCCGAGATCAGCGCGCGGTTGTTGGAAGCGTCGTCATAGCTGTCGATCCCCGACGGCAGAACCTTCAGCAGCTTCTGCCAGTATTCGAGGCACTGCGTCACCTGATCGGAACCGAGCGTGATGTTTCCGGCGGAGTCCACGAGGTCGGCGCCGAAGGCATGGAACGAGGCGCCCACCTGGTCGATGCCGTCGGTGTTGGTGGTGCCCCCGCCGATGCCCAAGGCAAACGCCATGCCGTCCTTGTTGGCGGCGGTGGCGGCGGTCAGGAACTCGTCGTACGTCCACGCTTTCGCCCCGGATGTGTAATCGTCCTTGACCGGATACATCGCCTGCACGTCGTAGCCGTATTTCTTCATCAGGCTGATGCGCGCGCAGGGCGGCTTGGTCTGGGTTCCGGTACTGGTCGGCACCATGAGCCACTTGCCGGTTGCCTTGGCGAGGTACTCGGCGGTCTTGGTCACCGGACCGTACTGCTTGGTGAGCCGCTCCATCACGTCGTCCACCGGCGCGAACGAATCCTGGACGTTAAAGCCGTCCCAATTGGAGAACGTCATCACGTCATGGCCGGTCTTCGCCTGCGCCTCGGCGACGCCCGTCATCAGCAGCTTGTTGTTGTTGCCGGTGATGAAATCGGCAGTCACGTCGACCTTGTTCTGCGTGGCCCAGGCATCGACCTGCTTCTTCATCACATCGTTGCCGCCCGGAACCCAGTGGTCCCAGAAGGCGAAGGCCAGCTTGCCGGCCGCGCCGGCGGTGCGGATATGCACCAGAGGCAACGCACTTGCCGCCGCGCCCATTTTTAGGGCGTCGCGGCGCGAGAGTCCGATCGGTACGGTCATTTGAGGTCTCCCTGAGCGGCCCGCCTTGGGCCGCGTCCTCGTCTCCTTCTCGTTGCGGCGGTTACGTCCGCCTGTTGACCGACTGCGGACGACCCCCGGCGATGCCGGGCAGCGGTCCGTTCCAGCCGGGGACGGAGGTCGCGCGACCCGCCAGAAGCACGGGTCGCGCCCCTCCCCGGCCTAGATCGTCAGAGCACGAAGCCCTGGATCTCGTCCTTTGCCCAGGCGATCACCTGCGGGATCGACTGGCCCGATTGCAGCTTCGCGATCATGGTCGAATGGGTGCCGCGGTTATACATCTGCACCGCGATGTCGGGCGGCGCGGCCATGCCGGTCACGTTCGGCGAGGCGTGGTGACTGGCGCGGATCGGGTAGTTATAGACCGTGCCCTTCGGCGGCTCGGTATCGCGCCACACCTTGAAGTCCGTCATGCTGACGAAGGGCGGGATGTCGTAGCCGCCAACGACGACGTCGCGCTCCTCGATCTGCTCGCGTTGCGACAGGAACTCGACCAGCTCTTTCGCCGCCGTCTGGTTGGGGCTGAAGTTCCACACCCCGAGGAAGAAATAGGCCGACGGCACGAACCGCCCCTTTGGCCCCTTGGGCGAGGAGAACGTCCAGCAATCGGCGGCGATCTGCGGGGCGTCGCGCTTGGCGACCGCCCAGGCCGACGGCGGGTTGAAGATCAGCGCGGACTTGCCCGAGATCAGCGCCCGGTTGTTCGACGCGTCATCGTAGCTGACTGCCTCCCTCGGCAGGAACTTGGCCAGCTTCTGGGCGTATTCCAGCGCCTGCTTCAGCTCGTCGGTGTCGAGCGTCGGCTCGCCCTTCGCGTTGACCAGATCGGCCCCGAACGAGGCGTAGAGGGCGCCGGCGAAGTCGACCGAGTCAGGCGTCGCACCGTCGCCGATTCCGAAGGTCATGCCGCCCTTGTTGCAGGCCTCCGCCGCGGTCAGGAAGTTGTCCCACGTCCAGGTGTCCATCTCCGGCGTATAGACATCCTGCGTCGGGTACATCTTCACAACGTCGATCCCGGCGAGTTGCTTCATGACGCTGATGCGGGCGCAGGGCGGCTTGTTCTGCGACCCGGAACTGATCGGGATGGCCAGCCAGTGGCCTTTTATCTTGGATAGATATTCCGCGACCTTGGTGACGTCGCCGAATTTATCGGTCAGATGCTTCATCACGTCGTCCACCGGGACCAGCTGGTCGGCGTGGTTATGCACCTCCCACTGCGGGAACTGGTTGATGTCGTGACCGGTCTTGGCCTGCGCCTCGGCGGCGATGGTCATGATGTTCTTGTTGCCCATCGAGGTGACGAAGTCAGCCTGCACGTCGACGTTGTTCTTGGCGCCCCAGGCGGCGCACTGCTTCTTCATCACGTCGTTGCCGGCGGGAACCCAATGGTCCCAGAACGCGGCCGTCACCTTGCCGGCCGCGTGGCCGGTACGGACATGGACAAGCGGAAGCGCCGCGGCGGCGGCACCGGCGGCGAGCGCCCGACGGCGCGTGAATGAGGCTGTCATTAGACATTATCTCCCGGTAGGACCCATCGCGGCCCACGCGGCCGCCTTGACATTCGGCCGACCTTCATGGACCGGCACTTGTTGGACCTGGAAGCCTAACGCGGTCTTGACGAGCGACGCAACTTGCCAGGCGTCAGGCGTCGATCTACCCCTCGGGCCGCACGGTCCAACGCTTCATGGAGCCCCTATCAATGCGTGCGACAGCCCTCTTGATCGGCGCCGCGGTCGCGCTGCTCTCGCTTCCCGCCTCCCTCAAGGCCGCTCCTGGCGGCACGCCGGCTCGCATCACCGGCGTCGTCGCGACATTCGACGGCCAAACCTTGAGCGTCGCGGCGTCGAACGGCCAGGACGTCTCGATCACCCTGCCCGAGACCCTAAAGGTCGGCGCCGTCGCCGACAGGACGCTTGCCGACATCAAGCCGGGCGATTTCGTGGGCTCCGCGGCTGTCGAGGGCAAGGACGGCCTCCTGCACGCACAGGAGGTTCATATCTTTCCGGAGACCATGCGCGGCACCGGCGAAGGCCACCGCCCGATGGCGGGTGCCGAGCAGACGATGACGAACGCCGTCGTCACCGGAATGGCGAGCGCGCCTCAAGGACGCATCCTCACGCTTACCTACAAGGGCGGTGTCCAGCGCATCGAGGTCGGGCCGAACGCGAGGATCGTTGCTCTCATCCCGGGGGATCGCGGCCTGCTGAAACCAGGCGCGGCCGTGCGGATCCTCGCGGTGAAGTCGGACGACGGGAAGCTGACCGCGCGGTCGGTGCAGGCCGAAAAGGATGGCGTCAAGCCGCTGTCCTAGGAGGCCGCGGAGATGAGGGTTCGTCCGGCGACCGCCGCCGATCTGCCGGCGATGACGCGGATCGTGGCGGCGGCCTACGCCAAGTACATCGCCCGCATCGGCAAGCCTCCCGCGCCGATGCTTGACGACTACGCAGCCCATGTGCGCGCGCACGCCGCCTGGGTGATCGAGGATGACGGGACGGTCGCGGGGCTGATCGTGCTGCTGCCGATGGACGACCATCTGCAGCTCGACAACATCGCGGTCGATCCGGCGCTGCACGGGCGGGGGGTCGGGCGGGCGCTCATGTCGTTTTCAGAACGGGAGGCGGCGCGGCGCGGGTACCACGAACTGCGGCTCTATACGCACGAAGCGATGACGGAAAACCTCGCGATGTATCCGGCGCTCGGCTGGCAAGAGACGGGGCGGCGTGAGGAGGCTGGCTATCGGCGGGTCTTCTTCAGGAAACCGATCCTTCAAGAAGCCGCCGAATGTCCGCGAGCGTGACCATCAGGGTCAGCGGTTCGCTGGGCGACGGGTCGAAGCCCAGCGCGAGATAGAAAGCCTTGGCCCGCTCCGAGATCGCGTGGACGACGATGCCCGGGATGCCGATCGTGTCGGCCGCATTCGCCACCCGCAACGCGCAATCGCGGAAAAGAGCGCGGCCGAGGCCCTTGCCCTGCCGCGATTGGTCGATCGCCAGACGGGCGAGCACGGCCACCGGAATTGGATCAGGCATGTTGCGCCGAAATCGGCCGACGCTCGCCGCGACGGTGATCGCGCCGGAGGCGAGGGCGTAGTAGCCGACCACACGCTCACGATCGGCGAGCTTTGTAGCCAGTCTGGCAGGCCGACGCTGAATCGTGTCGCGATCGGGACAAGCCATGATTAGCAGCGGCTTGACCGGAACTGTCTGATCTTGTAGTGATATGATAAATGAGATGGATAAGGCGCCCGAGCATACAATCGAGTTCCTGCTGGCGTTCGACGGGCATGTTCACTGGCTCGATCAAGGCTACTGCCTGCGGTTTGAGATCAAACGGGTCGAGACGAACCGGAAGCGGCCACACGGGCTGCGTTACTCGTTTACGCTCCATGATCCCGGCGGGAAGCGACTGATCGGTTTCGACAACGCCCACGGCGTGGCGGCGAGGGGATCGCGCTTCAACGAGCGGTCGGCTGCGGCGGACCATTGGCACCGGACTGAGACCGACGAAGGACGGCCTTATGCCTTCATCGATGCCGATATCCTGCTGGCGGATTTCTTTCGTGAGGTCCGACGCGTTCTGGCCGAGCGCGGCGTGAGTGAAACGGTGGTGCACGTCGAGCAAGGAGGTCAGAATGACGAAATATAAAGTCCAAAGCCTGAAAAGTCTCGAAGCCGAGATGCGCGCCGTCGCCCGTGGCGAACGGCCCGCGCCGAAGGATGCCGCCCTACCAAGCTTCGAATCCGTGGATGCGCTGATGCGCCTGCTCACGCCGGAAAACCGTGTCTTGCTGGCCGTCATCCGCGACCGCAAGCCGCGGTCGATCGCCGAGCTGTCGGAGATGACCGGGCGCGCGCAACCCAACCTGACCCGCACCCTCGCCAAGCTGGAAGCGGTCGGCTTCGTTCACATGCGCACGGAGGAGCGTCGCAAGGTTCCGACAACGACGATCCACAAGCTGCGCGTCGAGATCGACCCGTTTTCCCAAAATGACCGGCTGGAGGTTGCTTAGGTTGTGCGCGAAGTCGTGGAACTGAGGCGGGCCGCCCCGGAACATGCCCCGGCGATCCGTGAACTGACACGCCCGGCCTACGCGAAGTGGGTCCCGGGGATCGGCCGCGAACCCAAGCCGATGGCGGCGGACTACGCCGAGGCCGTCCGGAACCACCTCATCGACCTTCTGCATGTGGACGGAGAGTTGGCCGCCCTGATCGAGACGATCCCGGAGGCGAATCACCTTCTGATCAAGAACGTGGCCGTCTCCCCCGCCTTTCAGCGTCGCGGCTACGGGAGGACGCTGATGACCCATGCCGAACAGCTGGCGGCTTCGCTCGGCTACCGGGAGATGAGGCTTCACACGAACCCGCTTTTCGCCGGGAACGTGCAGCTATACCTCAAACTCGGCTATCGGGTGGACCGCGAGGAGGCGTTCAAGGGAGGCGCGGTGGTGTACATGAGCAAGGCGCTTTCCTACTCGATGTGAGGTTCGCGACGTATACGTGGCGCCACTCGCTGATCAGCTAATTCCTCCAGGAGGAGGTTACTTCTGCTCTGACTCGCTACCAGCCACAAATTGTCTCGTATCTCATAAAGCGTAGCTATCGCACCAAATACAGCGCCGGCAACTACGAATCCAATTGCCGCACCGAGTAAGGAATACAGAATCTCAAGGGGCGTAATCTGTCCATTCCCGGAGATCGAGAAGTTACCGAAGGAGGCGAACTCCTGGGTCCGTGCGGACAGATAGCCAGCTATGATGCCGCTTATAATTGTCAGCGCCGCTGCGACAACAATGACGACGCGTCCGATAGCGGAGAGCAACCCAATCATATGAACTTGTGTCTCCCCTCGTGCGCGGGATCCTACACCCCCGATTATCCTACCAACAAGCCCGTTCCGTGCCCGTTCCGTACCTCCCGCTGCTTGCCACCCGCCCGCCGTCATGCTTTGGCCGGACCATCCGACGGAGGCGCGCCATGATCGACTATCCGGCCGACACCATCACCACCTTGCTGACCAAGGGCGCCGACGACGCCCCGGCGATCCGCGCCCCCGGGCGCGCTGCCCTCTCGCATGGCGCCCTGCGTGCCCAGATCGCGCGCACCGTCGCCGACCTCAACCGCATGGGAATCGGGCGCGGCGACCGCGTCGCGATCGTGCTGCCGAACGGGCCGGAGATGGCGGCGTCGTTCCTCGCCATCGGCGCCGGCGCGACCACCGCGCCGCTCAACCCCGGATACCGGACCGAGGAGTTCGAATTCTACCTGAGCGATCTGAACGCGAAAGCGCTCGTCATCGCCGAAGGCATGGAAAGCCCGTCGCGCGACGTCGCGGCGCGGCGCGGCATCCCCATCGTGGACCTGGTCCCCACCGCCACCGGCCCGGCCGGCGCGTTCACCTTGCGCGCGCCCACATCCCTCACCGGCACCCCGGCGCAAGGCGGCCAGGCGGAGGCCCAGGATATCGCACTCGTGCTGCACACCTCGGGCACGACCTCGCGGCCGAAGATCGTGCCGCTGCGCCACATCAACGTCACCGCCTCGGCCTACCATATCGGCGCCACCCTGCGCCTGACGCCGGACGATACGTGCCTCAACATCATGCCGCTGTTTCACATCCACGGCCTGATCGCGGCGACCCTGTCGAGCCTCGCCGCCGGCGCTTCGGTGTTCTGCACGCCCGGCTTCAACGCCTTCCGCTTCTTCACCTGGTTCGAGGAGGCGCACCCGACCTGGTACACGTCGGTCCCCACGATGCACCAAGCGATCCTCGGCCTCGCCAATCGCCACACCGCGACGATCAAGGCGAGCCGGCTGCGCTTCATCCGCTCCTCGTCATCCTCGCTGCCACCGCAGGTGATGGCCGCCCTGGAGGAAACCTTCGGCGTCCCCGTCGTCGAAGCGTACGGCATGACGGAGGCGGCGCATCAGATGGCATCGAACCCGCTGCCGCCGGGCAAGCGCTATCCGGGTTCGGTGGGCAAGGCGGCGGGGCCGGAGATCGCGATCATGGATGCCGACGGCGCCCTTCAGGCACCGGGCGATCTCGGCGAGGTGGTGATCCGCGGCCGTGACGTGACCGCCGGCTACGAGAACAACCCGACCGCCAACGCGGCGGCGTTCACCAACGGCTGGTTCCGCACCGGCGATCAGGGCTTCCTCGACGACGCCGGATACCTCCGCCTGACCGGGCGGCTGAAGGAACTGATCAATCGCGGCGGCGAGAAGATCAGCCCGATCGAGGTCGACATCGTGCTGCTCGACCATCCGGCGGTCGCGCAGTGCCTCACCTTCGCCATGCCGCACGCGATGCTGGGCGAGGAGGTCGCCGCCGCCATCGTGCTAGCCGAGGGGGCCAGCGTGGCCGACCACGAACTGCGCGCCTTCGTCTCCGAGCGCCTCGCGCAGTTCAAAGTGCCGCGCAAGTTCGTGTTCCTGCAAGAAATCCCGAAAGGCGCCACCGGCAAGCTCCAGCGCATCGGGCTGGCCGAGAAGCTCGGCATCACCGGGTGAAGATCGGCATCTTCGGCGCCGGCGCGATTGGGGGGTTCCTCGGCGCGAAGCTCGCCGCCGCCGGAGTGGACGTGACGTTCATCGCCCGCGGCCCGCATCTTGCGGCGATGCAGGCGAACGGCGTGCGGCTCATCAGCGGCGGAGACACCATCACCGTGCACCCGCGCTGCCTCGCCGACCCGGCCGAGGCGGGCGTGCAGGACTACGTGGTCGTGACGTTGAAGGCGCATTCGCTGCCCGCCGCCGCGCCGCAAATCGCGCGGATGATGGGCCCAGACACCGCCCTGGTGACCGGCATCAACGGCATCCCCTACTGGTATTTTTACGGCCTCGACGGCCCGTGGCGCGATCGGCGGATCAACGCCGTCGATCCCGACGGCACTCTGTGGGACATCCTGCCGCCGGCCCAAGCGATCGGCTGCGTGGTCTATCCGGCGACCGAAGTGATCGAGCCCGGCGTGATCGCGCACAGCTACGGCGACCGCTTCTCGCTGGGCGAGCCGGTCGGCTCCCGCTCGCCGCGCATCGAGGCGCTGTCCAAGCTGCTGATCGGCGCCGGCCTGAAGGCGCCGGTGCGCCCGCGCATCCGCGACGAGATCTGGGTGAAGCTGTGGGGAAACCTCGCCTTCAACCCGCTCTCGGTGCTGACCCTGAGCACGCTCGACCGCCTGACCGGCGATCCCGACCTGCGCGCGTTGTGCAAGACGATGATGCTGGAGGCCAAGGCGGTGGCCGAGGCGCTGGGCACACGCTTCGCGATCGACGTGGACCGCCGCATCGACGGCGCCGCCGAGGTGGGCGAGCACAAGACATCGATGCTCCAGGACCTCGAACGCGGCCGACCGATGGAGATCGACGCGCTGCTCGGCGCGGTGGTCGAACTGGGCGACGTCGTCGGCCGCGAGATGCCGATGTGCCGGGCGGTCCTGGCGCTGGTGCGGGAACGGGCGCGGCGAGCGGGGTGCACCTGAGCCCCGTCCGGTAAGTCTCCGTTCACCCGGGATCGGCAGGATCCGCCGCCATCGCCACGGAGCGCCCGATGCCGGATACGCCAGTTGATCCCCCCTGCCCCGATCCTATCCTTCCGACATGGAGTCCCGGATCGCCGTCCTGGAGCAGATTGCGCACACGACCATCGCCGCGCTGGAGCGTCTTGATCGCCGCATGGACCTGCTTGGCACGGACCTCCGTACCGGCCTCGACCAGCAACGAGCGTCCACCGAACGGCTCGCCGCCGACGTCCACAGCTCCATAGAGCGTCTGCGCACCGACCACCACGCCGATTTCCGCTGGCTCCTGGGCGTCATGCTGGCCGGGTTCGGCACGATGATCGGCTTGATGTGTGGCCTGCTCGGCGTCATGGCGCACGGCTTCCATTGGCTCTGACCCCGCCCCGGCCGTGACGGATCAGGAGCCGGAGCTGTTCCTGACGGACGCGCCAGACCCTCACGCCGAGGAAATCGTCGATGCCGGCCTTCACGAATACAACCGCCAGCAAGCCGGCTACGTGGATTCCCGCCCCCTCGCCGTACTCGCCCGCGAACCCGTCTCGGGCGAGGTTTTGGGCGGCCTGATCGGGCGGACCACGCTCGGATTGTTCTTCGTCGACGTCGTCCACCTGCCCGCCTCCACGCGCGGCCATCGCCTGGGCAGCCGGATGCTGGAGATGGCGGAGACGGAAGCCGCGCGCCGGGGCTGCACCCGGGCGGTGCTGTTCACCATCCATTTCCAGGCACCCGGCTTCTACGCGGCGCATGGCTGGCAGGAGATGGCTCGCATCGTCTGCGACCCGCCGGGACACACCCGCATCTGCATGAGCAAACGCCTCATACCCGCCGAGGCTTAGGTCCTCACCGGACGATCGCCCACGCCGTCGCCGCCCCCGCCAACTGCACCAGACCGCCCGCCAGCATGGCGGCGCGCAAGCCAGCGGGACCGCCGTGCAGCAGCGTGAAGGCGGTACCGAGCACGGCGACGCCGAGCGTGGCGCCGACCATGCGGGCGACGTTGATCAACGCCGAGGCGGTGCCCGACCGCGCCGACGGCACCGAGGCGACCGCGACCGCGAATAGCGGGCCGGTCGCCAGCCCCATGCCGAGGCCCGCCAGCCCGAGGCCAAGCTCCGCGATCCCTAGCTCCGCGGCCCCATGCGTCACGGCGAGCACCAGCAAGCCGCACCCCATCGCCGCGAGGCCGCCGGCGGTCAGGGCGCGGGCGCCGAACCGCTCGGTCAGCGCCCCGGACCGGGGCGAGACCACGGCGAAGATCAGCGCCATCGGCAGCAGCGCGAAGCCGGCGCCCTGCGGGCCCAGCCGCCCCGAGGACTGCCAGAGCAGCGGCACCAGGAACAGCACGCCATACATGCCGAACGTCATCGCCCCCGTGGCGATCATGGTGCCGCGAAAAGTCGCCAGCCGGAACAGGTCGAGCGGCACCATCGCGGCTCCGCCGGCGCGACGCTCGATGGCGCCGAACGCCAGGAAGGCCGCGACACACACCGCCAGCGCGGTCCCGCTCACCCAGGGGCGCGCTTGCGC
>JBAWFF010000376.1:0-9659 GCA_049591635.1 Acetobacteraceae bacterium
GTCGCGCGCGTGCCCGCCCCAAGCAGCGGGTCGGCCTGGGCGAGATCGAGACTGGCGTCGGCGCGCAGGTCGAGCGGCGCGGTCAGGCTGAGCCCGGCGGTTCCCGCGACATTGAGCCGGGAGGCGCCGGCGGTCGCGCGCAGATCGATCCGCGCTTTCCCGCCCTGGAGATCGGCGGTCGCGGTCAGATCGGCGGGTGTCAGTCCGCGCCCGGTCGGCGTGTCCAGCCGCAACCCCGTCGCGCGGGCGCGGACGGTCCCGGTCGGTGCCGCCGGGGTGCCGCCCAGCTTCGCCTCGGCATTCAATGTCCCGCTGAGCGCGAGGCTCGGGGAGGCTAGGGCGGCGAGGCTGGCCGGAACGTCGCGCAGCCGCGCGGTCAGGTCGAGCGTCTGGCCCACGCGGCCGTTGACCTCGATCACCGCTCGCGCGAGCCCGAGCCGGAGGTTGTCGATCGTGACGCCTTGCGCGAAGCCCAGCCGCACCGGCGCGAGAAGCCTTACGTCCTGGCCCTTCCAAGCGCCGCTGAACGACGCCAGGGTGAGTTGGCGCGCGGCCACGTCCGCCGTGCCCTTCCCGGCCGCCCGTGCCGGCGCGCCGTCCAGATTGGCGAGATCGGCGGCGAGCGTCAGCCCCAGCGCGCCCACCGGCCCCTTGGCGGAAAGTCGGGCGGAGCCGGAGACCTGCCCGGTTTTCAGCCCGTCCAGGCTCAGCGTCCCGTCCACGGCCGGATCGGCATTCGGGTGGTCGAGCGTCACGCGCAACACCGCCTTGCGGATCGAGGCGGTACCGGGTTCGCCCACGTCGGTCGCCTGCGCCTCGACGCGCCACGCCGCCGCCGTGGCGTCCAATGTCGCGGCAATGCTGCCGGTGAGAGGGCGCCCGAGCAGTGGGGTGAAGTCGGCGAGCCGTCCGATTGTCGCCCGCAATTGCCCCTGTGGCAGCGTTGCCCCGGCGGGCAAATCAACCGCGCCCGTCGCTGCCAGGCTTTTCCACTCCGCGCGCGCGATGGTCGCCCGAAGCGTGCCGTCCTTGGCTTTTTCGCCGGACAGCGCGACGTCGATCGGGGAGTCGAGCAAGGCGCCTTTCACGGTCAGGCTCCCGGCCGGCGCGCCGGGCAATCCGTGCGCGTCCAGCTGCGCAATGAACGGGCCGGACGGCTGACCCTCCAGGCTCACGTCGCCGCTCAGCGTCGTCGTGAGCGCCAGGTCTGTGGTCGGACCGGACACATGTCCCTCGGCCTTGAGCGCACCGGCCAGACGGGGATCGACCGGCCCGAGATGGGCCAGCGCGGCGGCGAAGATGAGATCGATATGCGACGACGACACCGTTCCGCTCCCCGAGAGCGACACCTCCCGTCCGTCGAAGGTGAGCTTCGACAGCGCGATCGAGCCGTCCTGGAGCTGCGCGGCAAGCGCGATGTGGGCATCGTCGCCGATCAGTGCGGGGGCGGGCGCCGACCCGCCCGTGATGGCCAGGGTCGCGCCCAAATCCAGCGCCAGCGCCCCCGTCTTCCCGCGCGCCGCGGTCATGTGCAGGGCCGCGTGGCCGGCGAGTGTCTGTCCGGCCTCGGCGGCGAAGGGCGCCAGATCAGGCAGGGTCACGTCCAGCGTCGCCTGTTCCGTGTCGATCTTCGCGGTCCCGTTGGCCTCCAGGATCGGATGGCGCAGCGCGAACGTGACCGGTCGGCCGGGCTCCGACAGCCGCGCCTCGGCATCGAGGCGCAGCGGCGCGGCGGCCAGGATGTCGGGCTGCTCGCCGGGGACCGTCACGCCATCGAGCTGCCCGCTCACCCGCACGTCGCCCTTGTCGCCGCGAGCATCCAGCACGACGGTCTGGGCGCCGCCGCCACTCGCGCGCAGCCCATCGGCGCGCAGCGTGGCCGTCACGTCGGGCGCGCTGAACGCCCCCGTCACATCCGCCTTCAAGGTGACCGCCTGCCATGCGAGGTCGGGGCGCGGCGCCATCGCGGGAGCGTTGGCGTCCACGTGCAAGGTGAGCGTCCGCGCGGTCATATCGATCGTCCCCGCCGCTTGCGCCCGCGATGGGCCGGCGCTTAGCGCGACCTTCGTCGCCAAAGCCTGTTCCGGCCCGACGACGGAGGCGGAAAGGTCGATCGCACCGATGTCGGGCAAGCCGCCGGCGGCGGCGATCAGTCCACCCGATGCCTCCTTGGCGGTGACGTGGATGTCCAGCCCACCTGCGTCCATGCGCCCCGTCACGTCGTACGCGCCGCTGCCGTCCACCCGCTCGGCGTCGATCTGGCCTTGCGTCGCGGTGGGATCACGGCTGCCCTTCCCGCTCACCCGCAAAGTGGCGGCCGTGCCAAGGACCGGCGCCTCGATGGCCAGCCGTCCGACCTTCAGATCCTTGACGGCGAGCTTGCTCGGAAGGCCGCCGCCGGACGACCCGCCCGAGCTTGCCGGCAAGCGGGCAAGGTCGCCGTCATCGGCGGTCAGCGCGTCGATCGTCAGGATGCCGTGGATCAGGTCGAGCGGCGACCAAACGATCTTGACGCCGTGGAAGGTCGCGTAGGTGCCGGTCGCGTCACGCAACTCGATCGTGTTTGCCGTCAGCGTGCCGCCCCAGCCGATCGAGAGCCCCTGGGTTCGCAACGAACCCGACAGCCAGGGGAGAAGCCGGTCGAGCAGGTCCGCATGGGCCGGCGCCGAGGGCACGCATAGGATGAGGAGGGCGAGGATGGCCGCGAAGATCGCTCGCATCAAAACGACTGCCCCAGGCCCACGTAGATTTCGAACGAGCCGCTATGCGGCAGGTGGACCAGCGGAACAGCGCCCTCCAAGCGGATCGGGCCGATCGCGGTATAGTAGAACACCCCCGCCCCGGCGCCGACCGCGTATTTGCCTGATGCTCCCTCGGTTCCCCGACCGGTCACCGCGGCGGCATCGGTAAACAACGAGAAACCAAAATTTTGCAGCACCCGTTGGCGAAGTTCGATGGTGCCGGCGGTGATCCTCGTGCCACCGGCGGGATCGCCATCGGCGAATTGCGGGCCGACCGACTGGTAGCGGTAGCCGCGCACGGTCCCGCTGCCCCCGGCATAGAACCGCTGATCGGGCGGCAAATCGAACGTCTGCGCGCCAAGCGCGGTGCCGAGCAGCCCGCGCAAGGCCAGCACCGTCCTGCCGTTGCCGCTCAGATTGAGATAGGTGGACCCGGACAGCTGCGTCAGCACGAAGTTCGACTGGATGCCGGTCAACGACCGCTCCGGCGTAACCAGCAGCGCGGCGCGAATGCCGCGCGTCGGGTTGAGCGGCGCGTCGGTGTCATCGAAGCGCAGCGCGAGCGGGACGCCGAGCAGGTTGTAGCGCTGCGACACGTCCTGCTGGGTGATCAGCGACTCCTCGCCGGAGATGCCGATGCTGGCGCGCCAATGCGCCGAAAGGACGCGGCTGATGGCGACGGATTGCAGCAGCGCCTTCTGATCGTAGGCGATCAGGCTCTGATTGATCGCCCCGAGATTGACCTCCAGCGATTGGTCGCGCGCCAGGAAGTCCGGCTTGATGAACTCGGCGTTCAGCTTGTAGCCCGGCTTGATCTCCGCGTTGCCGCCGGCCTGGAACGCCGCCGTCAGATTGAGCTGTTCGGCGTTGCCGAACAGGTTGCGGTCATGCCAGCCGGTGCTCAGGCCGAGCCCGAGGTCGGTCGCGTAGGACACGCCGACATCGACGGCGTGCCCCGGCCGCTCGGCGGTGTAGACGGTGATCGGAAGCTGCCCCGCGGCATCGAGTTGCGTCGCCGGCACGATGAGCACGGAGGCGAAGATCGGTACTTTGGCCAGGTCGTCGCGCGCCCGCCCCAGCCCGCTCGCATCGAACAGCTCGCCCTGGTGGATCAGCAGGCGCTTGCGGACAAATGATTCGTTGACCCCTCCCAGACCTTGGAAGTGGATCGGCCCGATCGCGACTCGCGGGCCGCTTTCGATCTTGAAGGCGACATCCATCACGTCTTGATCGAGATAGAGGGTCGCCGGTTCCAGCTCCACCTTGGCGAGCGCGTAGCCGCTGTCACGCAGCGCGGCAAGCAGCCGCTCCCGCGCGGCGACCACGTGCCCGGCAATCGCCGGATCGCCCGGCGCGAGTTTGAGATCGGCGCCGATGTCCGGCGGGTAGATTCCCGCCAGCGCCACCCGCCGAATGCGGAACTGGGGCCCGGGCGCGACCGTCACGGCAACCTGCGCCGGCGGAGCGGCGGGCGCCCCCTCCAACCCTTCAACCAGTCCCGGTGCATCGAGCGGGCGCCCATCGACGGTGATCGTCACCGCGCCCTTGTAGTAGCCGAGGCTGTGCAGCGCGGTCAGGAACCGCGCGCCGTCCTGGCGGGCACGCCCGAGCAGGGCGAACGGGCCGACCGGCGCCTTCGCGCGCAGCGACTCCAGCTCCGAGGAGTCGGCAAGCGCGGTGTTCAATGCCGCGTCCGGGGTCTTCGCGATCGCCACAGTATAGGGAAGCGGGTCGGCCCCCCGCGTCGCGGATGGAACCGCGACCAGGGCCGCGGCGAGCAGGGCCGCACGCCCGCTGGCGAGGGAGCGGACCGAAGGGCGGGCACGCGTCATGGAGCGAACCTAACGCCCGGCGAGGATTTCGGAACTCCGTCGGCCGGTCACGCCTGCGCCATCGTTCGGCCAAATCTTTCCGGCTATTAGCGTAGCGATGGGCCGAGCGCCGAACCTCCCGCATCCGACCGCGCCCCTATCGGGCGCCCCCGCCACCGATCCGCCCTGGCTCGGTGGCCGACGGGATCGCGTCGTGCTGGGCAGTTTTCGCGCCGCCCGCCGCTTGCTCAGTCTGGTTGCCCTGACCGCCGGCTCGATGGCGGTACAGAGCGTGGCGCTGGCGTTGCCGGGGCGGGCGAAGGTACGCTTCGCCCAGCGTTACTGGTCCGGCTTCTGCCGGACACTGGGATTGCAGGTGCGGGTCATCGGGGCGCCCGTCGCCGCCGCCGGCCGGCCCGTGCTGTTCGTGGCAAACCACAGCTCCTGGCTCGACGTTCCCGCGCTCGGCGGGGTCTTGCCGGCCTGCTTCGTCGCTAAGGGCGAGGTCGCGGGTTGGCCGCTGATCGGCACCGTCGCGCGGCTCGGGCGCACGGTGTTCGTCTCGCGCAGCCGCGGTGTGATGGCGCGCGAGATCGCTTCCATGCGCGATGTGCTCGCACGCGGCGACAACCTGATCCTGTTCCCCGAGGGGACGACGTCGGACGGCTCGCGAGTCATGGCGTTCCGGCCGTCATTCCTGGCGCTCGCCGAAGGCGAGGCGCCCCCGATCGTGCAGCCGGTATCAGTGGTCTACGATCGGCTGTCCGGCCTGCCCGCCGGGCGGGCGACAAGGCCGCTGTTCGCTTGGTACGGCGACATGGACATCGCCTCGCACTATTGGGGGTTCGCACGTCATCGCGGGCTGCGGGTCAGCGTGTTGCTGCACCACCCGATCGACCCGCGCGACTACCCGGACCGCAAGGCCCTGAGCCGGGCGGTCTGGCGGGTGGTCGCCGACGGCGCGGCGACGCTGCGCCAGAATCGCCCGGCCAAGCCGATCGGCACGCCTGCCGCGACGCTCGCCGGGGCGGATCAGCCTCCGGCGCCGGCGTGACGGTGGTTGACAAGACGCCAGCCTCTGTTGGCACAATGGCTCCGTCGTCAGAGGCCGCCGCGTCCATGTGCGCTTGACCAGCCGGACCCGCCCGACCATTCCTTCCGCTCCATGCCCCGGGCTTTCCCGGTGCGCACGAGCGGAGCTTGCGGCGAGATGACGGGGACGGCGGCCTCCGAGATCACCACCACGGACATCCCCCGGGCGACGGCGCCCAAGCGGCTGCACATCATCACCTGGGGCTGCCAGATGAACGTGTACGACAGCGCCCGGATGGCCGACGTGCTGGCTCCTGTCGGCTATGCACCGAGCCCCGCTCCCGATGGGGCGGACATGGTGATCCTCAACACCTGCCATATCCGCGACCGCGCGGCCGAGAAGGTGTTCTCCGAGCTTGGCCGGCTGCGCCTGCTGAAGCAGGCCAAGGAAGCCGCTGGCGGACGCATGATCCTGGCGGTCGCCGGGTGCGTCGCGCAAGCCGAGGGCGAGGAGATCCTGACCCGCGCGCCCTTCGTCGACCTCGTGCTCGGCCCGCAGACCTATCATCGCCTCCCCGAGATGGTGGCGCGCGCCGCCCGCGCGGGCGGCGCGGTGATCGACACCACGTTCCCGCCTGAATCGAAGTTCGACACCTTGCCCGACGCCACCGCGCCGCGGGGCGTCAGCGCGTTCCTGACCATCCAGGAGGGGTGCGACAAGTTCTGTAGCTTCTGCGTGGTGCCCTACACGCGTGGCGCCGAGCAGAGCCGCCCGGCACGGGCAATCCTTGCCGAGGCGCGACGGCTGGTGGCGCTTGGCGCACGCGAGATCACGGTCCTGGGGCAGAATGTCAACGCCTGGCACGGCGACGGGCTGGACGGGTCGGTCTGGAACCTCGCCAGCCTGCTGCGGGCCCTGGCGGAGATCCCGGGACTGCTCCGGCTGCGCTACACGACCTCCCATCCACGCGACATGGATGCGGCGCTGATCGCCGCGCACCGTGACATCCCGGCCTTGATGCCCTTCCTGCACCTGCCGGTACAGTCGGGCTCCGACCGGATGTTGACGGCGATGAACCGGCGCCATCGAGCGGCGGACTATCTCGACATCGTCGAGCGCCTCCGTGCCGCGCGGCCCGACATCGCGCTGTCGTCGGATTTCATCGTCGGCCATCCGGGCGAGACGGAAGCCGACTTCGCGGCGACCCTCGCTCTCGTGCGAGCCGTCGGCTTCGCCCAGGCCTACAGCTTCAAATACTCACCTCGCCCCGGGACACCCGCCGCGGCTTCCCCCGGTCAGGTCGCCGAGACCGAGAAGGATTTGCGCCTTCAGGAACTGCAATCGGTTCTCCGCGATCAGCAAGCGCGCTTCCTTCAGGGCTGTGTCGGGCGAACCCTGCCGGTGCTGTTCACCGGGCCAGGACGCCATGCCGGCCAGGTCGTCGGACGCTCGCCCTATCTCTACCCGGTCCACGTCACCGGATCGACCGACGTGATCGGCGCCGATTTGCCCGTGCGAATCGACGCCGCGCTCCCCAACTCTCTGTCTGGGACTCTTGGAAAGGAGTGTTCACCCGCTTGAGCCAGGCCATCACCCTCCCGACCACCCCGGCCAACCGCACCGACGGGAAGGCCGTGACCCTGCATTTCCGTGACAACATGCTGCTGCCGCTCCTGCTCGGCGACCACGACCGCCATCTGGTCCGCATCGAGCAGGCGCTGGGCGTGCGCGTGTCATGCCGCGGCAACCGCGTGGCGATCGCCGGGGAGGCCGGGCGCGTCGATGCCGCCCAGGCGGCGCTGGAGGGACTATGGCAGCGGCTTGAACGGGGCGAGCATGTCGGCAAGGCCGAGGTGGAGGCCGCGATCCGACTGGCCGATGCCGATGGCGATCCGCGCCTGCCGCTGTCCGATCTACCCGCGATCCGCACCCGGCGCGGCGCCGTCGGCCCGCGTAGCGCCGGCCAGGCGACCTATATGGAGTTGCTCGCGGCGCACGAGATGGTGTTCGCGATCGGTCCCGCCGGCACCGGCAAGACCTACCTCGCGGTCGCGCAAGCGGTGGCGATGCTGCAATCGGGCAAGGTCGACCGCATCGTACTCTCCCGCCCGGCGGTCGAGGCCGGGGAGCGACTGGGCTTCCTGCCCGGCGACATGAAGGAAAAGGTCGATCCCTATCTGCGCCCGCTGTATGACGCGTTGAATGACATGATGCCGGCGGACCAGGTGATGCGGCGGCTGAACGGCGGCGAGATCGAAGTCGCGCCGCTCGCCTTCATGCGCGGGCGAACGCTCGCCCACGCCTATGTGATCCTCGACGAGGCGCAGAACACCACGCCGGTCCAGATGAAGATGTTCCTCACCCGCATGGGCGAGGGCACCCGCATGGTCGTCACCGGGGACCCGAGCCAAGTAGACTTGCCGAACGGCGTCGCCTCCGGCCTGCGCGACGCGCTGGAGACATTGGAGGGCATCCCGGGCATCGGAGTCGCCCGCTTCGACAAGCGCGACGTGGTCCGCCACCCGCTGGTCGCGCGCATCGTCGATGCCTACGAGCAGCGCGAGACCGCCATCGGCGAGCAGCGCCGCGAGGGGTGGCGTGGCGTGCGAGCGCCGGAGGCAGCAGTCGGCGCATAGCAATGGAGCCTCCTAGTAGCCTTCCCCGGTCAGCGGGGTCCTCGCCTCGATCCGAGATCGTCATCACGGAGCCCGGCTGGCGGCGACTCGTACCTGGCGCGGCACGGATCGCGGCACGCGCCACGCAAGCGGGATCGGACATGACGGTCACGGTGGTCCTCGCCGACGACCGCACGGTGCGCCGCCTGAACGCGCGCGACCGCGGCCGCGACAAGGCAACCAACGTGCTGACCTACGATCCTCCCGCCCCCGGCCTGCCCGGGCAGATCGTGCTCGCGCTCGGCGTCGTGCGGCGCGAGGCGGCGGCGGCCGCCCGGCGCCCATCGCATCATCTCGCGCACTTGGTGCTGCACGGCACGCTGCATCTCGCTGGACACGACCACCATCGCCCAGGGGACGCGCGCCGCATGGAGATGGCGGAATCGCGGCTGCTTCATCGCATCGGCGTGCCCAACCCCTGGCGGCGCGCATGAGCGGAACCTTGGGCCGCCTCGGTTTGCTGGCCCGTGTCCGCGCGCGGTTCAACCGTCGCCAGAACGAGCTCAGCGTCCGCGACTCGATCGCCGAACTCGTGGCCGAGGCGGCCGAGGAGCCGCACACCCCGGGCGGCACGCCCGAACTCGACCGTCACGAGCGGGTGCTCATCCACAACGTCTTGCTGCTCCGTGAGACGACCGCCGGGGACGTCATGGTTCCGCGCGCCGACATCGTGGCGATCGCCGTCGACGCCGGGTTCCAGGCCACGGTGGAGCAGATCCGCGCGGACGGACACTCCCGCCTGCCGGTCTATCGCGAGGAACTCGACGACATCGTCGGCATGGTCCACATCAAGGACGTGTATGCCTTCACCGGCCGCAAGGAGGATTTCTCACTCGAGAAGATCCTGCGCCAGCCGCTGATGGTGGCGCCGCAGATTCCGGTGCTCGACCTGTTGTTGCAAATGCGCCAGGCGCGGATGCACCTCGCGCTGGTGGTGGACGAGTACGGCGGCATCGACGGCCTGGTCACGATCGAGGACCTGGTCGAGACCATCGTCGGCCCGATCGCCGACGAACACGACGACGACGAAGGCCCAATGATCGTCGAACGCCCGGACGGCGCGCTCGATATCAACGCCAGCCTGCCGGTCGAGGAGTTCGAGGAGCGGCTCGGCGCGGTGCTGACGGAGGAAGAGCGCGACGCCGACATCAACACGGTCGGCGGCCTCGTGTTCGCGCTCGCCGGGCGGGTTCCGGCCCGGGGCGAGGTCGTGAGCCACCCCGGCGGGATCGAGTTCCAGATCCTGGAGGCCGACCCCCGCCGCATCCGCCGCGTCCGTGTGCGTCGCCCGCCCGAGGCGCGGCGGGAGGCGGCCTGACGGCGTTCAGGCGGGCTGGCGTTCGCGCTCCAGCAGCGCCCGCTTGCGCGGCACGCCCCATCGATAGCCGGTGAGATCGCC
>JBAWFF010000377.1:0-7966 GCA_049591635.1 Acetobacteraceae bacterium
GCGCCAGCTCGCCGCCCGCCTCGCCCGGGCCGAACGGCACCATCAGCGCGGCGACCGCGAGCCCCGCCGGCGTGCTGATGATCGAGGCGACGATGATCGTGCCGAGCGCGTTCGGAACGACGGGGCCGAGCACGGTCGCGTAGATCACCATCACGGTCCCGGCGACGCCCGCCATGCCGCATGTCATCACCGCGAACAGCTCGCCCCGCTGCATCCGCGCGAGATAGGGGCGGATCAGCAGCGGCGCCTCCACCATACCCACGAAGATGTGGATCGCGGCGGCGAGCGCGAGCGCCCCGCCCACGCCCATCGAGCGACGCAGCAGCCAAGCGAACGCGCCGGTCAGGCGCTGCAACACGCCCCAATGAAACAGCAGCGCGCCCAATGCGCTGATCAGCAGCACAAGCGGCAGGATCTTGAACGCGAGCACCACCGCGTACGCGCGATGCGTCACCTCGAACGGCGCCGGTCCGCCGCCGAGATAGCCGAACAGGAACGCGGTTCCTTGATCCGTCGCATCCTGCAACGCGGTCGCCGCGCCGTTTAGCACCAGCACGGCGCCGCGTGCCGCCGCCAGGTTGATCAGCAGCGCCGCCAGCGCGATCTGCAACCCGATCCCCACCAGCACGGTGCGCCAATGGATGCGTCGCCGGTCCTCGCTCAGCAGGAAGGCGAGAACCAGCAGAGCGACGAAGCCCAGCGCGCCCATCAGATCGCACGCAGGCTCAACTCCCTCTCCGCCTGGGCGGAGAGGGCCGGGGTGAGCTGGGGACTCGGCGAATTCGCGGAGTAGACCCCATCGAGGTTTTCCATCGCGCGAAGGCGGTTCCCATCCATACGGTCCTCATGGCGTATCCCACCTCACCCCGACCCTCTCCGCCCAGGCGGAGAGGGTGAAGGCAAGCGCCTAGGCTTGAGTTCGCCCCCGCCCGCCCGCAAGCTGGCGGCGTCGCAGGCAGGCGGGACACGCAGATGGCGCTGAAGGACAAGGTCGCGTTCGGCATGTCGCTGCCGCATCGCTCGCCCGATCCGCTCGACATGGTGGCGATCCGTCACGTGGCGCGGCGCGCCGAGGCGCTTGGGTTTCGCGACCTTTGGGTGACGGAGAACGCGCTCGACCACGTCTACTCCTTCGATCCGGTCGGCATCCTGACCTATGCGGCGGCGATCACGAC
Organism: Acetobacteraceae bacterium; assembly: GCA_049591635.1. Taxonomy (GTDB): domain Bacteria; phylum Pseudomonadota; class Alphaproteobacteria; order Acetobacterales; family Acetobacteraceae; genus DATFDN01. The sequence continues at coordinate 1,176 of JBAWFF010000377.1, forward strand.
GCGCATCCGGCTCGGCGCGTCGGTGGTGGTGCTGGCGGTCCACAGCCCGATGAACGTCGCGCATCAATGGGCGACGCTCGATCGCATCAGCGACGGCCGCGCGATCCTGGGTGTCGGTCTTGGCAACGAGCATCACTATCGCGACTACGCCGTTCCCAAGGAGGGCCGCGTGCGGAGGTTCCGCGAGGAGGTGGAGGTCATCAAGGCGCTGTGGACGCAGCCGAAGGTCACCTATCACGGGCGCTTCTACCAACTCGACGGCGTGACGATGTCGCTCAAGCCGGTGCGGACGCCGCATCCGCCGATCTGGATGGGCGTCGGCCATCCCGACGCGCTGCGCCGCGCGGCGAAGCTCGCGGATGGCTGGATGGGCTCGGGCGGATCGAGCATCGCCGCGTTCGGCCAAGCCGTGCCGGCGTTGCGCGCGGCGTTGCAGGCGGAAGGCCGCGATCCGGACAAGTTCCCAATCTCCAAGCGCATCTTCATGGCGGTCGACGAGAACCCCGAGGTCGCGCGCGCCCAACTGCATCGCTGGTTCACCGAGGTTTACCGCAATCCGGCCGGCACCGACGCGTCGGGCATCCACGGCACGCCCGAGCAGGTGCGCGCGCGGCTGGAGGAGGTCGTCGCGATGGGCGCCAACCACTTGCTGCTCAATCCCGTCTCCCGCCACGCGGAACAACTCGATGCGCTGGCGGGAATCGTCGGGCTGACCTAACGGGCGGGCGCGTATTTCCCGCCGGTCTGCGGCGTGGGCGTGTCGAAGCCCTGGTTCTGCCGATCGAGGCGGGTTTCGCGCGACCATGTCCGCTTGAGCGGGTCGCGCACCTTGATCGTCAGCTTCCCCAGCCCCTCGGCCTCCAGTTCCACCGTGTCGCCGTCCATGAACGAACTGAGGCCGCGGTGATTGGTGCCGGTTGCCAGGATGTCGCCCGGTTCCAGGGGATGAATCGCGCTCACCCACTCGATGCAGCGGGCGATGTTGTGCGCCATGTCGCTGGTGCTGAAATCCTGCTTGACGGTGCCGTTGACCGACAGGCGCACGCGCAGTTTCTGCGGATCGGCGATCTCGTCGGCCGTCACGATCCACGGGCCGATCGGGGCGAAGGTGCCGCGCGATTTCATCTGGAAGAACACGTTGCCGGGGGGCGGCAGGCCGCGCGCCGAGCCATCGATGAAGTTCACGTAGCCGAAGACGTGGTTCATCGCCTGCGCGGCGGATACGTTGGCGGCACGCTTGCCGATGACGACGGCGATTTCGGCCTCGCCCTCGAAGATCGTCGCCGGCGCGTCGGGCAACACCATCGTCTCGTTGGGGCCGATAACCGCGCTCGGCGCCTTGTGAAACGCGTTGAGCGGCGCCGGCGCGGCGCGGGTGCCGTCCTCCATGTAGTTGACCGCCATGCAGACGATGTTGCCGGGGCGCGGCAGCGGGGCGCGCAACGTGACGCTTCCGAGCGGGATCGTCGCGCCGGAGCCGAGTCCGTCGCGGAACTCGTCGAACCGGGCGATCAGCTTGGGCATCAGCTCGCGCCGGTCGGCGTGGCCTATGCGGCTGGCGACGCGCTCGGTGATATCGACGACCTCCTCGCCCCGGAGCACGCCGAGCTTGTAGTCATCGAAGTGAAGCAGCTTCATTGTGGCCTCCCTGGCGGCGGCGTCATCGCAGGCGCGAAGCCGCCGCCTGTCAACAGGAGGATGCGATGAGCGGAACCACTCGGATGCTGCCGAACGCGCTGAGCCTGCAAGGACGGCGCGTGCTGGTCACTGGTGCTGCGAGCGGGATCGGGCGGGCGACGGCGCTGGCGCTGGCCGCATTGGGCGCGGAGTTGCTGCTAGCCGATCGTGCCGCGCTCGATGCGGTGAAGGCCGAGGTCGAGGCGGCGGGCGCGGCCTGCGAGACGCGCCAGGGCGACCTCGCGGAGGATGCGTTCCTCGACGGGCTGTTCCAGGGCACGAAGCTGCGCGCGGTGGCGCATTGCGCGGCGATCCTGAAAGGCCGGCCGTGGCGCGAGGATCCGGACTGGCGCGCCCGCTTCGCGCAAGTGATGGACGTGAACGTGCGGGTGCCGCTGACCTTGGGCGCCCTGGCGATCGACCACATGGCGGAGAACGGCGGCGGGGCGCTGGTGCTGGTGGGCTCGGTCGCCGGGCGCACCGGCGGCACCTCCCCCACCACGCCGCCCGACTACGCGGCGTCGAAGGGGGCGGTTCATGCGCTGATCAAGCTGCTGTCGCGCCAGGGGATCGGCCGCGGCGTGCTGGTCAACGGGGTCGCGCCGGGTCCGGTGGAGACGCCGATGACGCGCGGATTCGACATGGCCGACCGCCTGCCGATCGGGCGGATGGCGCGGGCGGAGGAGTTGGCCTGGCCGATCGCGTTCCTCTGCACGCCGGCGGCGAGTTATTTGTCGGGCGCGTTGGTGGATGTGAACGGCGGGGCGTTCGTAGGGTAAGGGCGCGATGCGGGGACGCGCCCAGCCTTTCCCGCCGCTGCTACCAGCTTGTATTGACAAATGGATGCACAACCCGTATCCAATGGCGGAATGGATTTAGGAGTTGCCGGGTTCGAATGGGACAAGGGCAACCGGGACAAATGCCAGAAGCACGGCGTTCCGGTTGCAACGATAGAGAGCCTGTTTCACGGGCCGCTCGCCGTGTTCCCCGATCTCCTGCACTCCGGGACGGAAGAGCGGTTCAAGGCCATCGGACCCACGGATGACGGGCGCGGCGTCCTGGTGGTGTTCACCCTGCGAAGGCAGGAAGATGACACCTTCATCCGCCCGGTCAGCGCCCGCTACATGCACCGGAAGGAGGTCGAGCATTATGAAAAAGCAATTGCCCGCGCTGAAAAGCGATAAGGAGGCCGAGGACTTCGTCGCCAACTCCGACCTGACGGAATACGACCTGTCCAGGATGCGGATGGTGCGCTTCGAGTTTCAGCCGAAGAGTGAGCGGGTGAATATGCGCCTGCCGCGCCCGCTGCTCGATGCCGTGAAGGCCAAGGCTGCCAAGGCCGGGGTTCCCTATCAGCGCTTCATCCGGCAGGCGCTCGAAGACGCCGTGCAACCCCGCAAGGGGCCGTGACGAGCAGGACCTGTCACCAGTCCATGTTGCCTGCTCTGTCCCACTCCTCAGTGAGATGATCGACGTGTCGGCAGCGATGCGTCGAACAATCAAAACGCATCGCCGCGCAGCCGCGACGTTCGCTCGCCCTGTAGCGGTCTTTCAGCCAGAGAATGATCGCCCGCCGCCGAGCAGGCCTCAGGCCCTTTTTGCCAGCACGTCCTGCAGCAGCGACTTGTCCACTCAAAACAGATACTCCGGCTGCTCTTCAAGGCGCGTGAGCGGAGCTGCATCGAGAACGGGCAAGTGGGGGGCTTCAAAGAGGCGGGGCCTACCACCGCGCGGCGAGAAAACGATGCTACGGCCACGAGCCTTGTATTCACCATCAAAGCCACCCTGACGCATAGCCCATGTGGTAATGCCAGCGAGATCATCTTCTCTCAGTGCTGCTTGTGCGGCGGCATAGAGCCTTTCGGCGTGGCGGAATTCGCCCAGAGCTGACGTCATCATTCTAAGCCCGCGCCGCATGGCATGATTGGAAAGATTGTCTCCCGCGAGCGCTCCGGCCGCCCTCTCCAGGCCTTCAAGCCCTTTTTCCACCAGTTGGCGGGGCGGCGTGACGCCGAAGAACTCAGCACCCTGGAGCGTGTGAACCAGCTCGGCACGTTCGCGCAACTGCCGGGAACTGCGGATGCCGTCCACTTGGCTCGCAGCGGCAAAACCCCGGTCGATTTGAACCGAGACGGTTAATGCAACTTCGCTACGACCAGCTTTTGTCCTCAAGCTCTCAGCCAGCTTCGGCATCGCCTCATTAAAGCTTCGCCGAACCGCTTGAACTTTCTCTGCGGCAAACCGCCACGTCCGAAGCGGCACAACGACTTGAGGGTAGGCATCCAGAAATGCCCGCTTGCGCGTCAGCAATCGCTGCCGCTCGCGTAGCTCCAGATGCTCACCTTCATATTCTTCCCATTTGGTTCCGAAAAGAGCCTTTCCGCAGACGTGCCCAATGAGCGCATGAGATCCGTCTTCGAGCTGCACTACGAAGCCTTTGTTGTGCATCACTCCGCAATGAGGCTTACCGCACCTCAGCTTGCTTGCGCGATGCTTATACCCGGCGATGATGCGGAGTAGCTGGGTTCCGTCCGGAACCATGTCGACGGGGTTGAATGCCACCGTCGGATCTTCCACGAACAGTCGCAGACTGAGAACCTGCGTATCGTCGAATTGCCGACTCGAAATCGGACTATAGCATGGCGTTGCTGCGTGCCTGTTTTTGCCTGGCGGGCCATCCCGCGAATCGGCGAAGACAGCATACAGGGTCATGGCATGTTCTGTGCCGTGAACTTGGTCTGGTGTCGCTGTAGCAGACTGCGTACGGTTGCCCGCGTCTACTTGCCGCCGCGCAGCCTGCGGATGCCGCCTGTGGTCAGCATGACAGCGGCGAGTTATTTGACGGGGGCGTTGGTGGATGTGCGCGGTGGGGCGTTCGTGGGGAAAGGTGCCACAGCGCATATCGTGATCTCAGGTTTAGGCGTGACCGAGGGATAGCGCGCGAGGAGGATCGGGAGAGATGACGCGCTCACCGAACTTCGCCTCCCAGGAATAGAATGGCGGCGGCGAGCCCACATTCTAGGCTTGCCTCCTTGCTCGCACGACGTGCGCGCTGACCGGCCCTGGCCGGAACGGCCGGCTCTGGGGAGAGCTGCCAGCGACGTAGCCGCTCGCATATTGATTAGACGAGCCCGCGCGAGCAGTTTGCCTCGGCCCAGCCGAGAGTCGACCCATGCGTCCGGTCTTCCTGCTGCTGCCACTCGTCGGCCTTCTTATCATGATGCAAGCGGCGTGGGCGGACGAGCAGCAGGCCTGCGCGTCCAGTGCGGGCACGTTGCTGATCGGCACGGTCGTCTCCGGCCCGCGCTTCGCTCACGGCCATGACCTGCGCGGCGTGGAATTGTCTCATACGCATGTGCGATTGCGCGGCGAAGACGGCCGCAACTACGACATCGCCATCGATGACGTGTTTGCCGACGGCTACGATGAGGCGGGCGAACGCGTACCCGCGCCGCTCTCCCGGATTCGGACCGGCGATCGTCTTGAACTTTGCGGCAAGCCTTACGCCAGCGGCGGCGCCGGCATGGACTGGGTGCACACAAATTGCGGCGACCGGCCGACACCTGACAAGCCTGACGGCTGGGTGAAAGTGATCGGGCTTGACGGCACCCCGGGTCCGAACTTGGAGTCGAACCAGGAGTACTGCCGCATATGGCAGCACCGCTGATGCCTTACCAGGAGTTCGGAGCCTCCATTAGTTTCAAAGCCGGGCATTGTGTCCACGAATCCCGTTCGCAACTGCGAAAGATGCCCACAAATGCTGCACCTGCGAAGGCCAGTGTGACCACAAATCCGGGGCCGGTGACGCCGATATGTCTACTTAATCTTGGGTCACCTCGCCCCGACCAGGACGCATTTCCGCATCAATGACGACAGCCCGGCCTCCGCCATCGAAGCGGGGTCGCGGAGGACGCCGTCGGCGGTGATGCGGCGGACGGTCGCGGCGTAGACCTGCACTCGCAGCTCGAAATGGGTAAACCCGTGGCGGACCTCGCCGGCCCGGCGCCATTCGGCTGGCATGGGGGCGAACGCCAGCGCCTCGGCCTCGGCCCATGCCTCGGTCCGCCATTCGGTGCCCGGCAGTTCCGCCATGCCGCCCAGCAATCCGGAGGGCGGTCGGCGGCGCAGGAGGATGCGGCCCTCGGCGTCCTGCAAGCGGAAATGCACGCCGTGGCGGAGGGGGCGGTCGCGCCTCGGCGCCTTGCGGGGGAGTTCGGCCTGGAGGCCACGCCGACGCGCCTCGCAGTCGCTAACCCACGGGCAAAGCGCGCAGGCCGGGGCGATCGGCGTGCAGATGGTGGCGCCGAGGTCGAACAGCGCCTGGGCGAAGTCGCTCGGGCGGGCACGTGCCTCGGCATCGGCCCCGAGCACGCGGGCGGCGTCGCGGATCGCGTTCTTCGCGGCGGGCAGCGGCGTCTGGATGGCGAACAGCCGGGCGATGACGCGTTCGACGTTGCCGTCGATCGGCACGCCGGGTTGGCCGAACGCGATCGCCGCCACCGCCGTCGCCGTGTAGTCCCCGATCCCGGGCAAGGCGCGCAGCCCGGCGGCGTCGCGCGGGAAGCCGCCGGACGCGGCGACCGTCCGGGCGCAGGCATGGAGGTTGCGGGCGCGGGCATAGTAGCCGAGCCCCGCCCAGGCGCCGAGCACCTCTTCCAGACTCGCCCGGGCCAGCGCGCCGATGTCGGGGAAGCGCCTGACGAAGCGCTCGAAATAGGGTATGGCCGCCGTCACGGTGGTCTGCTGAAGCATCACCTCGCTCAGCCAGACCCGATAGGGGTCCGCCGCTTCGCCGGGCGCGGCGCGCCAGGGCAGCGTCCGGCGGTGGCGGTCGTACCACGCCAGCAGGAGAGAGGCAGGGGCGATGGCGGACGAGACCGACACGACGCCTCCTCTGCCATCCGCCTCCCGGCACGTCTACGGCCCGCGCGCCCTCGGCGCGCTGCTGCCATCCCTCACCCGCCCGGCGTTTCGCCGCCAGGGTCCGGCGAGCGCGCAGGTGATGGCCGACTGGGCGGCGATCGTCGGCCCGGCGCTCGCCGCCGTCACCCAGCCGCGGCGGCTGTCCGCCGGCACGCTGACCATCGCCTGCTCCGGGCCGATCGCGCTGGAGC
>JBAWFF010000378.1:0-2320 GCA_049591635.1 Acetobacteraceae bacterium
ACGTGGATGTTGCCGGGCTGGGCCAGCACCGCCGGGATCGAGAACAGCTCGATCAGCAGCACGAAGACGAGCAGGGCGGCGGACAGCAATGCCGGCGACGCCAGGGGCAGCGTCACGTTCAGGGCGACGCGCAGCCGGCTCGCCCCCGCCATGCAGGCCGCCTCCTCCAGCGCCGCGTCGATATTGCGCAGGGCGGCGCCGGCGAACAGCACGACGTAGGGGCAGTAGTAGATCGCGAACACGAAGGCGATGCCGCCGACGCTGTAGACGTTCACGCCGTGGGCGATGCCCAGCGAGCGCAGCAGCACGTTGATGATGCCGCTGCGTGGCGAGGCGAGGATGTCCCAGGCAAAGGCGCCGACCAAGGGCGGGACGAACATCGGCATCACCGCGACCGCCTCCAACGCGCGCCGTCCCGGGACGTCGGTGCGAACGGAGAGGAACGAGAGCGCGGCGCCGATCGCCACCGCCCCGATCGTGCCGAGCGCGGCAAGCCCCACGGTCGCGCCGAGCAGGCGGAGGAACCCGTCCTCGGCGAACGCGGCGCGGTAGTTCGCGAGGGTCGCGCCGGCCAGGTCGAAATGCAGCGCGCGCGGCGGCGTCGTGAGGAACGAGCCGATCACCAGCACCGCGACCGGCAGGATGATGAGGACGCCGAGAACGATGAGCAGTAGCGGTACGGTGCTCGCGCCTACGGCGCTTCGGCGCGTCCTCACGCGGCGGCGGGCGGGACGAGGCGCCCATGCGCGATCCGCAAGCGGATTTCGGCGCCCTCGGCGAAGCGTGGCGCGGTGCCGAGGTCGACGACGTCGAGCGAGCCGTCGCCCCAGCTGACCGTGTAGCGGGTCGAGGTGCCGAGGAATCGCCTTCCCAGCACGCGCGCCGGATGCGGCCCGGCGTCGGGATCATCGGCCGCTCCGATCGCGCAATCCTCCGGGTGCACGATGACGTTCACCGCATCGCCCGGCGTCACCGGATGATCGTGGCGCACCAGCAAGGCGGGACCGGCGCCGGTGACGACGTGCGCGGCGCCGGGGCCGGCGGTGGCTTGCACGGTGGCGGCGAGGACGTTGGCGGTGGAGATGAATTCGGCGACGAAGCGGCTTCGCGGCGCCCGGTAGAGTTCCTCGGGCGTGCCGATCTGCACGACGCGGCCGGAGTCCATGACGACGATCCGGTCGGCGAGCTCGGCGGCCTCCGCCTGGTCGTGGGTGACGTAGATGCCGGTCATGCGCGCCTTGCGCTGCAACGACTTGAGTTCGGCGCGCAGGCGTTCGCGCAGCTTCAGGTCGAGGTTGGACAGTGGTTCGTCGAACAGCACCAGCGCCGGGTCCGCCACCAGCGCGCGGGCGAGCGCCACGCGCTGCATCTGCCCGCCGGAGAGCAAGCTCGCCGGACGCGCGGCCTCGTCGGCGAGATCGACGAGGGCGAGCGCCTCGCGCGCCTTGTCGCGCCGGGCGGCGGCGCGCATCCCACGCACCAGCAGCGGATAGGCGACGTTTTGCAGCACGGTCATGTGCGGCCAGATCGCGTAGGACTGAAACACCATGCCGAGATGGCGATGCTCGGGACGGACGAAGACGCCGCGCGCCGGATCGGAGACCACCCGCCCGTCGATCTCGACGCTGCCCGCGTCCGGGGTGGTGAGGCCGGCGATCATCCGCAAGGTGGTGGTCTTCCCGCACCCGCTCGGGCCGAGGATAACGACGAACTCGCCGTCCTCGACGGAGAGCGAAAAATCCGCGACCACGGACGTCGCGCCGAAGCGCTTGCCGAGGCCGCTGATCCGGCATTTCGCTTGCATGACGCGGCCCCTACACGACGGGTTATTAGCTTGTGTCAGGAGGAGACGGCTGCCAAGCTGCCCGTAATAAAATGGGGAGGTAAACGGTGTCGAACTTCGCACGTCGCGATGTGCTCGGGCTTGGCGGCGCCGCGTTCGCCGCGTTGGCGACCCGCCCGGCGCGGGCGGATGATAAGGTGCTCGGGATCGGCATGAGCCTGCCGCTCACCGGCGAACTCTCGCGCCAGGCGCTGGTCGTGCGCGCCGGGGCGCAATTCGCGGTCGATGAGGCGAACGCGAAGGGCGGTGTCGCCGGCTACATGCTGCGCCTCGTCGTGTACGACGACGGCTCGCCCACCACCGGCCAATACGACCCGGCGTTGGCGGCCACCAATGCGCGCCGGATGCTTACCGATCCCACGGTGATCGCCGAGGTGGGGCCGGTCAACAGCGGCTCGGCGAAGGCGATGTGCCCGGTGCTCAGCCAGGGCGGCATGGCGATGATCAGCGGCAGCGCCACCAACCCGGACCTGAACG
>JBAWFF010000379.1:0-3872 GCA_049591635.1 Acetobacteraceae bacterium
GCATCCCCGTCGCGCGAATGGAACTGCTCGACGACGTGCAGATGGGCGCCTGCATCGCCTACTCGAAACTCGACGGACTCGAATCCCTCCCCAGCCTGTTCTTCGAGTTCCACGGCACCGAGGCCTCGGTCGCCGAGCAGGCGCATCGGGCGGAGGATCTCGCCGTCGAGTGCGGGGCGCGCGGATTTCGTTGGGCGACCGACCCAGCGGAGCGATCGAAGCTATGGCAGGCGCGCCATGACGCGCTCTGGGCGGCGCTTGCCCTCAAGCCCGGACATCAAGGGCTGACGACGGATTCCATCGTGCCGATCTCGCGGCTGGACGAGGCGATCCTCGGCACCAAGGCGGATATCCTGGAGTCCGGTCTGACCGCGCCGGTGGTCGGCCATGTCGGGGACGGCAATTTCCACACCGTGATCCTGGTGCCCCCCGAACTCGACGGGCTGCCCCGGGCCTGGGCGCTCGACCGCAAGATCGTCGGCCGCGCCCTGGCCCTGGGCGGGTCGTGCAGCGGGGAGCACGGCATCGGGATCGGCAAGCGGGAGTTCCTGGAGACCGAGCACGGCCCCGAGGCGCTCGCGGTGATGCGGAGCGTGAAACAGGCGCTGGACCCGAGGGGAATCATGAACCCAGGGAAAATCTTCTTGAATTGACGGAAGGGGTTGGACGTCCGATCTCCGGTTCCATGCGTATCCTTCCCGTCCTCGCCGTTGTCGGACTGATTGCCGCGCCGCTGGCCGCGCGCGCCCAGACGTCGCCACCCGCGACTCCGCCCCCGGTCGCCGCCCCGAGCGAGGGACAACAGGCGGGCCAGGCGTTCGGCAATGCCGGGGGCAGTCTATCCGATGCGGCGCGGAGCACTTGGCACGGCCTCCAGCACGGCTGGGAGGCGACCAAGGAGGGCGCGCGCGCCGGCTGGAACACGACCGCGCACGGCGGGACCGATTCCCACCCGGCGGACGCTCCCCCCGCGCGCTGACGCGCCGGATAAAGCGCTACGCCGCCGCCTTGAACGTCCGCGGAATCCCCGCCTTGGACACCTGGCCATGCAGCGGCTCCTCGGGGAGCCCTTCGTGCAGGATGGTCCGCGCCTCGAACAGCTTCGGCAGATCGATCCCGGTCGCGAAGCCCATGCTTTCCAGCATGAACACCAGATCCTCGGTCACCACGTTGCCCGAGGCGCCAGGCGCATACGGGCAGCCGCCGAGGCCCGCCAGGCAGCTGTCGAAGGCGCGAATGCCCTCCTCCAGCCCGGCCAGCGCGTTGGCGAGGCCGAGGCCCAGCGTATCGTGCAGATGCAGGCCCCACAGCACCGCGCCGATGGACGCGCGCACCTCGCGAACCGCCTGCTTCACTTGCGCGGGATGGGCGTAACCGACCGTATCGGCCAGCATGATCTTGTCGACCCCTGCCCCGGCGAGGCCGGCCGCCATCGCCACCGTCTTGCTCACCGGCACGACGCCGTCGATCGAGCAGCCGAAAGCGGTGGAGACGCCGGCGATCACCTCCATGCGGCGCGGCTGGGCCTTCACCCAGTCCATCAGCTTGCCGACCTCGACGATGCTCTCGGCGGGGGTCCGGTTGAGGTTGGCGCGGCTGTGGCCCTCGCTCACCGAGACCGGCGTGCTGACCTTGTGCGCTCCCGCCTCGTAGGCGCGCTGCGCGCCGCGCAGGTTCGGCACCAGTGCGATGACGGTCAGGCCGGGGATCTTCACCGCCTCGCGCACCACCTCCTCGGTGTCCGCCATCTGCGGGATGACCCGCGGGGGCACGAAGCTGCCGACCTCGATCTCGGCGACCCCGGCCGCCGCCATCGCGGCGATCCAGCGCACCTTGGTCGCGGTCGCCATGCGGGAATGGGCGATCTGCAAGCCGTCGCGTGGCCCCACCTCGCAGACGTTCACATGCTCGTTCATCGCCGTCGCCTCGCGTGTTCCCGACCAAAATGCGGCGCCCCAGGGCGGCCCGCAAGGGCGGAGCGCGCCCGTTATCCGGGGATCAGGTGCTGGGGAGAGGGACTCCCCAGGGAAGGGATCGAAGATCGCGGCGGCGGCAGAGCGGGGATTCGCGCACCCGTCACCATCTGGCATTGACCCCGGTAGGGGCGGCCCCTAGGTAGCCGACTGAACCGTATGGTTCAGGAGCACTCACGATGAACGGCCGCACGATCGTTCTCGCCGCGTTGCTGTGCGCGGCCCATCCGGCCGCGCACGCGCAGGCCCCTTCGGGTGGCCCCCCGCCGGCGGTTGGCGTGGCGAAGGTGGAGCCGCACGCGGTCACCGAGACGCAGTCCTTCGTCGGGCGTGTGGAGGCGACGCAGCGCGTGGCGCTGGTGGCGCGAGTAACGGCGTTCCTTGAGCGCCAGGATTTCACCGAGGGCACCGAGGTGAAGGCCGGCGACCTGCTCTATGTACTGGAGCAGGGTCCCTTCCAGGCCGATCTGGCAGCCAAGCAGGCCAGCGTGGCGCAGGCGCAGGCCCAGTTGGACAACGCCAAACTGGCCTTCGATCGGGCGTCAACCCTACTGAGGACGCCCGCCGGCCAGCAATCCGCGGTCGATGCCGCGCGCGCCACCATGCTCTCCGACGCCGCCCAGCTCCGCGCGGCGGAGGCACAGGTCCAGCAATCGGCGATCAACCTGAGCTACACCGAAATCCATGCCCCGATCGCCGGCAAGATCGGGCGCACCACCGTGACGCTGGGCAACGTCGTCTCTCCCGCCTCCGGCACCCTGGCGACGGTGGTGAGTCAGGACCCGATGTACGTGGTCTTCCCGGTCCCCGTCCGCACGCTGCTCGATCTCCGCCATGCCGCATCGGGCACGGCCGGCGGCGACGATGCGTTCCGTATCCGCCTGCAATTGCCCGACGGCACCTTCTACGGCCCGACCGGGCGGCTCGATTTCGTGGATAACACCGTCGGGCAGGGCACCGACACGATCGTGCTGCGCGGCTCGGTCGCCAACCCGCTCGGCAAGGACGGCCGCCCGCTGGTCGACGGAGAGTTCGTGACCGTGCTGCTGGAGGGCGCGAAGCCCGCCGAGGTGCTGGCAATCCCGCGCGTGGCGGTCATGACCGATCAGCAGGGCGATTACGTCTTCGCGCTCGACAAGAACAACCGCGTGCGCGAGGCACGCGTTAAGCTGGGTCAAGCCACGCCAATCCTCGCCTCTGTGTTGAGCGGCCTGGCGCCGGGCGAGCAGGTCGTGGTCGATGGGTTGCAGAAGGTGCATCCCGGCCAGGTCGTGGCGCCGCAGCCGGGCGCGCCCCAGCCGGCGACCAGCGGACAGCCGAGGCCCGAGAAAACCGCCTTGCGATGATTTCGGCTCTCTTCATTCGCCGCCCGCGGCTGGCGATCGTCATCGCGGTCCTGGTGACGATCGCCGGCGGCATCTCCATGCTGCGCATCCCGGTCGCCCAGCTTCCCGACATCGTGCCGCCGGAGGTGACGGTCAGCGCGACCTATCCCGGCGCGTCGGCGTCGGTCGTCGAAAGCGCCGTCGCCCAGCCGATCGAGGCGCAGGTCGTCGGCGTCGACCGAATGATCTACATGAAGTCCAACAGCGCCAACGACGGCACCTACAGTTTGGACGTCAGCTTCGCGCAGGGAACCAATCCCGACAACGACGTCGTCGCCGTCAACAATCGCGTGCAGACCGCCATTGCCCAGCTTCCGCCGGAGGTCCAGGCCGAGGGCCTGACGGTGCAGAAGAAATCCTCCGCCATCCTGATGTTCCTCGCGTTCTACAGCGACGACGCGACGAAGATGGACCCGCTGTTCATCACCAACTACGCGCTGATCAACGTGATCGACTCGCTCTCGCGCACACCAGGGGTGGGGCAGGCGAACCTGTTTTCGCGGCTGAACTACTC
>JBAWFF010000380.1:0-7554 GCA_049591635.1 Acetobacteraceae bacterium
GAAGCCATCGGGGTCGATGGTGGCGACGTCGCCGGTGGCGAACCAGCCCTCGGCGTCGGCCGCCCCTTCGGCGCCGCGGCCGAGATATTCGCGCACGACCCAGGGACCGCGCACCAGCAGGTCGCCGAACGCGACGCCGTCCCAGGGGAGTTCCATACTGTCGGCGTCGACGATCTTGATCTCGGTGCCGAAGATCGAGCGACCTTGCTTGAGGCGCAGACGCATGGCGTCCTCTCCAATCAGCGCGACGGTACTAGGCAGCGGCGCGTAGGCGCTGACCAGCGGGCTGGTCTCGGTCATCCCCCAGCCGTGCTGAACCTCGACCCCGTACTCGGCGAACCCCTCGATCATCGCGCGCGGCACGGCGGAGCCGCCGGAGAAGACGCGGCGAAGGTGCGGTAGGGTCTGGCCGGTCTCGCGCAAATGGTTGAGCACGGCGAGCCACACGGTCGGCACGGCGCCGGTGATGGTCACGCGCTCCTCGTTCAGCAGACGCACGAGGTTCACCGGGTCGAGGTAGCGGCCCGGCAGGATCATCGCGGCGCCGACCATCGGCAGCGTGTAGGGCACCGCCCAGGCGGCGGCGTGAAACATCGGCGCGCCAGGCATCATGCGGTCGACGGCGCGGAGGCCGAAGGAATCCGGCAGGTTGGCGGCCATCGCGTGCAGCACGGTCGAGCGGTGGCTGTAGAGCACGCCCTTCGGCCGCCCGGTGGTGCCGGAGGTGTAGCAAAGCGCGCTCGCGGTGTTCTCGTCGAAGCTGGGCCAGTCGTAGTCCTCGTCGGCTTCCGCCATCAGCGTTTCGTGGCAATGAAGAGCCATGCCAGGCGGCAGGCGGAGGACCGGCATGTCGGTGGGGTCGACCATCATGACGACTGTCCGCACGCACGTCGCGACGGCGGGAGCGATGGTCTGGATGAGATCGGCGAAGGAGGCATCGGCGAACAGGATGCTGTCGCCCGCGTGGGTGATGATGTATTCGATGTCCTGTGTCGCCAGGCGCGGGTTTACCGTATGACAGACGGCGCCCGAGCCGGAGATGGCGTAGAACAGCTCCAGATGGCGGTAGGTGTTCCAGGCGAGCGTGCCGACCCGGTCGCCGGGCTGTACGCCGAGCCGCTCCAGCACGCGGGCGAGGCGGCGCGACCGCCGCTCCACCTCGGCGTAGGTGCTGCGGTGGCGGTGGGTTTCGCTCATCACCGAGACCACCTCGGCGTTTCCGTGGTGGCGCGCGGCGTGGCGGATGATCGAGGCGATCAGCAGCGGCTGGGTCTGCATCAGGCCAAGCATGGACGTCTCCCGGTTTCTTTTTCTACCGCGAGCTTAGCCGTTCGGGCGGGCATCCTCCAGGATCATCGCCGCCGCTTTCTCGCCGATCATGATGCTAGGCGCGTTGGTGTTGCCGGCGACGATGACCGGCATGATGGAGGCATCGGCGACGCGCAGCCGGTCGATCCCGTGCACGCGCAGGCGCGGATCGACGACCGCATTGGTCTCGCGGCCCATTCGGCAGGTACCGACGGGATGGAGGTTGGAGACGCCGCGGGCGCGGATGTCCTCGATGAGGTCGGCGTCGGACTGGACGCGCGCGCCCGGCAGAATCTCCTCCACGACGTAGGATGCGAGCGCCGGCTGCGCGGCGATCTTCCGGGCGAGGCGCATCCCCGCGATTATCGCCTGATTGTCTTGCTCCGTGCGGAGGTAGTTAAAGCGGATTTCCGGCGGGGCCAGCGGATCGCGGCTGGTGATGCGGACGGTGCCGCGGCATTCGGGGCGCAGATGCACCGGACTGAAGGTGAAGCCGGGGAATTGATGGGAGACCACGCCCCGCCGGTCACGCGCCGCCGTGCTCCAGCTGAACATGTTCATTTGCAGGTCGGGCCGTTCCAGCCGCGCGTCGCTGCGCGTGAAGGCGCCGACATAGATGCCGTTGCCGGCCATCGGGCCGGCGCGGAACAGCCCGTATTGGATGCCCGCGACCAGCTTGCGCGCGGCGCTGTGGTGCAACTCGTTCATGGTGACGGCACGGGCGCAGCGGAAGGAAATGTAGGTATTGAAGTGATCCTGGAGGTTGGCGCCGACACCTTCCATGTCGACGAGCACCGGAATGCCGAGCGATGCGAGCAGCTCGCCTGGGCCGACTCCCGATAGTTGCAGGAGTTGTGGCGAGCCGTAGACGCCGCCCGAGACGATAACCTCTCCGCTCGCGTGCGCGGTGTGCAGCCCGGCCGGGGTCCGATACTCGACACCGACAGCCCGGCCGTTCTCGATCAGGACGCGGGTCGCGTGCGCCTGCGTCCGCACCACGAGATTGGCGCGGCCGCGGGCGGGTTTCAGGTACGCGGCGGCGGCGCTCCAGCGGCGGCGGTTGCCGGTGGTGGTCTGATACCAGCCGGTGCCCTCCTGGCGGGCGCCGTTGAAGTCGGGATTGGGCGGAACGCCGGCCTGGATCGTCGCCTCCAGCATGGCGCGGGCCAGCTCCCATTTCGTGGGCTGGTCGCTGACGCGCAGCGGGCCGCCGGTGCCGTGGAATTCGTCCTCGCCGCGCTCCTGATCCTCGGCCTTGCGGAAATACGGCAGGACCGAATCCCAGTCCCAACCCTCGTTGCCCCGCTGACGCCACTCGTCGTAATCGGCGGCGTTGCCGCGCATGTAGATCATGCCGTTGATCGAACTGGTGCCGCCGAGCACCTTGCCGCGGGGCTGGTACATCCGCCGATTGTTCAGCGCCGGCTCCGGCTCGCTTTCGAAGCGCCAGTTCAGGCGCTTATGGGTGTAGAGCTTAGCGTAGCCGATCGGGATGTGGATCCATGGGTTGCGGTCACGCGCGCCGGCTTCCAGCAGCAGGACGCGATAGCGGCCGGACTCCGAGAGGCGGGCGGCGACGGCGCACCCGGCGGACCCGGCGCCGGTGACGATGAAGTCGAAGCGGGTGTCCTCGTCAGCCGGCACTACAGATCCGCGATCCGCACCCACGCCGCAATGCAGGCGGCGACGAGAATGCCGAAGCCGGTGGTCAACCCGGACGCAGCGCCGGCGTCGTACTCGATCGCGAGCCATAGCCCGAGCACGCACAGACCCACCGCGAACCCGCCGACCAGGCTCGCGGGGCCTCGCTTGAGCTTCGCAGGGGTCGCCATCCGCTATTCCGCGGCGACCTGGACGTGCCCGGCGCGCGGGTCGTCCACGCTCGCGCGCACCCGCTTGAGATTCGGCACGACGTGGCTTGTGTCATAGCCGTTGAAGAGATGGCGCAGCAGCCCGCCGCGCAGGTCGGAGGTGGCGAACAGCCAGTCGGCGATCGGATATGTGAGGTTGAAGTTCCGCTCCATCATGATCGCCGTGTTGTGGTGCGCGATGTGGTGGCGGCGCAGCGAGTTCACCATCGGGATATACCGGACGATGCGGTCGTCCCTGACGTGGCAGCAATAGTGGAACAACTCGTAGTTCAGATACAGCGCCACGTTGGTGATGAGCAACAGCCAGCCGGCGTTCGGCGCCCCGAGCGCCATCAGGATGGCGGCCGGCGGGATCGACAGGCAGATGAAGGCGACCAGCGCATACGGCGGGAAGAAGGTGATGCGGAAGTCGCGGCTGTCGTCGAGATAGGGCTCGGCGTCGGTGAAGAATTGGTGGTGCGCGAGGGTGTGGCGCTTATAGATGCCCATGAACCCCGGCCTCGGCCGGTGCATCACGTAACGATGGATCCACCATTCGAACGCGTTGGCGACGCAGAAGGCGATAGGGACGACCAGGAACGCGGCGGGCGCCGGGTTCGCCACATGACGGACGCAGAACCAGATCGCCGCCACCCCGATGGCCGTGATCAGCGCCACATGCGCCAGGCCGGAATAGGCCGGCGCGATCCGGGTGCGGAAATCCGCCCGGAACGCCTGCTGGCGGCGGCTCATGCGTGCGGCATCCATCCTCACCTCTCCTCGCTCCGGCGGGCCCGCCGCGATCTTGCGCTTCGCCGCGAATTGCGTCCACCCGGCGGCGATCCATTGCGCGGTCTTCTACAGGCACTTAGGTAATCGAGGGCAGGCGGCGACAGCCCGCCCAGGAGACGCTCCGCCATGGACATCGGCCTCGGCCGCCTTGCCGATCTGACGCTGGACAGCCGCTTCATCGACCTCGACGCGCCCGTCCTGCTGTCCGGCGTGCAGGCGCTGGTGCGGGTGCTGCTGGAGCAGGCCCGATTGGATCGCGCGGCCGGACGCAACACGGGCGGGCTGGTGTCGGGGTATCGGGGCTCGCCGCTCGGCGGCCTGGATTTCGAGTTGTGGCGTCACGAGAAGCTCCTGACCGAACAGGGTATTCGCTTTCAGCCGGGGCTGAACGAGGACCTGGCGGCGACCATGCTGTGGGGCACCCAGCAGATCGACTCCTTTCCGGGCGCCAGGGTCGATGGCGTGTTCGGCATGTGGTACGCCAAGGGGCCGGGCGTGGACCGCTCTGGCGATGCGTTGCATTGCGCGACGATGCTGGGCACGTCGGCGCTGGGCGGCGTGCTGGCGGTGACGGGCGACGACCACGGGGCGCATTCGTCCACCTATCCGCATCAGACCGAACCGCTTTTGGCCGGCTGGTTCGTCCCCGTCCTCAATCCCGCCTCCGTGCAGGACATCATCGATTTCGGCCTCGCCGGCATCGCGATGTCGCGCTTCTCGGGCCTGTGGGCGGCGCTGAAGACGACCGCGGAGACGGCCGAGCAGGCGGCCGTCGTCTCCATCCCCCTGACGCGGGGCTTCGTGCGGCCCGATTTCGCGGTGCCGGCGCACGGGCTGAACTACGACAAGCGCCTGTCCTACCCGGCCGATCGCTTCGAGTTGGAGCGGCGGGTGATCGAGGAGCGCATCCCCGCGGTGCTCGCCTGGGCGCGAGCGAACCGGCTGGACCGGCTGATGTTCGGCGCCGCCGATGCGCCGATCGGCATCGTGACGGTCGGCAAGGCGCATTTCGACGCGCTCCACGCGCTGCGCCGGCTGGGCCTCGCGGACCATCCGCGGGTCGCGCTCTACAAGGTCGGGCTGAGCTGGCCGCTGGAGACCGAGGGGCTGCGTGAGTTTGCCCGCGGCAAGCGCGCAATTCTCGTCGTCGAGGAGAAGCGCGGGTTTGTCGAGGCCCAGATCAAGGACGCCCTCTACAATCTACCCGCCGAGGAACGCCCGGAGGTCGCCGGCAAGACCGACGCGCGCGGGGCGCCCTTGATCTCGCCGCTGCTGGAGTTGTCGCCGGAGGGCGTCGGCGGGGCGCTCGCCCGGTTCCTGAGCGGCGTCGGCCTGAACGTGCCGGAACCGCCCATGCTCGCACCGCCGGAGCGGTCCGACGGGCTATTGCGCCGGGTGCCGGCGTTCTGCGCCGGCTGCCCGCACGGCACGTCGACCCGCCTGCCGGAGGGCAGCATGGCGACCGCCGGAATCGGTTGCCACTTCATGGCGCTCGACCACGGCGACGCCACCCGGACCTTCACCCATATGGGCGGCGAGGGCGCGACCTGGGTCGGCTTGGCGCCGTTCACCGACACGCCGCACATGTTCGCCAACATCGGCGACGGGACGTACACCCATTCGGGCATCCTCGCGATCCGTCAGGCGGTCGCGGCGGGCACCGCGATGACCTACAAGATCCTGGTCAACGACGCCGTCGCGATGACCGGCGGACAGCCGGCCGAGGGCCATTTCGGCGTCACCCAGATCGCCGCCCAGGTCGCCGCCGAGGGGGTGAAGCGCATCGCCATCGTCGCCGATGAGGCCGCGCGGTTGCCCGACGCATCCGCGCTGCCGACTGGCGCGACGCGGCACACGCGCGACGAACTCGATGCCGTGCAGCGCGAATTGCGCGACTACAAGGGCGTCTCCGCGCTGATCTACGATCAGGTCTGCGCCACCGAGAAGCGGCGCCGGCGCAAGCGCGGCAAATTGGCCGAGGCGACGCGCAGCGTGCAGATCAACGCCGAGGTCTGCGAGAATTGCGGTGACTGCTCCGTGCAATCCTCGTGCATCGCCATCGAGCCGGTGGAGACGGAACTCGGCCGCAAGCGGCGCATCAATCCGACCGCCTGCAACGTCGATCTGTCGTGCCTCAAGGGCTTCTGCCCGAGCTTCGTGACCGTCGCGGGCGCGCCGCGCGCGCCCGACGCCGATCCGCATTGGGCGGAGCGAGAGACGGCGCTCGCCGACGGGATGCCGACGCCCTCGCTGCCGGGTCGTTCGCCGTGGCGGACGCTGTTCGCTGGGATCGGCGGCGGCGGCATCATCACCGCCGGCAAGATCCTGGCGATGGCGGCGCATCTCGAGGGCCGCGACGTGCAGACACTCGACTTCACCGGGCTCGCGCAAAAGAACGGCACCGTCGTCGCGCATGTGCAGATCGGCGAACCCGACCAGCTCGACGTGGTGCGGATTCCGCTCGGCGAAGCCGACCTGATGATCGCCGCCGACCTCGCGGTGGGCGCCGGGGCGAACGTGCTGGAGCGGTGCGGCGCGCGCGCCGCCGTCATCGGCAATCTCGACCTCGCGGCGACGGCGGCATTCAAGTTCGATCCGCGCTTGATCATCGATGCCGGCCTGCATCGCCGCACGATCGAACGGGCGACCAATGAAGGCGCCGGGCAGTATGTGCACGGCGTCGGCCTCGCCGAGCGCTTGTTCGGCAACGCGCAGGCGATGAACACGCTGCTGCTGGGCCTCGCCTGGCAGAAGGGGCTGATCCCGGTGGGCGAGGCGGCGATCCTGCGCGCGATCGAGCTGAATGGGGCGGCGGTGGCGGTGAATCGGCGCGCCTTCCTGTGGGGGCGCATCCTGGCCTGGCGGCCGGAGATCGCCGACGAGATCGTTAGCCCCGTGGAGGCGGCGCCCCCGGCGGACCTCGACGCGCTGATCGCCGATCGTGCCGCGCGGCTCGTCGCGTATCAGAACCGGCGCTACGCGGATCGGTATCGCGCGTTCGTCGCGGAGGTGCGCGCGTCGGGCGACAACCGGATCGCGCGGTCGGTGGCGGAGAACCTGTTCCGGGTGATGGCGTACAAGGACGAATACGAGGTCGCCCGGATGCACGCCGCCGCGACCTATGGCGAGGCGCCGGTGTTCTACATGTCGCCGCCCCTGGGGCAGGGCATCGACAAGGCAACCGGACGGCGGCGGAAGCTCGCACTGTCGGGGCGCATCGCGCTGCCGCTGTTCCGCGTGCTGCGCCACGGCAAGCATGTGCGCGGCACCCCGCTCGATCCGTTCGGCTGGCAGGCGGAGCGCAAATGGGAACGCGCGTTGATCGGCGAGTACATGGAAGATGTCCGCGCCGCCCTGGCGACGCTTTCCCCGGAGACGGCGGACACCGCGCTGGCGATCGCGGAGCTGCCCGATATGATCCGCGGCTTCGGGCCGGTGAAGGAGGCGAACCGGGCGACGGCGATGGAGCGCCGGGAGATGCTGCTCGCCCGGCTGCGCGCGCCGATGCCGGTCGCCGCGGCGGCGGAGTAGCGCCCTCACCCGCTCGCTGCGCGAGTCGACCTCTCCCGCAAGCGCGGGAGAGGGGGATCGGGTTCTTCACCTC
>JBAWFF010000381.1:0-5671 GCA_049591635.1 Acetobacteraceae bacterium
CATCAAACGGATCGTCTCCAGCGTCGCGTGGTCGAGCTTACGTCCGTCCCGCTTCATGCCACCTTGAATCGTGCCTGATCCGAGATGTCAACCGATTTGTCGCCTTAATTATCGACTGGCGAGTAAGCCTCACGCCGGCGGGATGCTTGATGTTAAGACTATATTGGGCGTCCTCACACCCATGTATGTCACTGAACCAGTGATACGGTACACGGTGATCGTCCGACCAGTCATGAGAACCATCGTCGTTACACGTGTTCTCATTCTTGGTATCCTTACCGGCGCGCTTACATACCGCGTATGTCAGTTTGAAACCTCGGTCGTGGTTGGCGACCACATATGGTAGCGACGTAAGTTTCCTACTCCACTCGGCATCGGATGCCTTCTGTTCTGCATCAGCTTTGGCGTTACCCTCGGCTTGCTGTTTTGCTGCCTGCACAGCCGCTAGTGCATCCTCCCTGGTCCGATAGAAGTAGACCATGGTGTTTTCGTCGTCTGAGTTCTTACGGTAGCCTACCTCGATGGCCTTCAAACTGATGCCTGAGTTCTCGATCGATGGATCATCCACTTTAAGTGACGCCATCTCAGCCTTCCAGTCTGACTCGACCATGACTAGCATACCCTCCGGCCGGACGCTGACCCAAGAGTAGTTCTGATCCTTGAGTGACTGGGCGTAGCGGAGTGGGTTCTTAGCTTCGACGTCACCGTTTGCCTTGACCATATACCAGTCTCCATCACCGATGGCGTAGTCCCATCTGAGCGACATGACGGCCTGCCCAGCTATCGTCGTCGGCGGGACCGCTAACTCATAAGGGCATCCATTTGGTAGTGCCAAATGACTGAGCCGCAGCAGAACTGACACGCTTTCAATCGCGTCAATCGGTGTGAATGACATGTCATGCATGTCCATTAGCGCCTCATGAGCGGCCTCTTGTATGCTCTTATTGGCCTCTCGGCAGCCGAGGTCGTCGCTGTCCTTAGCTGCTTGCGCTGATTGTGCGCTGGCTACGGCCAAGTTGTGCAGTTCACGTAGAGCCGTGTTCGCGAACACCTCGTCGTTGGTGCTCGTATCAGCGTGTGCCACTCCACCGATGAGCGACGAGATGGCGACACCAACCATCAATAGGCTACGCAGAGTCTAATTTCCCTTCGAGTCGATCAGTTGGATGGTGCGCGGCGCTTGAGGATGCGGAGGAAACTGATGCTTCGCGCCGTGCGCTTGCGCGCTCGCGGCCATCGGCTGTTCGCGCCCAGGTCGCGCTCGAACTCTGCAAGCCCGTCTAGCACGGTCAGCATCAGCCGCCCGTGTGACGTGGTCGTGTCCGCACAAGAAAAGGAGGCTGATTTCAGGGACTTCAGTCATCGCACTGGCGGCGGGCTGCTCAAACCTACGACTGATTAGTGCACTGCAAAACAGTAGAAAAAGCCAGCACCGCCAACCTTCGCCAAGTCTGGTACGTTACAGCCCGGTGTGCTGTGGGAGAAGTTCCAAAAATTCGGGCCACGCGTATTGCCGATCAAGTCGGTGTGGCCAACGATTGCACTGCCCTCGCTGCTGCTTGTCCAATTATGGCAAGTCTTGTCCTCACCAGCGGGAAAGGCAGTTCCGTTATGTTGACTGCCGGTCAGCATGTCATGCCGGTTTGGTGTATCACCGCGACCGTTGACGAAATTTCCCTTCTCCGTGAGAGCCGTTGTTTTGTTGATCTTATAGTTCTCGCTATGCAGGTCATCGAGATTGGCCGCTATCTCCACCCCTTTCGCGTTATTCCATGGACCGGTGCCGATCCTGTCCCTGGCATTGACTGCCGGAACACCGCTCGTCGGCTGGGTGCTGAGATAAGCGTGCCACGTCTTCGAACCAGCACCCGCCGCTTGGGCCAACTCCTGGCAATGGCGATCTGCACCTTCAAGTCCACCTAAGTCGCCCCCTTTGCCGAGGCTGGTGCTCGTAACGAAGAAGCTCATGTTGGGCGAGGGCACTTGCTGCGCTTCCACCCACCCTGCGGGAACCGCGAGGAGAATAGCGATCAAAGGGGCGATACGCTTCATCCGACATTCCTCGTATGCGCAGACTATCTGAGCGTCTAGGACGGACGATAACTGCCCCACCGCGTGGTCGGCAAGAACGGTAGCGCCAGGATCGCGCCGGAAGACTGGCGAACGCCAAGGTAATCGTGGTTTCAGGGAGAATCTGGCGCTGTAAACCGTCGTTGCTGAGGGCCACCACGTCGCCGGGCCAATGGCTCCAGCCGCCCGACAATGGCTACCGTCACTCCGTGCGTTCAGGCCGGCGCCGCGGCGCGCGGCCTTGCCACGCCTATCGTGCTCGTGTTCGGCAGGGTCGGCGCGGCCGTGCCGGTCGCGTGCGGGAAATACTGGTATTGCATGGAGTGCATCGAGCCTGCTTCCACGAGCCACGTCTCGTTCGCCGCCGGCGTCGCGGTGAAGGGGTCCGAGTTGCTCGCGGCGATCGAGGTGTAGGTCGGGACCACCGGCATGACCAGGCCGATCGCGAAGTAGAGCGGCCAGTTCGTCTTCTCCAGATCGGGGCCGGGACTCGGGAACGTCGCCCTGACGCCGGCCAGATTGTTCCACGCCATCGGCACGATGTCGTTGCCATTCACCGCCGCGTAATAGGAGAACGTGCTGGCGAACCAGGCCGCGAACGGCTGGTTCCAGACGGTCGGCGCGGCGAACGTATGCGGCCATAGGGAGACGCTGCCGCCCAGCTTCGGCAGTTGGTCGTGCAGCCATGCGGTCGCGGCGACCGTGAGCGCGCCGCCCAGGCTATGGCCCGCGACGATGAGTTCGAGCGGGCCCTTGGCGGCGAGCGAGCGCAAATAGTCCAGCAACGACGTGTCCGTGGCCGGGTCGGTGGCGGCGATCGCGAGCGCGAGGGCCTGATTGGTGCCGGCGCTCAATTGCAGCGGCGGCGTCTGGCCCTGCGGATAGAGCCAGGGCACGAAGTTGAACGCCTCGGCATCGGCGAGAAAATTCTGGAACGCGCCGGTGATGGAGGTGTCGGTGTCGGTGCCGCGGAACGCCAGGCCGTAGCTGCCGTCGGCACCTTGGGCGACGTAGGCCAGAATCCCATCATTCACGGCGGGTCCCCAGGCGAGCGTCCACGGTCCGTTCGCCGCGCCCGCCGGCACGGTCTTGAGGAGATTTGCGAAGTCGCTGCCTTGCACCGTCTCGAGCGCGTCGTCGATATAGGCGAAATAGGCCAGGTACGCGGCCGCGACCTTGTTCAGCGCCATGTGAGGCTCCTTCCGTGCCGCTGCTATCCTACGCCGCCGTCGTGATCGTCGTCACGGTGTTGCGGAGGATCGACAATTCGTCTCGAATACGTCCGCTCGTGGCCCCGAAATCGGGCCAGATCCACGCATGAGGGGAACGTCGATGACCAGTGCCGCTCGGGTTCGAGCCGGAGTGATCCTTGCTTGTGCCTTCGTCGCTTTCGGCGCGGCCAGTCCCGCCCGGGCGGCCGAAGTTTCGGTGGCGAGCCCGTCGGTGCGCGCCGCGATCGACGCGGCGGTCGCGAAGGAGCGCAAGGCGTACGGCGGCGAGACGCCGGTGCCGGGCGTGCTGATCGGCGTGTGGGACAATGCCGGCCACAGCTACGTGCGCGGTTTCGGCGCCGCCGACCTCGCGACCCATCGGAAGCTGACGCGGGCGGATCACTTTCGGATCGGCAGCAACACCAAGACGTTCGTCATCAGCGCGCTGCTTCAGCTGGTGGACGAGGGAAAACTCGGCCTCGATGATCCGTTGAGCAAGTTCGACCTCGGCGTGACGATCCCGAACGCGGAGAACATCACGGTGCGCGAGCTGTGCGAGATGCGCAGCGGGTTGTTCGAATCCTACGACACGCCCGAATTCGACAAGCTGAAGATGACGCCTGACATGAAGTTCGACGCGCGCACGCTGATCGGCTGGGCCGTCGCGCAGAAGCCGCTGTTCCCGCCGGGCACGAAATACAATTACAGCAACACGAATTACCTGCTGCTCGGCCTGATCATCGAGAGCGTCACCAAGGACAGCATCGGCGACCAGATACGCAAGCGCCTGCTGGTGCCTTTCCATCTAACCCAGACGAGCTATCCGACGACCCAGGCGATGCCCGAGCCGTGGGCGCACGGCTACGGCCTGAACAAGCAAGGCGGGTGGGAGGATGTCAGCAACACGATCCCGGTGTCGCTGATGGGCGCGGCGGGCGAGATCATCTCCGACGTTGCCGACATGAAGCGCTGGGTCGCGCTTTATGTCACCGGAAAGACGAACGCGGCGGCGACGCAGCGCGAGCGGCTGAACTGCATTCCGATCGGCGAGGGCAACCTGTCCTTCGGCCTCGGCAT
Source organism: Acetobacteraceae bacterium (assembly GCA_049591635.1). Classification (GTDB taxonomy): domain Bacteria; phylum Pseudomonadota; class Alphaproteobacteria; order Acetobacterales; family Acetobacteraceae; genus DATFDN01. Next base: position 4,359 of record JBAWFF010000381.1, read on the forward strand.
CGGTTGCAGCGTGGGGTGGTACGGCTACACGGGCGGGCTGCCGGGATATAATACCGCAGCATACTATTTTCCAGCGAGCGGGATCACGATCATCGCCTGGGTCACCTTGCAGGCGGACAAGCCGCCGCCCGGCGTCGCGAACGCGATCTACCGCGATATCGCGGCGATCATGACGCCGGGAAACGTGCCGTTCGTGATGCAGGCGGGCGCGAGCGAGGCGGTGCCTCCGGGCGACGCGGTGCCGAGCCGCGAGGCGGGACACCCGTGAGATTCCGATGACCCCCCGTTGATCGCCCCTATCCCCGCTCCAGCAGTTCGCGCTTGACGAAGAACATCCGCATCAGCCGGCCCTCGCCGAGCGCTTCGCCGAGGACGCGGAAGGCGAACCAGGGAATGAGCACAAGGAGCATGATGACGAAGCCGGCGATCGTTTCCGCGAGGCGGGGCCCGACGAGTTCGCCGAGCGAGGCGGCGACCGGCTTGTGATGGAGCAGGCCGACGACGGCCTCCTCGATGACCGTCAGGACGATGAGCAGCACCAGGAAGGCGACCGCTTTATGCAGCGTCGGCCAGATCAGTGGACTGGTGGTGAAGCGCTCGCCGATCTTCAGCGCGTTGCCGAGCAGCATGAACTTGGCGAGCACCGCGGCCTTGACAATCGCGATGCCCCAGAAGGCGAACTCGATACCCTGGGTGTGCAGCACCGCGGTCTTCATCAGGATCACCGCGTCGAGAGTGACGTAGAGATAGGCGGTGAGAAGCACGAACTCCTGAAGTTCGCGCATGCCACGTTCGCGCAGCGTGACCTCGGGCTTGGTCTCGATCGTCACGGTGGTCTCCTGCCGTGGTCGTATGTAACGGTGATCACGTCTAGCACGCTGGTCGGGAGGATCCCACGGCGAGGCGAATCGTGGCCGAAAATTCGCTTGACGCGGCGCCCCTGACCTCCCTTGTCTAGGGCCATAACTGCCAAGGAGGGTGCGCGAGAAGCATGACTCCACCTGGGTTGTTCGCAGTTGCCGACTAGCTTGGCGTTGGCGACGGAGGCGAAAGTCCAAGCATTGGCTCGGTGCTATCGACCGGGCGCGAAGATCGAGGTCTTCGCAAAGCGACCCCCGCGGAAACGCCCATGCGGCGCGCGGGGGTCCATGCGCGTTTGGCGTTGTCTGAGCGACCCTTAGCCGTCATTCCCGCTTGCGAGCGTGTGAAGCTTTTCGCGTGGAGGCCATGAGATGGGGTCGCGGGGATTTTTGTTTCGGCCCGGCCGGGTCTCGGGTCGCCCGGATTGAGCGAGCCGGCGGGACTGGCGCGGC
>JBAWFF010000382.1:0-11739 GCA_049591635.1 Acetobacteraceae bacterium
GGCTCGCGGGGGCGCTGGCGCCGCTCGGCGCGCTGGTGGTGGACGCCGGCGCGGCGCGTGCGTTGGCGGCGGGAAGTTCGCTGTTGCCGGCAGGCGTGCGCCGGGTCGAGGGGGCGTTCGAGCGCGGCGACCCGGTGGTGGTGCGCGGCGCCGACGGCGAGATGTTGGCGCATGGGCTGTCGGCGTACGCGAGCGCGGATGCCGAGCGGATCGCCGGGCATCGGTCCGACGAGATCGAGGCGATTCTGGGATGGCGCGGGCGCGATGAGATGATCCACCGGGATGATCTGGCGGTGCTGTAGGGGCGGGGCAGATGCCCGCGCCCGTGCTTATGCGCCACGGCCATGCGGATCGTTCCACGGATTGACAAGTGGCACGCCGGTCGGCGTGAAATCGGCTACGTTCCGAGTAACGACGGTCATGCCATGAACAAGCGCGGTCGCCGCGATCAACCCGTCTCGGACCGGCTGAGGATCGGGAACATGCAGAGCCGCGCTGCGGCGCGCCACGGCCGTATCGACGGGCAGAATGCGCTCGGCGAAGGCGGGCAGCACATGCTCATCCAACCACGCGCGGAGCATCGCTCCCGTTGGAGGGTCGCGACGCTCGGCGAGCAGCGTGCCGATTTCCAATTCAAGGACAACGATCGCCGACAGGAAGAGGCTGCCGGCCGGGGCGGTTCGGACCCATGCTGCCCCGTTGCGATCGGCCTTTCCCGCCCTTGCCTTGCGCAACTCGGAAATCACATTCGTGTCGAGCAGGAACATCAGGTGATGTCCGCCGGGTGCGCGAGATCGCGCATCGGCGGAATCTCAAGCTCTACGTCCTCGATGCCCGGCGGCAGGCCCAGCCTGTCGATGATGCCGCCCTCCCCGCCGGTCAGCCGCCGGTAATCCTCGATGCTGAGCAGCACATGGGCGGGTCTGCCGCGATCGGTGATGAACACCGGCCCTTTCCGGGCGGCCTTCTTGGCGCGGCTGGTGTCCTGATTGAACTCCCGGCTGGAGAGAGTCGTGATCGTCATGACAATGCCCCCCGTGCGAGAAACACGCATGTAGCCACGTTACTCCCAATGGGCCGGACGTCCGTTGTGTGACGGCTCTCGGCGTCGCCGCCCGCTACAACGCCGCTCCGAGATAGGCCCGGTGCAGGTCCGGGTTTTCCGCGATCTCGCGGGCCGTGCCGGAGAGCACGGTGCGGCCAGTCTGGATGACGCTGGCGGTGTCGGCGATCTCGAGCGCGAGTTCCATCGACTGCTCGGCCAGCAGCAGGGTCAGCCCTTCGCCGCGCAGCGTTGCCAGCGTATCGTACATCGCATCGACCACCGCCGGCGCCAGGCCGAGGCTGGGTTCATCGAGCATCAGCAGTTTCGGGTCGCTCATCAGCGCGCGCCCGACGGCGAGCATCTGACGCTCGCCGCCCGACAACGTGCCGGCAAGCTGTCGGCGCCGCTCGGCGAGGCGGGGAAACAGGGTGAAGACCCGCTCCAGCAGCGGGCCGAGGCGCCGGCGGTCGGCGAGCGAGGTCGCACCGAGACGAAGGTTCTGTTCCACCGTCTGCATCACGAACAGGCGCCAGCCCTCGGGCGACAACGCGATGCCGCGGCCGACCACCGCGTGCGCCGCCGCGCCGTCGATGCGCTGGCCCTTCCATTCGATGCTGCCGCCGGCCGGGCGCACAAGGCCGGCAAGCGCGTTCAGGGTCGTCGTCTTGCCGGCCCCGTTGGAACCGAGGAGCGCCACCGCGGCCCCTTCCGCCACCTCGAACGAGACATCGGCCACGCCGACGAGATCGCCGTAGCGGACGGCGAGGTGGGACACGCGCAACAGGGGGACGCTCATTTGCGTGCGCGCCGGCCAAGATAGGCGGTGATCACCGCCGGATCCGCAGTCACTTCAGCGGGCGTGCCCTCGGCGATCACGCGGCCCTGGTGAAAGACGAGCACGCGCCGGGTCAGCCGGTGGATCACCTCCATGATGTGCTCGACCACGATCAGCGTGACGCCACTTGCGTGGATGCGCCGGACGAGGTCGATCGCCGCGTCGACCTCGTTCGACGGCAGGCCGGCCAACGCCTCGTCGAGCAGCAGCAGGACCGGCTCGGTCGCGAGCGCGCGGGCGATTTCGAGGCGCTTGCGTCCCGGCGTGCCGAGCGCGGTCGCGGGCAGATTGGCCTGCTCGGCGAGGCCGGTGAACGCCAGCACCTCGTCGGCCTTCTCCGCGGCGGTGCGCCGATGGGCGTGGCGCAGGAACGCCCCCACCATGACGTTCTCGCGCACCGTCATGGTGTCGAACACGATCGGCACCTGGAACGTGCGCGCGAGGCCGAGCCGCGCATGGGCGTCGGGCGGCAGGGTGGTGACGTCGGTGCCGCGGAAGCGGATGGTTCCGGCGGTGGGACGCGTATCGCCGGACAGGCAGTTGAAGAACGTGCTCTTGCCGGCGCCGTTCGGGCCGATCAGGCCGAGCAGTTCGGACTCCTGGAGCGCGAGGTCCGCGTGCTCGACCGCGTGGAACCCGCCGAACGCCTTGACGATGCCGCGTGCCTCAAGCAGCACGGCGCACTCGCCGGTGAAACAGGAGCCGCCACCATTCGGCGACCCCGCCGGGGCTGAAACGAGCGATCAGCATGATGATGACGCCATAGACGATATAGGCGGCGCCGCTGCCGCCGCCGCCGAAGAAGGCGTTGCTCGCCTCCGACAGCGGCACCAGGATGATCGCGCCGATCAGCGGGCCGAACAGCGTTCCCGCGCCGCCGAGTGCCGACATCACCACCATATTGACCGAGATCAGCACCCCGAAGCCGCTATCGGGGTCGATGAAGCCGATCATCACCGCGTAAAGCGAGCCGGCCAGCGCGGTGAACGCGCCCGACAGCAGCAGCGCGTAGAGCTTGTAGCGGCGGACTGGCACGCCGAGACTCTCCGCCGCGCGTTCGCCCGAGCCGATGGCGCGCAAATAGAACCCCATCCGGCTGCGCTGCATCTGGTGGGTGAGGGCAAGCAGGATTCCGAGCACGACAAGAAAGATCACGTAGTAGGGAAGCGAGCCGCGGAACAGGAGATCGGCCAGCGAGCGCGCGTTCGCCGGTCCCATCATGCCGATCGCGCCACCGGCAAAGTTCCAGCTGATGAACAACAATTCGGCCAGCGCGGCGATGGCGAACGTCGCCATCGAGAAATAATGCCCGCGCAGCCGGAATGTCGGCAGTCCGATGACGACCGAGATCGCGACGCTGACCACCACGCCCAGCGGGGCGCCGGCGATCGGCGGCAGGCCAAGCTTCGTGAAGGCGAGCAACGCCGAGTAAGCGCCGACGCCGAAATAGACCGAGTGGCCGAACGAGACCTGTCCGGCATAGCCGCCGAGCACATTCCAGGCCGACGCCGAAATCGCGGCGAGGACGACGAGCGCGGCCACACGCTGATAAAACGGGCTGAAGCTGAAGAAGGGCGAGACCAGCAGCACGACCAGCACCGCGACTGGCAGGGCGCGCCGGGGCCTCATGCGCGGCCCAGCAAGCCCTGCGGCCTAACCCACAGCAGCGCGACGAAGAGGCCGTAGACGGCGACATCCTTCATGGGCGGGCCGAACCAGTATGCCGAGAGGGACTCGATCACGCCGATCGCGAGGCCCGCGAGCAACGCGCCCGGAACGCTGCCGAACCCGCCCAGACAGACAGTGACGAAGGCGATCAGCGTGAAGGCGTCTCCGACGCTGGGCGAGACATAGAAGAACAGCGCGATCAGCGCGCCGGCCACACCCGTGGACGCGGCGCCGAGTCCCCAGGCGAGCGCCTGCATCGGATCGGGCCGGATGCCGACGAGCGCGGCGGCGACGCGGTCCTCCGACACGGCGAGCATCCGGCTGCCGAGGTCGGTCCGGGTCAGCAGCAGGTGCATTCCCAAGGTCAGCGCCAGCGCGATCGCGCCGGCGAGCAGCCGCGCGGCGGAGAGCCGGATGCCGCCCAGATCGTAGACGCCGCCGACCAGGGTGCCGGGCAAGGAGACGAAGTTGGCCGAGAACACCCACAACGCGGTGTATTGCATCACCAGCGCCAGGCCGAAGGTGGAGATGATCTGCGCCAGCATCGGCCCGCGCATGACGTGGCGCACCAGCGCCAGGTAGACGAGGACGCCGAAGCCGAACAAGACGATCGCCGATAGCGGCACGAAGATCGCCGGGCCGAGATGCAGCGAGGTGTAGGCGAAGAACGCCACGTACATCGCCAGCATGACGAAGTCGCCGTGCGCGAAGTTGATGACGTTCATCATCCCCCAGATCAAGGTCAGCCCGGAGGAGAACAGGGCATAGACCGCGCCGAGCAGGAGCCCGTCGGTGACCAGCTGCAGCAGGATCATCCGCGGAGCTGGCCCGGCGGCGGCGTGGTCAGGTCCAGCCCTTGAACGGCAATTCGAGTTTGGCGGCGGCCTGCTCGGTCGGCCAGACCGGCACGTACTGATCGCCCTGAAGTTGGATCATCAGCGAATAGGCAAGCTCGTTCTGGCCCTGGGCGTTGAACTTCACCCCCTTGTAGTTGATCATCAGCGCGCTTGCCGGCAGGTCGGTGCTGGCGAGCGCCGCGCGGATCGCGTCGGGCTTGGTCGAGCCGGCCCGGTTGATGGCGTCGCACAGCACCAGGAAGCCTTGCATCGAGCGCGCGGTGGTATCGTCCATGTCGCGCCCGGTCTGTTTCTTGAACAGCGCGTTGATCTTGTAGGTCAGGCTATCGGGCTTACCGGGCACGAAGGCGCTGCGGTTGAGCGCGCCTTGCGCGATGGTGCCGACCGTCTTCACGAAGGACGGGTCGGAGAAGCCCGAATCATCGCCGATCACGACCGGCGGGCGGAAGTCGAGCGTCTTCATGGTCTTCAGATACAGGATCGAATCCGACGTATAGCTGATGAAGATCACCACGTCGGGCTTGGCGCCCTTGAGCTGGAGCACCTGCGGGGAGACGTCGGTGCCGTTGGCGTTATAGGCGATGCGCAAAGCGACCTTGATGCCCCGCTTGGCCGCGGTGTCGACCATCGAATCGGCCACCGACGTGCCGTAGTCGGTGTTTTCGTGCACCACGGCGATCTTCCCGGTGGGCGTGCCCAGCTTCGCCACGGCGGCGAGGAAGTCGAGATAGAGCCGGGCGAAGTCGGGGCCATAGGGGGTGGTGCGGAAGAACCATTTGTAGCCGCGCTCGGTCAGGTTCGCCGCCGCCGATTCGCCGGCCACGTAGGGGATGCCGTAGCGTTCCGCCACCGCGCTCGACGTCAGCGTGCAGCTCGACTGATAGGCGCCGGAGAGCGCGACCACATGATCCTGGGTGATCAGGCGCACCGCGTCGCTCTGCGCGACGGCGGGGCTGCCCTGGTTGTCCGCCCAAGTGATCTCGACCTTGGCGCCGCCGAGGTTCGGCAGGCCGCCGGTCTTGGTGGCGAGCGTCAACGGCGCCAGCTCCGGATGCGGGTTGTTGATGATGTCGAGGGCGAGTTCGGCCGCCTGCTTGATCGACTGCCCGGCCGCCGCCGCATTGCCGGTCAGCGCCTCGATATAGCCGATCTTCACGGTTTCGGCGGCGAAGGCACGCAGTGGCAAGCTCGCCAGTGCCGGAAGTGCGATCATGCTCCGCCGCGTAATAGTCATCTCCCCCTCCATTTTTTTCGCGTCGCGCCCTCTCATGGAGCGCGCGAGGAGCCTAATCGAGACCTTCCCCCAACGATAGTCCACGCGGCGCCCTCATCCGAACAGCCGGCGCGAGGCGATCCGCGCGCCCTCCGCCAGCGCCGCGAGCTTCGCCCACACCACGTCCTCCGCCACCCGCCCGCGTCCGGCGGAGGTGTCGAACCCGCAATCGGTGCCCGCCAGCACCCGCGTCGGATCGCCGACGGTGCGCGCGACGGCCTCGATGCGGTCGGCGACAACCCCGGGGTGCTCGACGAAGTTGGTCAGCGTGTCGATGACGCCGGCGACGATCACCTGGTCGGTGTCGAGCGGCACGGCGGTCAGGCAGCGATGCTCGTGGGCGTGGCGGGGATTGGCGAAGGGGAGGACGAAGCCGCCCACCTTGGCCTCGCGGATCGCCGGCAGGATCTCCTCCAACGCGACGTCGCAATCGTGTGGGCCTTCGTAATTGCCCCAGCAGGCGTGCAGGCGCACCCGGTCGGGCGGGATGTTCACGAGCGCCGCATTGATCGTCGCCACCACGCGGTGCACGAAATCGACGAACTCCGAAAGTGGGCGGTCCTGAAACGCCATGTGGCGCTCCATCGCGAGGTCGGGCGCGTCGATCTGCAACACGAAGCCGGATCGCACGATCGCCTCGTACTCGACGCGCAGGGCCTCGCCGAGCGCGGCCAAATAGGCGTCCTCGGTATCGTAGAAGCGGTTGCGCAGCGCGGTCGCGATGATGCCGGGCGAGGGCGCGGTCATGAACGGCTCGGCGAAGCCGGCGGTCTCGCTGAGGGCCGCCTGGAAGTCGGCGCATTCCGTCTCGATCGCCGCCGGGTCGAGATAGCGGACCGCCTCGATCGCCTCCGGCACGCGGGCGGTGTTGCTGATGGCGTTGCCCAGCGCGTCGTGCGCCGTCTTCCAGGCGCCGAAATCGGGGTAGCGCGCGACGTCGGCGAAGGTGCGGCGCGTCCAGCCCCCGCCGAAGCCGCTCATGCGGTGGCGGACATAGAGGAAGAACGCCTCCCGCTGCTGCTCGCCGTTGTTGCCGACGTCGATCCCGGCCTCGATCTGGCGGGCGATCACCTGGCGCAGCGCGGCGCGCCCCTCGGCGGCGATTTCCGCTTCGTCGACCGCATCCGAGCGCGCCCGGCGCGCGTAGAGTTCAGTGAGCCGTGCCGGGCGAGGCAGGCTGCCGGTATGGGTAGTGAGGATCCGGGTCTCGCTGTGCAACATCCCCTGACTTCTCCCCCGAGTGACAGCCGCTTGCCCGGCACTATATAGATCGCGCGCAAGGAGACGACCCATGCACATCATCAAGCGTCGCGGCTGGGAAATCCCAGAGCGATTCGTGACCCCGGAGGAGGTGGTCCTGAAGCGGCGGACCCTGCTCGGCGGCGCCCTCGCCCTTACCGCCGGGATGGCGGCCACCGCGCGGGCCGCGGACTTGTCGGCGCCGCGCGACGCGAAATTCGACCCCGGCCGTGCCATCACGCCGGAAAAGGACGTCACCACCTATAACAATTACTACGAGTTCAGCGAGGACAAGGATTGCTGGCCTCTCGCCAAGAAGATGGTCATCACCGATCCCTGGTCGATCCAGATCGACGGCCTCGTCAAGACGCCGCGCACCATCACCTTCGAGGACCTGATGAAGCAGGTGAAGCTGGAGGAGCGTGTCTATCGCCACCGTTGCGTCGAGGCGTGGTCGATGGTGGTGCCCTGGGACGGCTTCCCGATGAAGGCGCTGATGGACCTCGCGGAGCCGCTGGGCTCGGCCAAGTACATGGCCTTCACCACGGTCGAGCAGCCCAAGACGATGCCGGGCCTGTCCAACCCGATCTATCCGTGGCCGTACGTGGAGGCGGTGACGGTCGCGGAGGCGGCCAACGAACTCGCCTTCATAACGGTCGGCATGTACGGGCATTCGCTGCCCAAGGTCAGCGGGGCGCCGATCCGCATGACCTTGCCGTGGAAATACGGCTTCAAGTCAGGCAAGGCGTTCGTGAAGGTCAGCTTCACCGAGAAGCGCCCGGACACGATGTGGGCGCAGATCGCCCCGGACGAGTATGGGTTCTGGGCCAATGTGAACCCCGCCGTGCCGCATCCGCGCTGGAGCCAGGCGACGGAGCGGGTGCTCGGCAGCGACGAACGGGTGCCGACGAAGATTTACAACGGGTACGGTGACTACGTATCGTCCTTGTATACGGGGATAAAAGGCGAGAGACTGTTCATGTGATCATGTTCCAGCGCGTCATGGCCATCCTCGCGGCGGTGTTCCTGGTGGGTGCCGTCGCCGTGGCACTGATCGGATCGCCTGACGCCCCGTTGGGCGCCGACCTCTATGTGCTCGACCGGGACGGGCTGTACGCAGTGCAGAGCCATGTCTCTGGGTGGCTGTGGGAGGCGGTGGCCCGACCGCTTCTGATCCGCCCGGCGTGGCTTCTGCCGGCCTGCCTCGGCATCCTGTGCGGTGGCCTGTCGCTCAGCATCGCCTCCCACCAGCGCCCGCAGAGGACCCCGCGACGGAGGTTGTGACGCGTAGGCCTCACGCGGCGGACCAGCGGCCAGTCCCGTGGCATAGCTGGACGACCACGGAATCGACGAAAGCCGCCGATGCCACCAAGGCGCAAGCCGCTCCAGACTGCCCCACCCCAAGGCGATAGAGCCGTCGCGGCGATTTGCGCCGTCGTCCGCCGCATCCCCAAGGGCTGGGTTGCCACCTATGGCCAGGTCGCCGCGATGGCCGGCCTGCCGAGGCGTGCCCGCCTTGTCGGCCATGTACTCCAGCGCCTCGACCCAGCAACCAATATTCCGTGGCATCGTGTCGTCAACGCCAAGGGCGAGGTGTCCTACACCCTATCGCGCAACGGCAGCGACGCCTTCCAGCAGCGCTTGCTGGAAAAGGAAGGCGTTGAGTTCGATGACAAGAACCGCTTCAACTTGGAGCGATTCCGCTGGCTCGATTAGAGATGGTGGGGCTGAACTGCCACTCGCCAGCCTCGCCCGAGGGGACCGAGGGGGTCTACGACAACAGCCACATCATGGGGACCAGGCCGTACGGTGCGGGCGGAGCGGGTAACGCGGCTTCCCGGGGCCGCGACGAGGCCCATGGCTTTGCAATCACGACGCACCGGATCGGGGGAGGGAGGTCGAGGGCGCTGAACGACGATGGCGGAGTCAGGAACCACGCCGATCGCCATTGGATACCCGCGCGATCATCGCGGCTGTTTTCGACAGCAATAGCCGAAGCAGGGGCGAGGCATTGGCCTTGTGGGAGCCAAGAACCAGGTCGATGGTCGGCGCGTCTCCTTTCAGCGGCCGGCTGATGACCGACCAAGTGAGAAAGTCGCGAGTGAAATTCGGCAGCAGCGCCACCCCGCGCGTTGACGCGACCAGGGACATCGCCATCGAAATGTATTCCACTCGGTGCGCCGGTCGCAGGTCGATCCCGCATTCGCGGAAGTAGTCTTCCGTCACGGCGCTCTGGACCGGAGCCTGATCAGCCATGCCGATGAACGTCTCGCCGACGAGATCCTGGGGACTGATCGCCTCGCACTTCGCAAGGCGATGATCGCTGGGCAGAACGACGATCAGCGGTTCCGTGATCAGAGTCTGGTAGGCTAGATCAGGATATCCCATCTCGGGCCGCATAAAAGCGGCGTCCAGTTTGCCGGTAGCGAGAGCGGCGGCGAGCTGGGGAGAATGCTTGCTGGAAATGGCGACTTCGATCCGGGGCAGCTCGTCACCCAAAACGTGCATCGCCGCGGGCAGCCATTCCGGCTCGACGCCGCTCAGAAACCCCAATGCCAGTGTCTTCGGCTCCGGGTGGGCGGCGCGCCGGGCGGCGGCGGCGGCGGCCTCCACTTGGGCAAGGGTGAGACGGGCGTGATCCAGGAACACGCGGCCGGCGGCGGTGAGCTCCACGCCGCGGGCGCTACGGAGCAGCAATTCGGCGCCGACCTCGATCTCCAGGTCGCGAATCTGCCGGCTCAGCGAGGGCTGGGCCGTGTGCAATTTCCGCTCGGCGGCAACCGTCAGGCTGCCCGTCTCGGCGACCGCCACGAAGTAGCGCAGATGCCGAAGCTCCATCGCCGGCGATGCCTCACAGGTATGCCCACCACCCTACAAGGTCTTTTCCCTCGGCACCACGGCCGCCTAGCTCTGCTGCCAGCAAATGCCGCTCCGCACAGGTCTGACAGCAATGCACACGCATCACACGGCGCCGACGCAATTCGTCGAGGCAAACGGCATCCGCTTCGCCTATCGCCGTTTTGGCAAGGCCGGCAGCGTGCCGATCCTGTTCAATCAGCATTTCATCGGCACGATGGACTACTGGGACCCGGCCGTGACCGACGGGCTGGCCCGCTCGCGCGAGGTGATCCTGTTCGACAACGCCGGGGTCTCATCCAGTTCCGGCGAGGTCCCCACCACCTTTCAGCAGATGGGGGCCAACGCCATCGCCTTCGTGCGGGCACTGGGGCTGACGACAATCGACGTGCTCGGCTTCTCGATCGGCGGCATGGTTGCCCAGGAGATCGTGCTGCAAGCCCCGGAGCTGGTTCGCCGGCTGATCCTCGTTGGCACCGGGCCGCGCGCCGGGCATGGCATGTGGCCGCGCTCCGAAGGTTCCGCGCGCATTTTCGCGGCGACCTACGATCCTCCGGAAGACTTGTGGCTCGCCGTTCACTTCACGCCCTCGGCCGCGAGTCAGGCGGCCGGTCGCGCCTTTCTCCGCCGCGTCCACCTGCGGCAGGTGGACCGTGATCCGGAGGCGAACGACAAAGTCGCGCCGGCACAGGCCACCGCCATCGCCGCGTACGGCGCGCCAGCCAAGGGCGGGTGGGATTATCTCAAGACCATCACGCAGCCGACGCTGGTGGTGAACGGCGACGACGATGTCATCGTGCCAACGGTGAACTCGTTCATCCTGCAACAGTACATCCCCGATGCGCAACTGATCCTCTACCCCAACGCCAACCACGGCTCGATGTACCAGTATCCGGAGCTGTTCCTGGCACACGCCGTGCTGTTTCTCGACGCCTGATGGCGCCAAGGAACAGCGCGGCATGGCCAACCAGGCCGAGCCGCGAAGCAGGGAGGCTTTGATGTCCAATCTCGCCGGCAAGACCGCTCTCGTCACTGGCGCCTCGCGCGGCATCGGCCGCGCCAGCGCCATCGCGCTCGCGCGGGGCGGCGCGCAGGTGCTGGTCCACTATGGACGGGGGGCGAAGGAAGCGGAGGGCGTGATCGCCGAGATACGCGGCGCCGGCGGCCGCGCCGACAAGGTCGCGGCCGATCTCGCCTTGGCCGACGGGCCGCATGGGCTTGCAAAGCAGGTACGCCAAGTCATAGGGGGCCGCCTGGACATCCTGGTGGCGAACGCCGGCATCTCCAAGGCGGCGGCGATCGAGGAGACGACCGTCGCGGACTTCGACAGCCTGTTCGCGGTCAACGTGCGGGCGCCCTACTTCCTCGTCCAGCAGCTCTTGCCGATCCTCGGCGACGGCAGCAGCGTCATCCTGCTCTCGTCACTGGCCGCGCGCGCCTCTGTCGGAACCCTCTCGGCCTATGCCGCGTCGAAGGGAGCGATCGACACGCTGGTCAAGCACTTCGCATTTGTCCTTGGGGAGCGCGGCATCCGCGTCAACGCGGTCGCCCCCGGCGTGGTCGAGACCGACATGTCGAACTTCATCAGAACGGCTGCCGGCCGCGATTTCGCGCTCGGGATGCAGGCCTTGAAACGCGTCGCGCAGCCCGACGATATCGCGGGAGCGGTCGCCTTTCTCGCTTCCGACGACGCGCGCTGGGTCACCGGCGACACCATACGCGTGGATGGCGGCTCCAAGCTTTGATACCAATCGGCGTAATCCTTGACTCTTTCCTCGTCATTCCCGCGAAAGCCGGAATCCAGGCCAATGGCACGGAATTCGGTGCGCGCGGGCCTAGATTCCCGCTTGCGAGCGTGTGAAGCTTTTCGCGTGGAGGCCATGAGATGGGGTCGCGGGGATTTTTGTTTCGGCCCGGCCGGGTCTCGGGTCGCCCGGATTGAGCGAGCCGGCGGGACTGGCGCGGC
>JBAWFF010000383.1:0-15002 GCA_049591635.1 Acetobacteraceae bacterium
GCACGTGCACCGGCTCGGTCGCGGCGGCGGCGAGGGCGAAAGCATTGAGGTCGGCGACGATGCCGAGCGCCGGGCGGAACACCCGGCCTATCTCCGCGCCATCGGGATGGATTTGCACGATCGGCGCGCCGCCGGATGCCTCGAACAGCGTATATCCCTGCGTCACGGCGTCACCGAGCCTTGTGCCGATCGCCAGGATCAGGTCGGCTTCGCGTGCCTTGGCGATCAGCGCCGGGTCGGCGCCGACGCCGAGATCGCCGACAAAGCTCTCCAGCGTGTTGTCGTACGTCGCCTGGCGACGGAACCCCACGGCGACCGGCAAATCGCTGCCGTGCAGGAAGTCACGCAGGGCGCGCCGGCCCGCCTCACTCCAGCAGGAGCCGCCGACGACGGCGAGCGGCCTGCGCGCGCGCGCCATCATCGCGCGAAGCTCCGCCATCGCGGCCGGGTCGGGATAGGCGCCCATGACATTGGCACGCACGACGTCCGCGACGTCGGCCATGTCGCCCTGCATCTCCTCCGACAGCGCGATCACCACCGGTCCGGGACGGCCGGAGGTCGCGACGTCCACCGCATGGGCGACAATTTCCGGGATGCGATTGGCCTGGTCGATCTGCGTCACCCACTTGGCGAGCGGGCTGAACATCCGGCGGTAATCGACCTCCTGGAACGCGTCGCGCCCGGCATCGCCTAGCGGGATCTGGCCGACGAACAACAGCAGCGGGGTGCTGTCCTGCATCGCCGTGTGAACGCCGACCGCCCCGTGGCTGGCGCCCGGGCCGCGGGTGACGAAGGCAGCCGCCGGACGGCCGCGCAGCTTCCCGTACGCCTCGGCCATATTCACCGCGCCCGCCTCGAACCGGCAGGTGACCAGCTTGAGCTTCTCGCGTACGTCGTAAAGGCCGTCGAGGACGCCCAGGAAGCTTTCACCCGGAACCGAAAACGCGTGGTCGATCCCTTGGGCCACCAACGCATCGGCGAGGATGCGTCCGCCCACGCGCGCCCCGCCCCGCGCCTTGCGGGCCTGCGTCAAATCCATGATCCTGCTCCCAGCTTGCCGCCGCATGGTGCGGCCGTGCCGCTTTCGTGCTCATATAACGCGATCCATGAGACAGAAGACAGAGCGGACGCCTTCTGTCATCTGTTTTCTCGCGGGACGACTGAGGAGGAGTGCGGGATGCGTGCGATCTTCGTGATGATAAAATGCGAGATGGGCCAAGCGTACCGCGTCGCGCGGGAGGCGGCGGACGGGATCGAGGAACTGTCCGAATTGCACTCCACCTCCGGGCAGTACGACCTGCTCGGCAAGTTCTACCTCGATCCCGAGCAGGACATCGGCTTGTTCGTCACCGATCGCATCCAGACGCTGCCGGGTGTCAAGGATACCTACACGCTCATCACCTTCAATGCCTTCGGCGCCGCGCGCGGCTGAGGAGAGACGAATGCAGCCGTATCGCGTGCGGGCGTACAACACCGCCCATGATTCCGAGAACAAGATCCACGACGACGCGGTCGCCCGGCGCTTCGGCTTCTCGGCCGGCCTAGTGCCGGGGGTCGACGTCTACGCCTATATGGCGCACGCGCCCATCGCCCAATTTGGCCGCGCCTGGCTGGAACGGGGCACCGCGACCTGCCGGTTCGCCAAACCCGTCTACGATGGCGACGAAGCGGCGGTATTCGCCGAGCTCGGCGCCGAGGGCCTGGCGCTGCGCGTCGAAAGTCGCGGCGAGGTATGCGCGACCGGCCTCGCCACCCTGTCCGACGACGCAGCCGACAAGCCCGATCTCGTGGCGTTCGACGCCGTCCCCGCCCGCTCGGAACGCCCGCCGGCCGACGAGGCATCGCTCGCTTCCGGAACCCGGCTCGGAATGCGGCCGTTGCAGCTGACGCCGGAGTTCAACGCCGCCTATCTCGACGACGTGCGCGAGACCGATCCGCTCTATGCGCGCGAAAAGCTGGCCCATCCGGGCATGATGCTGCGGACCTGCAACTGGCTGCTGAGCCATAATGTCGTGCTCGGCCCGTGGATGCATGTGGGCAGTACAATTCGCAACCTCGGGTTGGTGCATGTCGGTGATGACATCACGGCGCGCGGTCGGGTGAGCGCGAATTACGAGCGCAAGGGGCACCGCTTCGTCGAGCTTGACGCGCTCGTACTGGCAAACGGGAGCCCGGTCGCGCGCATCGCCCATGTGGCGATCTACCGGCCGCGCCAGGCGGCATGATGCGCGGGAAGGAGCAGTTTGATGAATGACGTACGGATCATGGCGGAACATCTCGGCTTCCCCGAAGGGCCGGTGGCGATGGCGGACGGCTCGGTCGTCCTGACCGAGATCGCCGCCGGGCGGGTCACCCGCGTCACGGCGGACGGCGCCGTATCGGTCGTTTCGGCGATCGGGGGCGGGCCGAACGGACTCGCGACCGGCCCGGACGGCGCGCTGTATTGCTGCGACAACGGCGGCAGCCGCTACGTGCCTGGCCAGTTCATGGGTCAGGGACCGGCGGAGGGATACGAGCACGGCTCGATCTGGCGGATCGACGCACGCACCGGAGAATCCCGCGTGCTTTACACGGAATGCGCCGGCCAGCGTCTGTCAGCGCCCAACGACCTTGTGTTTGACAAGGCGGGCGGATTCTACTTCACCGACCTCGGCAAGCGCTACGCGCGCACGCGCGACCACGGTGGCCTGTACTATGCGCTTCCGGACGGCTCGCGGATCACCGAGATCGCCTATCCGATCGTCAGTGCCAACGGCGTCGGATTGTCGCCCGACGAGCGCACGGTCTACGTCGCCGACACCGAGGCCGCGCGCCTCTGGGCATTCGACATCGCCTCCCCGGGCGTGCTGCGCAAGCAGGCCTTTCCTTCGCCGCATGGCGGGCGGCTGGTCGCCGGATTGGGTGGTTTCGTGCGCTTCGACAGTCTGGCGGTGCAGGCGAACGGCGACATCTGCGTGGCGACACTGGTGGCCGGCTGCATCACCGTGATCTCCCCGGATGGGACAATCGTGCGCCAAGTCGTGATGCCCGACACCCATCCGACCAATATCTGCTTCGGCGGCACCGATCTGCGCACCGCCTATATCAGCCTCTCCGAAACCGGCCGCCTCGGCGCGCTGGGCTGGATGGAGCCGGGGCTGCGGCTGAATTTCGCGGCCTGACGGTTTGGTGATACGGCTTTCCGGGCAAGTTCGAGACAGGTGCAAATGCCGTATTCAGCCGGGGTCCCGCGCGTGGCCCCCACAATGGACGAACGCGTGACCTCCATCGAGGCGGTCGAAGGGGGCCTGAGCGAGGTCGGCTACATTCCCAGCCGCCAGATCGCCACCGCCGTCTATCTCGCGCATCGGCTCCAGAAGCCGATCCTGGTCGAAGGTCCCGCCGGTGTCGGCAAGACCGAACTGGCGAAGTCGATCGCCTCGTGGCTCGAACTCCCGCTGATCCGGATGCAGTGCTACGAGGGGCTCGACGAGGCCAAGGCGCTGTACGAGTGGAAATACGGCAAGCAGCTTCTCTACACCCAGATCCTCCGCGACAAGATCGGCGAGGTGCTGGGCGACACGCCGACGCTCGAATCCGCCCTCGCCAAGCTGCACGATTTCGGTGATCTGTTCTTCTCGGCCGAGTTCCTGGAACCTCGCCCATTGCTGCGCGCGTTGCAGACCACGGCCGGCGCCGTACTGCTGGTCGATGAGGTGGACAAGTCCGACCAGGAGTTCGAGGCGTTCCTGCTGGAGATACTCTCCGACTATCAGGTGACGATCCCCGAGCTTGGCCGCATCGCCGCCGAGGTGCCCCCGGTGGTCATCCTGACATCCAACAACATGCGCGACCTCGGCGACGCGCTGAAGCGGCGCTGCCTGCATCTGCATATCGGCTTCCCCGACGCGAAACTCGAAAGCCGCATCATCGCCAGCCGCGTGCCGGAGGCCGACGACAGCCTGCGCCGGCAATTGGTGGCCTTCGTGCAATCATTGCGTGGCCTCGACCTCAAGAAGGCGCCCTCGGTCAGCGAGACGATCGACTGGGCGCGCGTGCTGGTGCTGCTGCACGCCGGCGTGCTGAACACCGAGCTGGTGCGTGACACGCTGAACGTGCTGCTGAAGTTCGAGGCCGACGTCGAGACGGCCGGGCGGCAATTGGGCGAACTCACCGGCAAGGCGCGGCGCGAGGCCGGGCTGCCGGAGTGAGCACGGTCCACCCGGTCGAGCCGCTGCGCCGCTTCTTCGAGGCGGCGCGTGGCGCGGGGGTACGCATCTCTCCGGCCGAGAGCATCGACGCGGTGCGTGCCGTGGAGGTCGTGGGCTTCGCCGACCGCGCCGTGCTGCGCGACACGCTGGGATTGGTGCTCGCCAAGACTCCGGAGGAGAAGGCGGCGTTCGCCGAATGCTTCGACCTCTACTTCCAACGCGAGACGTTCGATGCCGACGAACCCCTGACGCCCGACGACGAGCCCGGCGCCTCGATGCCGGGACAAGGCGGCGGCGACGGGGAGGGTAACGGCGGCGGTGGATTGTCGCGGATGCTGCTCGACAACGATCAGGCCGGGCTCGCCGCCTCGATGGAGGAAGCGGGCGAAGCGGCCGGCGTGCAGAACATCCGCTTCTTCACCCAGAAGAACCTCTACGCCCGCCGGGTGCTCGACCGCATGGGCTTGCGCGCGGTGGAGCGCGAGATCACCGACCTGCGCCGCGAAGCCGAATTGGGCCGAGCGCGGCGATTGGAACGCGGTGTCGCGGCGTTGCGCGACCAGGCGCGCGACTACATGGAGCGCACCCTGCTGCTGTTCGCCCGCGGCGAGAACGAGGAGTTCCGCGAGGAGCTGCTGAAATCCACCCGCCTCTCCAATCTCGACCGGCGCGACTACGACCGGATGCGCGTGTTGGTGCGCGCGATCGCCAAGAAGCTCGCCGCGCGGTACGCCAAGCCGCGCAAGCGCCGGCTGCGCGGCAAGCTCGACATCCGCCGCACCATGCGCCGCAACATGGGCTGGGGCGGGATTCCGATCATCACGGTGTGGAAGGAACGCCGGATCGAGAAGCCGCGCGTCGTCGTGCTGTGCGACGTGTCCGGCTCGGTCGCCGCGATGGCGCAATTTCTGCTGATGTTCCTCTACGCGCTGAACGAGGCGCTGGCCGACATAAGAAGCTTCGCCTTCGCGGGATCGCTGATCGAGGTGAGCGACATCCTGGAATCCGAGGCGATCGAGGGCGCCATCGCCAAGGTGCTCGGCATCATCGGCTTCGGCTCGTCGAACTACGGCAACTCGCTACGCGACTTCGAGGAGGGCTGGATGAACATCGTGGACCGCAAATCCACGGTCATCATCCTGGGCGACGCGCGCGGCAACCGGACCGAGGCCCGCGTCGACATCCTCCAGCGCATCGCCGACCGCGCGAAGCGGGTGATCTGGCTCAATCCCGAGTACCGGACCTCGTGGGGAACCGGGGATTCCGACATGTTCCGCTACGCCCCGCACTGCCAGATGGTCCGCGTGTGCAACACGCTGCGCGATCTGGAGCGCGTGGTGACGGATTTGCTGGAGATGACGCGCTGACGACGGCCCTATGACGCTGTCGGATGAAGGGAGGCGACCCGCCATGTCGTGGTCCGCTCGACGTCGCCGTCGGCCATCCTGATGACGACCTGCTTCTTCAGCGGGATTCCAGTCACCCGGTCGATCCAGCAGAGGCTTTCGGCCGCTACGCCGGGCCGGCCCAATGCATCGTGCTTTACAATTCGCAGCTTGACCGTCGGGCGAGCCCGTCCGCCGACCACGAGGTGGGCGTTCGCGACGTGGGTGACGCTGGCGGATTTCCAGAGAGCGAGATGGCTTCGCCTGGGCAGGTCGAACTTTACCTCCGTGCCGACCGGGCCCGTGATAGCCGACCGCAACGCATGTCGTTGCTCGGGCGTTCCACCGCGAAACCGGCCATCGCCCCAGAAATCCAGGTAATAGCGATAGGTTTTCCCGTTCGAGGTCTGCACGCAAACGGCGGCATCGTCCTCGGTCGAACCTTTGAAGTGCACTGCCGGTCCGCTGGTCAGGACCGCGGTTACGCCGGTAGGGCAGGGCGGCACCGCGGTCAGTCCGCCCTGATGGCTTTCCGGGCTCCCTGGCGGCTTCGCCTCGGATTGCACCACGGCTTGATTGATGGGCTGACAAGCCGTCAGTGAAATCATGGTCGACACAATCGCTAGTTTTTGGATCGTCATCCTTTGCTCGGCCCCTGCTTACAACGGTGGTTAGTCCCCGCACTTCGTCGCCATCTCGCTCGATCAGGCTGTCGCGGCGTCGGGGTGCTTCAGTTGCCCGAAATAGTCTTCGATCGCGTCTCGGATGGCCCGGGCAAGGACCAGGCGATATTTGGCCTTCTTCAGGAGGGCTTCGTCATGGCGGTTGGACAGAAAACCCAATTCCAGCAGCACGCTCGGGATACCCTGAATGCCGAGGACATAGAAATTCGCCTGACGCGCCGGCTGTGCGATCATCCGGATGTCGTCATCGAGATGGTCGATCATCGCGTATTGCAACCAGGCTGAATCCGGCCTCGGCTGGGGCTTCGGACCCGCGAGGGCATCGGCGATCCCGGCGGCGCTACCGGGCCCCGCCGCCAAACGCGTGACCTTGTCTCCATCCTCCTGGCCAGAGCGGACATAGACGGTGGCGCCGTGTGCCCCTCTATCCCTCGATGCGTTGGCGTGGATGGCTATGAATAGGGATGCCTTATGTGAGCGAGCAAAGGCGACCCTTGCGGCGAGTGACACGAAGACATCGCGCGTCCGCGTCAGCGCGACCCGATATCGGCCCGTTGCCTCGAGCAGGCGTTTCAGTTCCAGCGCGGTGACAAGGGTGATCTTCTTCTCAAGCGTGCCGGACGCCCCAACCGCCCCCGAATCCCTGCCGCCATGTCCTGGATCGATCACGATGAGAGGCCGTGCCGCCGCGATCCCGCGGGGCTTGCGCGAAGAGACCGCATGGCGGCGCCGCGACCGATGGCGATGAGCATGCGCGGTCGATCGCGCGCCGCGTGTCCCGGCGTGGCGGGGACGCGCCGAGCGGTGGCGCCGCGCGTTGTGGTGCCCGTGTGAGCGGACGGGATGATGCATCGGCGTGGATCGCCGGCGGGGCTGGTGGTGATGCGCCCAGGCAGGGCTCGCCAGAACGGCTGCCGGCAGGATGCAAGCTAGGAGGCACCGAATGATGCGTTGCGCGACGGCCATTCCGCGCTCCCTCGGAGATGCGCGCCCGCCGCCGCTCTTGGTGAGGCGGCTCCCCGGGCAGGTAACGGGGCGCGGAGCGCCAGCCGGCCGCAACCATCAGAGTGGCAGGGTTTCCCGCGCGGCTCTCTGCACCTAAAGCATTGTGCAATCAAAGCCAAGGCTCCCTGAATTAAGAAGTCACGCGAAGATCCCAGAGGATCGGCGGAACCACCGCTCCCCTACTTCCGCGCCTTCCGCGCCGCATAACGCGCATCGCGCGCGGCCTTCCGGGCGGCCTTTTCGGCCTCGACCCGCGCGGCCTGTTCGGCGGCGCGGATGGCTTCCTCGGCGGCTTTGGCGGATTGTTCGGCAGCGCGCTGCGCCGCCTCGGCCTCGCGGGCCGCCTTGCGTTCGGCGTGGCGGGCCTCACGCGCGTCGGATGCCGCCTTCAACGCCGCCTGGCGTTCGAGAACGGCCGGGTCGTCGGGAGCGGGCTGCGCCTTGAACTTCTCAAGCAGGGCCTTTCTCGCCTTCGCCGCCGTGTCTAGCCGTTCGTTGAATTTGTGGTCCTTAAAGGCAGGCATCGTGTCGTCTCTCTCCGTTCAAACAGTCGCGACGGGCGTTGCCGGCGAGCCGACGGCGCCGGGCAGGCGCAAGGGAGGCGCGGTCAGCAAAAAGCGTGATCGGGCGTTCGCACGCAGCCAATCGGCAAGCGCGGTGAGATACCACATCTCGCCCAAATAGCAGCCCAGCCGGAACAGGCAATGCGCATGCAGTGGCAAGGTCGCGCAGATATCATCCATGCACGGCCGCGCTGGCGTGGCCTCCACGCCGTAATTGTCGGCGATCAGCGCGACCGCGCCGCTGTCGGTGACCCAGCGCAGCAGGCGCGGATCGCGCCCATCGAGCGTGCAGGCGCTGGCGAACAGCTTCTCGCGATCCGGCTGCTTGTTCATTTCCAGCAGCATTTCGGCGAAGCCGGTGCGGAATAATACGAAGTCGCCCGGTTCGACCTCGATGCGGTCCTTCTCGAACACGCCCATCAAATCGTCATAGCCGACGATCCGTCCGGAGCGGCCGAAATGCGCCTCCAGATCGACCATCACGCCGCGGCCCTGCATGCAGGATTCCGCCATGTTTTGCACGCCAAGGCGGCGCGCGCCCGGCGGCTGATTGCTCGGCGTCGTCTGCCCCGTCGCGTCATAGAGGACCGGCCCCACGATGTCCGTCCCGGCGCGGAAGCCGTTGTAGAACACGTCTTCGGGTTTGCCGTCCCCGTCGACGTCGAACATCTGCCCGACATGGGCGAGGCTGTCCCACTGGGTCGAGTATTGCAGCGTCAGCAACACCTGATCGTCGCAGATGACGTCAGTTGCCGTCGGGTCGTCGCAGCGCAGCGGGTAGTTCATGTTCGGGCGGCCGTCGCGCATCGTCGGGCGTAGCTCGGGCGGATGCCGACGCGGGCTCAGGACGGCGCCACCCGGATAGTCGAGGGGCAGCGACAGGCAGAAGGTCCGTCCCGTCCTGACCTCCGCGATTCCGCGCAGCACGGTATCCGGCGTCAACAGGTTCAGTCGTCCGCGCTCGTCATCCGGCCCCCAGTCGCCCCAGGTCGATCCCTCGGGCCGGCGCTGCCATCGCGGATTATCCATGACATGAGCCCCTTCGCATAAAACTCGATCGTCGCATGTGGCGGAACCGACAGGCTTGGAGTCAAGCTGCGGCTATTCGAGGAGTTGGTCGATGCACGTCGCCATGATCGCCGCGACCGCCGCCCTCGGCGGCCTGTTGTTCGGCTACGACACCGGCGTCATCTCCGGGGCGTTGTTGTTTCTGCGGGAGGCGTTCCATCTCTCCGCCGCGATGATGGGCGTGGTGACCAGCATCGCGCTGGCCGGCGCAGCCGGTGGAGCGGCCGTCGCGGGGTTGCTGGCGGATCGTTTCGGGCGACGCCCGATCCTTCTGGGGACGGCGACCGTATTCGTCGTGGGCGCGGTCCTGTCCGCGCTGGCGGGCAGCCTCGCACAGCTCCTGGCCGGCCGTCTGCTGGTTGGGATCGGCATCGGCGGCGCGTCCATGCTGACGCCGCTCTACCTTGCCGAAATCGCCCCCGCGCGGGAACGGGGCGCGCTAGTGTCGTTCAATCAGCTTGCCATCACCTTGGGCATCTTGGTCTCCTACTTGGTCGGCTACGGTTTCGCGGCAAGCGGCGCGTGGCGATGGATGCTGGGCCTCGGCGGGGTGCCCGGGGTGATTCTAGCCATCGGAATGCTGCTTCTGCCGGAGACGCCGCGCTGGCTCGCCGGCCACGGACACGCCGATAAGGCCCGCACGGCACTGCGCCGGCTGCGCGGGGGCGGCGCTGACATTGAAGCCGAGGTGGGGCAGTTGCGGGCCGATCTCAGAAGCGACGTGCAGGCCTTACCGCAGAGCCGGCTGGGTCATGCGGCGGCACGGTTGCCGTTGATCGTCGGGATTGGCCTCGCCGTGTTCCAGCAGGTGACCGGCATCAACACCGTCATCTACTTCGCCCCGGTAATCTTCCAGGCATCGGGTCTATCGTCCGCGTCCGCGGCCATTCTGGCGACCGCCGGCATCGGTGTGGTGAATGTGGGGATGACGCTGGTGGCGATCTGGCTCGTCGATCGTGTCGGCCGACGAGTACTCCTGTTGACCGGGCTCGCTGGCATGGGCGTCAGCCTTTGCACGCTGGCGCTTGGTTTCCTGCTTGGTACCGGCCCCGCGCTGGGATGGCTCACCGCCGCGAGCTTGGCCGCCTATGTCGGTTTCTTTGCGATTGGGCTCGGCCCGGTCTTCTGGCTGCTGATCGCGGAGATTTTTCCCTTGGCGATCCGTGGACGCGGCATGTCGGCAGCCACGATCGCGAACTGGCTCGCAAATCTTGTCGTGGCGCTAACCTTCCTCGATCTCGTCGATCTGTTAGGCCGTCCGGGTGTTTTCTTCGTCTATGCCGCGCTGACCTTCGGTGCGTTCCAGTTCGCGCGCCACTTGGTGCCGGAAACCAAGGGCCTCAGCCTTGAGGCCGTCGACGCGCTCTGGGTGGGGCGCGCGCGCGACAAGAGCCTTTCTGTCAAGGTGGTTTGTTGAACGGGTTCGCGGCCTCCTCTAAGGTCGATTTGCCAAAGGAGGGAAACGGCCATGGACGCCCCGGTCACCTTCGCTTCAATCGCGGACGCCGCCGCGACCCCGCTCGACAAGATCGACGTGAGCGATCCCCGGCTCTACCAGAACGATTGCTGGGAGCCGTATTTCGCGCGCTTGCGCCGCGAAGACCCGGTGCATTATCGCGAGGACGGGAAATACGGCTCGTTCTGGTCGGTGACGCGCTACGCCGACATCCTCGATGTCGAAACGCGGCATCAGCACTTCTCCTCGGACGCCCTGCTCGGCGGGATCACGATCACCGACCGGCCGATGCAGTACCGTCGGCCGAGCTTCATCTCGATGGACCCGCCGAAGCACACCGATCAGCGCCGCGTCGTCGCCCCCACCTTCACGCCCACCAACATGGGCAAGATGGCGGTCGGCTTGCGCGAGCGGGTCGCTGCCATCCTCGACGACTTGCCGCGCAACGAAGTGTTCGACTGGGTGGATCGCGTGTCCATCGAGGTCACCACGCAGATGCTGGCGACCCTGTTCGACTTCCCGTTCGAGGATCGGCGCAAGCTCACCTTCTGGTCCGACGTCTCGACGATGGACGTCAATGCCGGCGGCGTCGTCGATTCCGAGGCCAAGCGGCTGGAGCTGCTGACGGAATGCCTGAACGCGATGACCGCGCTCTGGCACGAGCGGGCGAAGCAGGAGCCGCGCCCCGACCTGATCTCCATGATGGCGCATGGCCCCGGTACGCAGGGCCTGGTCGATCGGCCGCTCGAATACCTCGGCAATATCGTGCTGCTGATCGTCGGCGGGAACGACACCACGCGGAACTCCATCTCAGGCGGTCTGTGGGCGCTCAGCCAGAACCCGGCGGAGTGGCGCAAGCTGCGCGAGAACCCGGGATTGGTCCCCGGATTGGCGCAGGAGGCGATCCGCTGGCAGTCGCCCATCATCCACATGCGCCGCACTGCGCTCACCGACACCGAGATCGCCGGCAAGCACGTCCGCGAGGGCGACAAGGTCGCGATGTGGTACATCTCCGGCAACCGCGATGAAGCGACGGTCGATCGTCCGGACGAATTCCTGATCGACCGCGCGAAGCCGCGCCAGCATCTGTCGTTTGGCTACGGCATCCACCGCTGCGTCGGGGCGCGGCTGGCCGAAGCGCAGGTGACCATCCTGTGGGAGGAGATCCTGAAGCGCGGGATGGAGATCGAGGTGATGGACGAGCCGAAGCGCATCTACTCCAACTTCATCCGCGGGATTTCGTCGCTGCCGGTGCGGATCGCCGCATAGAGCACCCTACTCGGCGGCGTCTCGCCTCGCGGCCGGGCGCTTGCGGGGGGCCTTGCGTTTGGCCGGCTTCTTCTTCGCCTTCGCCCGCTTCGCCGGTGCCGCTTTCGCGGTCTCCTTCGCGGGCGCCTTGGCTTTTGCCGCGCCGGCCCGCTGCTTGCGCGCCGGCGCGCCGCGCGGCTTCAGCGTCTTGCCCTTCTCGGCAAGCAGCGCCAGCGCCTCGGGCAGCGTGACATCCTCCATCGCCACACCGCGCGGCAGGTTGGCGACCGTATTGGCATATTGCACGAACGGCCCGAACCGCCCCTTGCGGACGGCGACCGGCTGGCCGTCCGTCGGGTGCATCCCGACGGTGCGGACATTCGCCATCTTCTTGGCGAGCAGATCGACCGCGCGGTTGATGCCGACGTTCAGCACGTCATCGTCGCGGTCCAATGACCCGTAGACCGCGCCCATGCGGACGTAGGGGCCAAATCGCCCGATCCCCGCCTGGATGGGCTCGCGCGTCTCCGGGTGCGTCCCGATCAGGCGCGGCAAGGCCAGCAGCGCGAGCGCCTGCTCGAGCGTGATCTGCGCCCCATCCATCCCGCGCGGCAGCGAGGTGCGGCGCGGCTTAGGGGCTTTCTTGTCGTCGGACGCCTCGCCCTGCTGCACATAGACGCCGTAGGGGCCGCGCCGGACCGTCACATCTTCCCCGGTCTCCGGATCATGGCCCAGCGTGCGCATCCCCTCCTTCAGGGTTTCGCCCTCCTCCTCACCGTTCTCGACCGCGAGGCGGCGGGTGTACTGGCAGGCCGGATAGTTGGAGCAGCCGATGAAGCTGCCGTAGCGGCCGAGCTTGAGGCCCAGCCGCCCGGTCCCGCAGGCCGCGCAGAGGCGCGGGTCGGAGCCATCCTCGCGGGCCGGGAAGAAATGCGGCCCCAGATCTTCGTCGAGCGCCGAGATCACATCGCTGATCTTCAAGTCCCGGGTCTGCTCGACCGCCTTGGAGAATTCGGTCCAGAAGTCGCGCATCACGGTGCGCCAGTCGGTCTGCCCGGCGGAAACGTCGTCGAGCTTCTCCTCCATGTCGGCGGTGAAGCCGGTTTCGACGTAGTGGTCGAAGAAACTGATCAGGAAGGCAGTGACCAGCCGCCCGCGGTCCTCGGGGATGAAGCGGCGCTTGTCGAGACGGACGTATTTGCGGTCCTGCAACACCGTCAGGATGGAGGCGTAGGTAGAGGGCCGGCCGATCCCCAGCTCCTCCATCTTCTTCACCAGGCTGGCCTCCGAGAAGCGGGGCGGGGGCTGAGTGAAGTGCTGGTTGGCGGCGACGTCACCGCGCTTGAGCGGATCGCGTTCCGCCATCGGCGGCAGCATCCGGCTGTCCTCCTCGGCCTCCGCTCCTTCGATGTCGTCGCGATCCTCCCGATAGAGCTTCAGGAACCCATCGAAAGCGACGATCGAGCCGGTGGCGCGCAGCCGCAGACCGTTCGCGTCGACCACTTCGACCATAACCTGGTCAAGCTCAGCCGACTGCATCTGCGAGGCGACGGCGCGCTTCCACACGAGTTCGTACAGCCGGCGCTGCTCGGCGCTCAGGTAGCGGGCGACCGAGTCAGGTGTGCGGGCGACGTCGGTCGGGCGGATCGCCTCGTGCGCCTCCTGCGCGTTCTTCGCCTTGCTCGTGTATTCGCGCGGCGCGGCAGGAAGGTAGTCGGCGCCGTAGGCCTCGCCGACATGTTCGCGGATCGCTCCGATCGCCTCGCGCGCCATCTGCACGCCGTCGGTCCGCATGTAGGTGATGAGGCCGACCGTCTCACCGCCCAGGTCGGCGCCCTCGTAGAGTTGCTGGGCGGTCCGCATGGTCTGCTGGGCGCCGAAGCCGAGCTTGCGGGAGGCTTCCTGCTGCAAGGTCGAGGTGGTGAAGGGTGCTGGCGGATTGCGCTTGACGCGCTTCCTCTCGACCGTGCCGACAGTGAATGTGCCCGCCTCGACCGCCGCCTTGGCCCGCAGCGCCAGCGCCTCGGTATTGAGGTCGAACTGATCGAGCCGCTTGCCGTCCAGATGCGTCAGCCGCGCGGTGAACGGGGCGCCGGCGGGCGTCGCGAACAGCGCCTCGACGGTCCAGTATTCGCGCGGGCGGAATGCCTCGATCTCCGCTTCGCGCTCGCAGATCAGCCGCAGCGCGACCGATTGCACCCGCCCGGCGCTGCGGCTGCCCGGCAGCTTGCGCCAGAGCACGGGCGAGAGGGTGAAGCCCACGAGGTAGTCGAGCGCGCGGCGGGCCAGGTACGCCTCGATCAGCGGCTGATCCAGATCGCGCGGGTGCGCCATCGCGGCGCGGATGGCGCTGCGGGTGATCTCGTTGAAGGTGATCCGGCGGACCTCGACGCCGCGCAGCGCCTTTTTCTCGTCGAGCATGTTGCGCACATGCCAAGAAATCGCCTCGCCCTCGCGGTCCGGATCGGTCGCCAGATAGAGCGTGTGGGCGCCCTTTAGCGCCTTGGCGATGGCGCCGACCTGGCGCTCGCCGCGCGCGTCGGCCTCCCAATCCATCGCGAAGTCCTGCTCGGGGCGCACCGAGCCGTCCTTCGGGGGAAGGTCGCGCACATGACCAAAGCTCGCCAGGACGGTGAACTTGTCACCGAGGTAGCGATTGATGGTCTTGGCCTTGGCGGGAGATTCGACGACGACGACGTCGGTCATTTTGTCCTATGCGTCGGCCAGTTCACCAAGCTCGGCGTCAGGGCGCCATCAGCGCGACCCGCGCCCCCGAAAACGTCTCGATCCGGCCGGCGAGTTCCAGTTCGAGCAGGACCGCCATCACGGCGGCCGGGGAGAACTGGCAGCGGCGCACGAGATCGTCAACAGGTGTCGGCGAGGCGTCAAGCAATTCAACGACCTGCGAGCGGGCCGCGGCGAGGCCCGAAGCCGGCTCCGGCGGCTCTTCCCAAGTAAGGTCCGACTCGGCCAGTCCGTCCGGGGCGCCCCGCGCGAACAGCGGCGCCCGCGCGATCCCGGTCCGCAACGGGTGGTCCGGCAGGTTGTCGAGAACGTCGGCGGCTGTCTCCGTAAGGTACGCACCTTGACGGATGAGGTCGTTGGAGCCTCGCGCGCGCGGATCGAGAGGCGAGCCGGGGGCGGCGAACAACTCCCGCCCGGCCTCCTGGGCCAGTCGCGCGGTGATCAGGCTGCCCGACCTGGGCGCGGCCTCGATCACCACGACGCCCAGCGACAGCCCGGCGATCAGGCGGTTGCGGCGGGGGAAATGCCGCGCCTGCGGCACGGTACCGAGGGGCGCCTCGGTGAGCACGACCCCGCCTTCGGCGATCCGGCGCTGCAAATCGGCGTGTTCGGGCGGGTAAGGCTGATCGAGGCCCCCGGCCACCGCCGCGACCGTGCGC
>JBAWFF010000384.1:0-10201 GCA_049591635.1 Acetobacteraceae bacterium
CCCAGGTGCTGGCCATCGCCGGGGCGCTCGGCGTGCCGGCGATCGACACCCCGTGGCCCGATCCGCGCGACCCGGACGGCCTGCGCCGGGAAGCGGCGGCCGCCGCCGCTGATGGTTTCGCCGGCAAGATACTGATCCACCCCGATCAGATCGACATCGTCAACGCCGTCTTCACCCCGCCGCCCGAGCAGGTCCGCTGGGCCGGGCGCGTGCGCGATCATTTCGCCGCGAACCCGGATTCCGGTGTCTTCGCGCTGGACGGGAAGATGATCGACCGGCCGCACTACCGATTGGCGCTCCGTATCCTTGCGGCGGCGGGAGTCGAACCGCTTGGCTGATGCCGCGTTACCTCGTCGACGATCCCGTCCCAAACAAACGAGGTAGCAGCATGGCTAGCGTGACCAATCTCTCCGATACCACCGGCCGCCTGATTCCGGCCAGCAAGGTGAACGGCACGAGCGTCTACAATACCGCCGGAGAAAAGCTCGGTAGTGTCTATGACGTCATGATCGACAAGGCCTCCGGCAACGCTGAATACGCGGTCATGAGCTTCGGCGGTTTCCTGGGGATCGGCGACCGCTATCACCCGCTGCCGTGGAAGCTCCTCAAATACGACGAGCGGGAGGGCGGCTACGTCGTCGACCTCGACAAGACCCGGCTGGAGGGCGCGCCCGCCTACGCGGCGGAGGATAATTGGGCTTGGGGGGATGCGACGTGGGGCCGTCGCATCGATGACTATTACGGCGTTCCGGGCTACGGGATGCCCGGCGAGGCGGGTCGGCGGCGCGTGGTCTGAGCTAAGGGCCAACCCCTCTCCCACGACACGGGCCTGTTGCGAAATCGTCCGGATGTGATTCCCCTGCGCGTGCGCGGGGGGTTATGTCGATGTCCGTGAAGCGGATAGGTCAGCCGGGATTTTTGGACGCCTGGCTGGTGGTGAAGCCTGGGCGAACGCGCAGCTGGACCGGCTGCCTGGGTCTCATGATCGACCGGCGGCACTACCGATTGGCGCCGCGTATCCTGACGGCGGCGGGAGTCTGATACCCCTTACCGCAACATGCTCCTAAGTGCTACCAAGGCGCCGTTTCCGCCGAATGCAACGAGGTGCCCAATGGCCAGCGTCGACGACCCCCCCGATCACACCGGCCGCCTGGTGTCCGTCAGCAGGATCAACGGCACGAGCGTCTACAACACCGCCGGCGAAAAGCTCGGCCACGTGCACGATGTGCTCATCGACAAGGTCTCCGGGAACGCGGAATACGCCATCATGAGCTTTGGCGGCTTCCTCCACATCGGCGACCACCATCACGCGCTCCCTTGGAAGATACTCACATATGATGACGATCGGCGCTGCTACGTCGTCGATATCGACCGCGCCCAATTGGAGGGCGCCCCCTCGCACGCGGCCGGGGACACGATGGCTTGGGGGGACGCGACCTGGGGCCGTCGCATCGATGACTACTACGGGGTCTCCGGCTACGGAGAGCCCGACGCGTCCGGTCGACGCCGGATGGTCTGATCGCGTCACGCGCTGGCGATATAAGCCTTCAGGCTGTCGACTTCCTCGTCCTGCTCCATGATCCGCGCCTTCACCACGTCGCCGATGCTGACCAATCCGACGAGTTCGTCATCGACCATCACCGGGATGTGACGGAATCGTCCGATGGTCATCTGCCGCATCGCCTCGATGATGGTGGTCTTCGGCGAGGCATGCTGAAGCGAGCGTGTCATCAACTGGCCGGCGGTCATCTCCAGGGTCGGCGCGCCGACGGTGTGCAAACTCCGCACGATGTCGCGCTCGCTGACGATGCCCAGCAGCTGATGTCCGTCCACCACCGGCAGGGCGCCGATCCCCTTTTGCGCGAGCAGCGCGGCCACCTCGGCGATCGTGGCCGCCGAGCGGACGGTGAATACCTCCTGGCCCTTATGGCGAAGGATCGCGGCGATCGTCATGGCGTCTGCCTCCCATGAACTGGCCCGCGAGGATGCTGCGCGCGCGGCACCGCATAAGGCAAGCGGTAGACGTGCAGTGCACAATTACAGAAACTATATGTAGAAACCTATATGTAGACCTGCCGACGCAGCAGATCGCGCCGATGCAGGCCCTGGATCAGGCGGCGCAGATGCGGCCCCGCTGCGCCAAGCAACGTGCGGGTCACGCCCATCGCGGGCTCCCACCCGGTTCCCCCGAAGCGCGGCTGATAGCCGAGCGCGACCAGCTCGGAGCGGATGCAGCTCTCGATGAGGAACAGTTCCCACGCCGACAGACGGACACGCCAGGCGGCGGCGGCACCCGCCGCGACCGGACGGCCGAGCGAGCCATGCACGATGCGCTCTCGTGCTGGCACCTTGGTTTCGATCGATCCTTGGTAAGCCAGCATCTCCGGCTCGAACGTCTCGCCCAGGAAAGCGCAGACCCGCCGTGTCGTCGCTTCCAGGTCTCGTACCATATCCTCGTAGCGCACTTCCAGGATGCGCTCGGCGAGGGGCGTGGTCCGATACGCGAGGTCCAGGCGCACCGCGCGGCGCCACTCGAACTCCGTGTCCCAGACGCCCCCCTCGAAATGCGCGTCGATGAACGAGACCGCGACGTCGCGGCCGTCGCGGATGAGGTTGATGAAGCGCGCGTCCGGATAGATCGTGGCGAGCTGCGGCAGGATGCCGATATAGGGCGGCGTCTTGTCACCGAAGCGCGGCTTGCCGGCGCGCCGCCGATACTCGTCGTACACGAGGCCCGCCAGCGTCGCGATGCGCGGATCGGGCAGGGCGCGCGCCTGGGCGGCGAAGTCCGCCGCCGCGATCTCCATGTCCGGCCAGCGGTAGTCGCCGGTGACGAGGCTGATCGCCTCCTCGAGCTGCGCCGGGGTCAGCCTATCGGTCAGCGGCAGGCGGGCGACCAGCGGCAGCAGGAACCAGGTCTCGGGCGGAATCTCGATGCGCGAGTGACCGGACAGCACGAGGCGGAGCAGCGTCGTGCCGGACCGCCCGCAGCCCACGATGAAGAACGGCGCATCATCGGCCACGGGATCAAGGCCCGTCGACGAAGGCGGGCACGCGGTCGAGGGCGTCAGCGCGGGCCGCCACGTTGGTGCCGGTATGGGCCTCGCCGGTGCCGCTCGGCGGCGTCGCGAGGCCGGAGCGTAGCTTCACCGGCCGGTCCAGCGCGTCGAAGTCGTGCCAAGCATCCGGATAGACGGTCAGGCTGATCTGCGACGGAAAGCGCGCCGCCAAGGTCCGGCAGGGCGCCGCCGGCGTCCAGTCGTCGTTTGCCCCCACGAGGATCATCAGCGGGCCCGCCGGCCTATAGGTTGCCGAAGCCGCCTCGGACCTACAGCCGGGATAGAGGGCGACGAAGCGGCGAAACAGTCCCGGCGGCGGATCCCGCGCGGCATCCGCCGTCCACAGGGTCGTCGAGCCGCCGTTCGACCAGCCCATCAGCACCACGCCGCCCGGCGGCGTTTGGGGACGTGCGGAAAGCCACTCGGCGGCGGCGATGGCATCGGTTCGGCGCGTCGGCAGCACGCGCACGGCACGCTCCTTGACGCGGCATTGCGAGCCGAGGCCGCGCGAGCCGAAACTGTCGGGCAACAGCACCACATGTCCCGCCTCGGCGAGGGCCACCGCCCAGGGGCCGTCCCGCGTCGGAAATGGCCCGCCGCAACCATGCAGCGCGACGATCGCGGCGCCTTGCACCTGGCCCGGGGGACGGACCAGGGCCGCATTCAACATGGTCCCATCAGGCTCCGGGATGCGGACTTGTTGCGTCGGGACGTGTGCGGCTTGCAGGAACGCCAAAAGGGCAAGGAACGGGCTCACCGCGTCCGCGCCCGAGCCACCGCCTCGGACTGGGCGCGGGCGTAATTCATCCCTCGGGTAATCGCCTCGACGTCGCGCCGCACCTGCTGGCTGTGGGCGCTGTAGCCGTCGTCCAGCCCGTCCGACGACAGCGCCGGAACCGTGCCGCAGCCGGCGAGGCATAGCAGGCCGAGAAGGACGACGGTCACGCGCATGATGGGCGGCTCGGCTCGGGTTATCCTTGCGGAATAGTCTACGGATCGCGGGGGTGCTCGCCAAGCGGGACTCGCGGAACTGGGCCTCAACTTGACCCAGGGGCACGGAACGGCGGTAGAATGGTCTGGTCCATAACGCAAATCAGGACGCCTCGCGCGGGGATCGCGGTCAATCGTGCCTCGCGCGCAGCCAGGAGCCAGCATGCCCAGCCTCAACTACGCCGCGCCTACGACGGTCAACGAGGCCGTCGCTCTCCTTGCCGGTGCCTCCGGCCTCGCCAAGGTGCTCTCCGGGGGGACCGACCTCCTGGTCCAACTCCGCTCTGGACGGGTGAAGCCCGAGCTGATCGTCGACACCAAGCGGCTGCCCGGCATCATGGGCATTCGTGAGGAAGACGGCGGCTTCGTCATCGGCGCCGCCACCCCCGGCGCGGTGATCGAAGAGCATGAGGCGCTGAAACACGCCTACCCCGGCGTGGTCGAGGCGATGGACCTCATCGGCTCGACCCAGATTCAGGGCCGCGCCTCGCTCGCCGGTAATTTGTGCAACGCTTCACCCGCCGCCGACAGCGTGCCGGCGATGATCGCGGCCGGCGCCATCGCGGTCGTCGTCGGGCCGAACGGCAAGCGCGAGGTTCCGGTCGAGCAGGTCCCCACCGGTCCCGGTCGCACCTCGCTCGCCAAGGGCGAGTTCATCATCGAGTTCCGCCTGCCCAGGCTTCCCGCCCGGGCATCTGACGCCTACCTCCGTTTCATCCCGCGCACCGAGATGGATATCGCGGTGGTCGGCTGCGGCGTCAGCGTGACGCTCGACGCAGCGGGCGTCTGCACCGCCGCCCGCGTCTGCCTCGGCGCCGTCGCGCCGACTCCCCTATTGGTCGCCGGGGCCGCCGCCGCGCTGATCGGCTCGCGCCTCGACGACAAGACGCTCGCGCGGCTCGACGCCGCCGCGCAGGACGTTTGCCGCCCGATCACCGACAAGCGTGGCACCATCGAGTACCGCACCAGGGTCGCGGGCGTGCTCGCCCGCCGCACCGCCGCCATCGCATTCGAACGCGCCGCCAAGCGCGGCTGAGGAATCCTAATGAGCAAGCATCACGTCAGTACAACCATCAACAACGAGCCGGTCGAGTTCCTGTGCGAGACGCAGGAGACCCTGCTCGATGTGCTCCGCAACACGCTGAACCTGACCGGCAGCAAGGAAGGCTGCGCCTCGGGCGATTGCGGCGCGTGCAGCGTCATCTGCGACGGGGCGCTGATGTGCTCCTGCCTGATGCTGGGCGTCGAGGCCGAGGGCCACGCCATCACCACCGTCGAGGGCATCGCCCGCGAAGACGAACTCCATCCCGTGCAGCGCCAGTTCCTCGAGCACGCGGCGCTGCAATGCGGCTTCTGCACGCCGGGCCTGATCGTCGCCACCAAGGCGCTGCTGGATGGCAACCCGAACCCGACGGAGGAGGAGGCGCGCTACTGGCTCGCCGGCAACCTCTGCCGTTGCACCGGCTACGACAAGGTTCTCGCGGCCGTCATGGACGCCGCCGCCGAGATGCGTGGAGAGAGGCAAGCAGCATGAATTACATCGTCAGCAAGCCTGAGTTGAAGGTCGTCGGAACCCGCCCGGTGCGCCCGGACGGTGTGGACAAGGTCACCGGCCGGGCGCAGTTCGGCGCCGACATGACCTTGCCGGGAATGCTGTGGGCCAAGGTCAAGCGCAGCCCGCACGCCCACGCGCGGATCGTCTCGATCGACGCGACCAAGGCGCTGAAGCTGGCGGGCGTGCGCGCCGTCGTCACTGCCGCCGACTTTCCCGATATCGCCTCGGAGGAAGCCGTCGTCGGCGAAGGCCCGATGAACTTCCGTGACCTGTCGCGCAACTGCATAGCCCGCGACAAGGTGCTGTACGAGGGCCACGCGGTCGCCGCCGTCGCCGCGATCTCCCAATCCGTCGCCGATGCGGCGCTGGCGCTGCTCGACGTCCAGTACGACGTCCTGCCGCACGTCATCGACGTGGAAGCGGCGATGGCGGCCGACGCGCCGGTGCTGCACGACGATCTGTTCACTGCGGGCATGGACCCCAGGCCCAGCAAGCCGTCCAACGTCGCCAAGCGCGTCGTCTATAAGAAGGGCGACATCGACAAGGGCTTCCGCGAGGCCGATGTCGTCGTTGAAGGGCACTACACCACGCAGCCGGTGCACCAGGCCTATATCGAGCCGCACGCTTGCGTGGTCAGCGTCGCCGCCGACGGTCAGGCGCAGATCTATAGTTCCAGCCAGGGCCAGTTCATGGTGCGCGCCTACTGCGCCAAGCTGCTGAACTGGGAGTTGTCCAACGTCCGCGCCGTCCCGTTGGAGATCGGTGGCGGCTTCGGGGGCAAGACGCTGGTCTATCTGGAGCCGCTGGCGCTCGCGCTCGCGCAGAAGACCGGCCGGCCGGTGAAGATGGTGATGACGCGCGAGGAGGTATTCCAGGCCACCGGCCCGACCTCCGGCACCGTCATCGACGTGAAGATCGGCGCCAAGCGCGACGGCACGATTGTCGCCGCGAAGGAAGTACTGAAATACCAGGCCGGTGCCTTCCCCGGCTCGCCGATCGGGCCGGGCTGCATGTGCGGCTTCGCGATGTACGATCTGCCGAACGTCGACGTCGAGGGCTTCGATGTCGTCTCCAACCGTCCCAAGGTCGCCGCCTACCGCGCCCCCGGCGCGCCGATGTCGTCCTGGGCGGTCGAGTCCGCGCTCGACGACCTCGCGCGCAAGCTGGACATGGACCCGATCGCCCTGCGCGAGAAGAACGGTGCGCGCGAGGGTAGCAAGACCCATTACGGGCCGAGCTTCCGCGACATCGGCTTCCTGGAGACGCTGGCGGCGGCGAGGAACCATCCGCACTACACCGCGCCGCTCGGTCCCAACCAGGGTCGCGGCATCGCTTGTGGCTTCTGGTTCAACATCGGCGGCGAGTCCTCCGCCGCCGTGCATGTGAACGAGGACGGCACGGCCGGCGTGGTGTCCGGCAGCCCCGACATCGGCGGCTCGCGCGCCTCGATGGCGATGATGGCGGCCGAGGTGCTGGGCATCGACGTCGAGAAGGTCCGCCCGATCGTCGGCGATACCAGCTCGATCGGCTTCACCCACGTCACCGGCGGCTCCCGCGTCACCTTCGCGACCGGCATGGCGGTGACGCAGGCCGGCGAACGCGTGGTCCACCAACTCAAGGAACGCGCCGCGCAGATCTGGGAGATTCCGGTCGAGGCGGTGGAGTGGCGCGACGGCGCGGCCTATCCGGCCGGATCGAACGCCGGCGGGTTCGAGCCGATGACGCTCGGCGAGATCGCGCTGAAGGCGGCCCGTACCGGCGGCCCGATCAGTTCGGAGGTGTCGCTGAACGCGCAAGGCGCCGGCCCGGGCTTCGGCGTCCATATCTGCGACATCGAGGTCGATCCGGAGACCGGGCGCTCGACGATCCTGCGCTACACGGCGGTCCAGGACGTCGGCAAGGCGATCCACCCGGCCTATGTCGAGGGCCAGATCCAAGGCGGCGCCGCGCAAGGCATCGGCTGGGCGCTGAACGAGGAATACGTCTACGATTCCAAGGGCCGGATGGAGAACCCTGGCTTCCTCGACTACCGCGTCCCCGTCGCCTCGGATCTGCCGCGCATCGAGGCGGTGATGGTCGAGGTCCCCAATCCGCGCCATCCGTTCGGTGCGCGCGGCGTCGGCGAGGTTCCGATCGTGCCGCCGATGGCGGCCGTCGGCAACGCGATCCGCGCGGCGACAGGGGTTCGGATGCATCATTTGCCGATGTCGCCGCCCAAGGTGCTGGCGGCCCTGGACGCGGCGGCCAAGGCGTCCTGACCAAGGGAGGGGCCGACCCCTGCCGCGCGTCGTCATCTCCGGCTCCTCCTGTCTCGCTTTCACCGGCGGACAGGCGGAGTTGGAGGTGAAGGCGCGGACCTTTCTCTCGCTCGTGCGTGAACTCGACGCCCGCTTTCCGGGCCTCGGGTCGCGGGTCGAGGAGGGCATGGCGATCGCGATCGACGGAGTGATCTACCAGGACGCGTACGACGCCAAGCTGGACGACGGTAGCGAGATCTATCTGATTCCGAAAATCGCCGGCGGTTAAGCCTGGGTCGCTTCGTTGTGTCCACAAATCCTGTTCGCAACTGCGAGATATGCCCCCGAATGCTGCACCTGCGAAGGGCGTTATGAGCACAAATGCTGCACCTGCGAACGTCGACCTGAGCACAAATCAAGGGCCGGCGCCGCCGATGTGACCACATTTTCGGGGGTCTACCCCTGCCGATCCCTCAGCAGCCGCCGCGCGATCGCCATGCGGTGGACCTCGGTCGGGCCTTCGTAGATGCGCATCACCCGCACCTGCTGGGCGAGCAGTTGCAACGGCAACTCCTTGGTCATGCCCATCGCGCCGAAGGTCTGCATGGCATGATCGACGACGTCGCCTGCCATTTCCGTTGCGAACACCTTGATCATGGAGGCCTCGGTGCGGACCTCCTGCTTCGCGTCGAGCTTGGCGGCGGCGTCCATCACCATCAGCCGGCAAGCGTGGATGCGCGTCGCGGCGTCGGCAACCCACCACTGGATGGCCTGACGGTCGGCGAGCAAGGCGCCGAAAGTCCGGCGGTTGCGGGCCTGTTCGCACATCATGTCGAGCGCGCGGCGTGCCATGCCGATGCACCAAGCGCCCATCTGCAAGCGCCGCACGGTCAGGCGCAGCTGCATCGGCGCGAAGCCGTGGCCGAGCCGGCCAAGCACCTGCGATTCCGGAACCCGGCAATCGTCGAACACCAGTTCGTACGTGCGACGGCCGCCGATCATCGGGATCTCGCGTTCGGTGATGAACCCTGGCGTCCCGCGTTCGATAATGAAGGCACTGATTCCCTCGTGGCGCTTGCCCTCCCCGGTGCGTGCCATCACGATGACGAAGTCGGCGCGCGGAATGCCGCTGACCCAGATCTTGCGGCCGTTGATGACCCAGTCGCCGCCGTCCTTCACCGCCCGCGTCGTCATCTCCGCCGGGTCGCCGCCGGCGCCGGGTTCGGAGATCGCGATGGCCGAACGGGCGCGGCCCTCGGCGTACGGGCGCAGGTAAAGCTCCGTCTGGCGTTGGTCGGCGACCGCCATCAGCATGTGCAGGTTGGGGCTGTCGGGCGGGAAGGTGAACGGCACGACGGTGCGGCCGATTTCCTCGTGCATCGGCATCAGCGCGACGGCGGGCAGGTTGGCGCCGCCCCATTCCTCCGGCACGTCGAGCGCCCACAGGCCGAGTTCGCGGCACTTGGCGAGAAGCGGGGCCTCTTCCTGTTCGGTGAGGCCGTATTTCTCGCCGCGGGCCTCGCGCGCGAGCACGGATTTCTCGAGGGGCATGAGGTCGCGATCGACGAACTTAGCGACGAGGTCACGCAACATGCGATGTTCTTCGGACAGCTCCACGGCATCGTCTCCCACTACGCGTTGGCCACCGCGATCAGAAATCGAGTGTATCCGTAGGTGGCGACTGCATGAAAGCCCGCGGCGGATGCGTCTCGCGATCCGGGACGCGCAACACGGGCACCGAGGCGCCTGCTCAGCCGGTATTCAGCAGGCTCACTGGGTTCACCGGCTCGCCGTGCCGGCGCAGTTCGACGTAGAGGGTCGGCCGATCGCCCTGATCGGCGGGGTTCCAGTCCGGCATGGCGCCGACCGGCGCACCGCGACGCAGGCGCTGGCCGGCATGGACGTCCAGCCGGGCGAGGCCGGCGAGGACGGCATCGATGCTGCCGCAGTCGACGATCAGGAGCTTACCATAGCTGCGAAACGGCGCCGCGAAAACCACCTTGCCGTCGCACGGGGCGAGCACCTGGGCGTTTGGGGCGGCGCGGTAGGAGATGCCGGCGGCAGGGCCGGCGTCGGTCGGGGCGCCCCACGAGCGGACGACGGTGCCGGTCACCGGCACCAACAGCGCGCCGGAGGAGGCTGCCGGCGCCTCGTCCGGCGCTGTATCGCGGCCGCGCCTGGCGCGGGTTTTGGGCCGTCTCTGCTGCTCGTCGAGCTTGGCCATCAAGGCGCGCAGGCTGTCGACGCGCGCGGCCAGTTCGGTGGCGCGGCGAGAATCGGCCGCGGATTCGGTCTCGGCGGCGCGGCGGTCGAGATTGGTCGCCGCGATCTGGCGGTCGAGTTCGCGCGCAGCCTCCTGC